>JAGQPS010000150.1 GCA_020426595.1 Planctomycetales bacterium
CTATCGATGCGATAAAAGGGCGCCCAGAGGATCTGTCGAGCAACGCCGCGCGGCGCGGCAACAACGACTTGGATTCGTGGGAGGCGCTGGTCGCCGAGGCCCGAGAGGTTTGGGACCGAACAACGCCAACGATACAAGTCACCAATGCGGTAGGCGCGGAATACGACGTCCCCCGCTCGGCACTGTTCCTCCATGGCTTGTTGCGGGCCGTGGTCGGCGGACCACGTTTGATCGGAGCTCGGGAAGTCGCCGTTGCCAAGCAGCTGCATGACAACCGGTATGTGGGAATCGGAGTTCGTCTTTCGGGCGAACAAGGAGTCACCGTCATCGTCGATCCGATTTACTTGGGGCCCGCTTGGGAAGCCGACCTCAAAGCGAATGATCGGATCGTGGGGATCGACGGAGAAGTCGTGGTCGGACGAGAGCTTGGAGAAGTGGTCGACCTATTGCGCGGTCCGCTGGGTACTCACGTGAATTTGACCATCGAACGAGCGGGACGCGCGTCCTTCGATGTAGAGCTGGTGCGACGAGAAGTTCCCATCGCGACCGTCGAGGGAATGACTCGAGACGATGACGGGGTGTGGCGTTTGCGTCCCAGCGAAGGCTATGGCGCTGGCGATGGAATCGGTGTGGTGCGGATCACTTCGGTGGGCGGCAGTACGGTCGCGGAACTCCGTCAGATGTTGCGTCTGGCGCAAGCTCAAGAATGCTCGTCGATCGTCATCGATTGTCGGAGCTGCACTTTGGCCGATCCCCATCAATGCCAACTCCTGGCGGATTTATTGTTGGGCGACACGGCCATGGGCGCGGTCGTTCGCGGCGAAGCCCGAGAAGAACTGCGTTCCCGAGCCGACGGCATGTGGCTCGACCGTCCGATCGTGTTCGTGTTGTCCCCGCGAACCTCGCCCGAAGTCGCCTGGGTAGCGACGGTGGTGCGAGCGAGGCAGGACGTGAGAGTGCTCGGCCAGGTCGCCGTCTATCGTCCGTTCTTGCGAGAGGACGTCGAGCTACTCGATGGTTCCCTGTTGCAGGGATTGCCCGTCGCTCGTCTGCGGAACCATGCCAACGAGGTCACCATGGATGGCCCTGGACAGTCGGGGCCTCCGTTCATGAAACTCGCCCTGGATGCGGTGTGGCGGGAATCGCCCGCGAATGGGGAAGCGGCCGCCGATGCCTCCGCCGGCTTGGGCCAGGCTTTCGAGACGGCGCGGGCCTTGGTCGAGTGACCTTCACGAGGTGAATCGGCCGGTCTGGAATGGCCGGCGGCTACGTCCCAATCTCCCAACCTCACGCCTGAGCGTACGAGTCATCAATCAGCCAAGCATGGAAGTTGGCTTGGCTGGCTCGCGTCGTAAGAGCGTGGCTCTCTGGCCAGCCACGAATAGCTCCGCCCAATAGACGGTGGCTTCTTACGCTATCCCCACTCTGGCCAGGTGGCGATCTTGGCAGTCTCGGCAAGCTCAAGAATACGGCCAGGCCTCTGGATCTTCGAGCCAATGCGAGGAGGGTCCGTCAGGTTGGCCAACGGAGTGACGGGGCGTGACAAAGTGGCAGACCACTGCTTTTTCGCCACGGTACGTGGTCCGACGAGCTGACTGATCGCTGCAAAACGGCACGGAAAACAGGCTTCACTACTTCGACCCGGTTCTTTGGCATAGGCCTTGCTGTAGGGGAAAGGCTCAAGTTCAAGCCTGACAGCTTGGCCTGTCTTGTATTGGACGCTCCTTCGAGGGGAAGTCCAGTTTCGGGTCGGGCAGCGGATAGACGTGACGGAGTTTCCTCGCGGCAGGCCGATCGCCAGGTTCAGTCTCTGGTTGGGTCTGTGTGGGGAGGAAGCGAGTTGCCGGGGCGGGGCCCGTGAATGACGGGCGACGAGCCGTCGGTTGGCAACGGTCCGACGCATAAAAAGGCACCTTGTGTGTCCATTAACATTGATGGAGGAAGTAGGACGTGGCAAAGCAAATGGTTTTCGACGATGAGGCGCGTCAGCCTCTGCTCGAAGGTGTTTCGAAGCTGGCCCGAGCCGTCCGCAGCACGTTGGGGCCGCGCGGTCGGAATGCGGTCCTGGATAAGGGCTGGGGGTCGCCCAAGGTGACCAAGGACGGTGTGACGGTCGCCGAGGATATCGAGCTTGACGATCCGTTCGAGAATCTCGCCTGCCAACTGGTCAAGGAAGCCGCCAGCAAGACGAACGACGTCGCTGGTGACGGCACGACGACCGCCACCGTGCTCTCGGAGGCGATCTTCCGTGAAGGCCTGAAGATGATCGCCGCGGGCGCCGACCCGATGGCGTTGTCGCGCGGCATCGCTCGGGCGACCCAAGCGGTCTCCGACGAGATCCGTAAGCAAGCCAAGAAGATTGGCGATAAGAATAAGAAAGAGATCGCTCAAGTCGCGACGATCGCCGGCAATAACGACTCCTCGATTGGTGACGTCCTGGCCGATGCCTTCTTGAAGGTTGGCAAGGACGGCGTCATCACGGTGGAAGAGGGTCGCGGAGCCGAAACGACGGTTGACGTGGTCGAGGGCATGCAATTCGATCGTGGCTTCCTGTCGCCCCACTTTGTCACTAATCAGGACAATGTGTCGGTCGAGTTCGACGATTGCTACATCCTGCTGTTCGAGGAGAAGATCAGCTCGAACAAGCCGTTGATTCCTTTGCTCGAAGGGCTCGCCAAGTCGGGCAAGCCGCTATTGATCATCGCCGAGGATGTCGAGGGCGAGGCCCTGGCGACCTTGGTGGTCAACAAGCTGCGCGGCATTCTCAAGGTGGCCGCCGTCAAGGCTCCCGGATACGGTGATCGTCGCAAGGCGATCTTGGGTGACATCGCCACCCTGACCGGCGGTCAAGCCATCTTCAAGGATCTCGGTATCGAACTCGAGAGCGTCAAGCTCACCGACTTGGGTCGCGCCAAGCGCGTCCGCATCTCGTCGGACGAGACGGTGATCGTCGGTGGTGCTGGCAAGAAGACCGAGATCGAGGGACGCGTCGACCAGATTCGCCGCGAGATCGATCGCACCGACAGCGAGTACGACCGAGAGAAGCTGCAAGAGCGCTTGGCGAAGCTCGCCGGTGGAGTCGCTCAGATCAGCGTCGGCGCCGCGACCGAAACCGAAATGAAGGAGCGCAAGGCTCTGTTTGAAGACGCCAAGGCGGCGACCGCCGCGGCGCTCGAAGAGGGCATCGTTCCTGGTGGTGGAGTCGCCTTGCTTCGTTGCGAGAAGGTGCTCGAGAAGCTCGACGTGACCGGCGACGAGGCCTTGGGTGTGCGCATCATTCGCAATGTGCTTGACTACCCACTTCGTTCGATCGCGAACAACGCGGGCCTCGACGGAGCGGTCGTGGTCAATCGAGTCCGGCACCTCAAGGGCAAGACCGAGGGCTTCAACGCGGACAAGAACGAATACTGCGACATGATCGACGCCGGCATCATTGATCCGGCCAAGGTGGTTTGCACCGCCCTGCAAAACGCTTCCAGCGTGGCCTCGTTGTTGTTGACGACCGAGTCGTTGATCACCGAGATCCCGAAGGAAGAAGAAGCCGGTGGCGATCACGACCATCACCATGACCACGGCATGGGTGGCATGGGCGGCATGGGTGGTATGCCAGGCATGGGCGGCATGGGCGGCATGCCCGGCATGATGTAGTCGCCGGGATCGCCGTTGATTCGGCGGTCCCTCCGTGGGTCGCGTTCCCTGTCGCTCGGCTAACGATGATGCCGAGCGGCTCCTGGGCGCGACCAACGATGTGCTTTCCTTAAAACTCCCGCGCTCCTGCTTCCCGGGGAAGCGCGACATATCGACCAAGTATCAACCACTAAAGAACAGAGATAGGATCGAAACATGGCAAAGGTGAATCTGCGTCCGTTGGATGATCGGATCGTTGTGCGGCCTCTCGATGCGGAAGAAACCACGGCGGGCGGTATCGTTCTGCCGGATTCGGCCAAGGAAAAGCCGCAACGCGGCACGGTGGTCGCCGTCGGCCCGGGGCGTTTGCTCGACAGCGGACAACGGGGCGAGTTGTCGGTCGCGGTGGGCGATGAAGTGATCTTCGGCAAGTACGGCGGAACGGAAGTCGAAGTGGATGGCGCCGAGCTCAAGATCCTCCGCGAGAGCGACATTCTCGCGAAGGTCGTTGGCTGAGCCTCGGTCGATTTTGAGTAGCTCTCAGACACCCTTCGAATAAGGTTGACGAACGTGGCTAAGCAGTTGTTGTTTGAGGATCAAGCTCGCCAACGCATGTTGCGCGGCGTCGAGAAGCTGGCGAACGCCGTTGCCGTCACGATGGGCCCGACCGGCCGCAACGTGATCATCAACAAGTCGTTCGGCGGTCCGACCGTGACCAAGGACGGTGTGACCGTCGCCAAGGAAATCGAGCTCGAGGATCGCTTCGAGAACATGGGTGCCAAGCTGGTCGTCGAGGTCGCTCAAAAGACCTCGGATCTGGCCGGTGACGGCACGACGACCGCGACCGTGTTGGCTCGCGGCATCTTCAAGGAAGGTCTCCGCAACATCGTCGCCGGAAGCAATCCGATGGCGATTCGTCGGGGCATTGAAAAGGCGGTCGATGCCGCCGAGGCTCATCTCTTCTCGATGGCCAAGAAGGTCTCGAGCAAGGATGAAGTGACTCACGTCGGCGCGATCAGCGCCAACAACGATCGTTCGATCGGCGAGATGCTGGCCAATGCCTTGCATCAAGTCGGTCAGGACGGCGTGATCACGGTCGAGGAAGGCAAGACCACCGAGACCCGTGTCGATTACGTCGACGGCATGCAGTTCGACAAGGGCTATGTCTCGCCGTACTTCATCAACAAGCCGGCCGAGATGGTGTGCGAGTTGGAAAACCCGTACATCTTGATCTTCGAGAAGAAGATCAGCAGCATTCGCGACCTCGTGCCGGTGCTCGAGCAAGCGAGCCAAACCGGCAAGCCTCTGTTGATCATCGCCGAGGATGTCGACGCCGAGGCGTTGACCTTGCTCGTCGTCAACAAGCTCCGCGGCGTACTGAACGTCTGTGCCGTGAAGGCTCCTGGGTTTGGCGATCGTCGCAAGGCGATGCTCGGCGATATCGCCGTGCTCACCGGCGGTACGCTGATTAGCGAAGACCTCGGCATCAAGCTCGAGAACGTCAAGCTCGACCAGCTCGGCCGCGCCAAGCGCGTCACGGTGGACAAGAGCTCGACGACTCTCGTCGAGGGAGCTGGTTCGCGCGATGCGATCGATGGTCGAGTCGACCAGATTCGTAAGCACATCGAGCAAACCGATAGCGAGTACGACAAGGAGAAGTTCCAAGAGCGTCTCGCGAAGCTCTCGGGCGGTGTGGCCGTGATCAGTGTCGGTGCCGAGACCGAGGCCGACATGAAGCAAAAGAAGGCTCGCATCGAGGACGCTCTTCATGCGACTCGCGCGGCCGTCGAGGAAGGCATTCTTCCTGGCGGTGGCGTGGCCTTGCTGCGTTGCAAGCCGGCGGTTGAAAAGGCCCGCTCCAGCGCCAAGGGCGATGAGAAGATCGGCGTCAGCATCGTGCTCAACGCCCTGTCGGCTCCGCTGAAGCAGATCGCCGACAATGGCGGTATCGATGGCAGCGTGGTCGTGGACGAAGTCCTGCAGAAGGACGGCAACTTCGGTTACGACGCCAATGCCGCCACCTATGGCGACATGTACAAGGCGGGCGTGATCGACCCGGTGAAGGTGGTTCGTACTGCTCTGCGAAACGCTTCGAGCATCGCCGGCCTGCTGCTCACCACCGACGCCATGGTGTCGAACTTCGACGAGGAAGATAAGAAGAAGCGTCGCGTCGAAGGCGCGATCGCCTAACCCTCGTTGATTTCCTTGCTGGCCGAACCGATTTCCTATCGGTCGGTCGCGGGAACCTCGCGGCTGAATGACAAGCGGGGCACCTTCGCTCGACGGAGGTGCCCCGCTTTATCAACTGGCCTCGTTTTGGCCAAACGGCAAGTCGCAGAAATACCCACCAGAGACGAGCTATCGTTCACGGATTCGCCGCTTCGCCGTGGTCGGCGAGCGTCGGAAGAACCCCTTTCGTCCGAGACGGTTCAGGCCGTTCGTGCTGGGAAATGCGGAGAGAGTCATGGCGGAAAAGCGGTGCTACTACGAGATCCTGGGCGTGGAGCGTTCCGCCTCGGATCGCGAAATCGCGTCGGCTTATCGCAAGCTGGCGACGAAGTACCACCCCGATCGCAATCCGGGTGATGGTGACGCGACCGTGCTCTTCAAGGAGGCGGCCGAAGCCTACGAGGTGCTCTCCGATCAAGAGAAACGCGTGCGGTATGACCAGTACGGTCACGCCGGCGTGGATGGAGCCGCCGGTGGATTTCATTCCGCAGAGGACATCTTCGAGGCCTTTGGCGAGATGTTCGGCGGAGGCATCTTTGGTGACTTGTTTGGCCGCGGCCGAGGACGTCGATCCTCGCGTGGTCGAGACGTGCAAATCGAAGTCACGTTGACTCTGGAGGAAGCCGCCCAAGGGGTCTCGAAGGACATCAAACTCGCGCGGAACAAACGCTGCGACACCTGCAGCGGATCAGGAGCCAAACCGGGCACGCAGCCCAAGGTTTGCCGACAATGCGGCGGGCATGGCCAAGTCTTGCAAAGCGCCGGCATTCTACGAGTCCAAACGACCTGTTCGGCCTGCCGAGGCGCGGGCAAGATCGTCGCGGAGCCATGTCCCGATTGTCGCGGCGGTGGCATGACTCGCGAGAACATCACGCTCCAAGTCGATATTCCGCCGGGCGTGGATACGGGAACGAACGTGCGGGTGCGCGGTGAGGGCGAACCGAGTCTCGAAGGAGGCCCCTCCGGCGATTGTTACGTTTCTCTCCGCGTCAAGAAGCACAAGATCTTCCACCGAGAAGGACCGCATTTGCTGGTGCGGTTCCCCATCTCCTATCCGCAAGCGGCTCTCGGAGCAACGCTCGACGTGCCCACGCTGGAAGGTCCGCACGAGCTCAAGGTGCCCGCGGGAACTCAGTCCGGCGAGACGTTCCAACTCCGTGGCAAGGGGATGCCCTCGCTCAACTCGGCGAGACGCGGCGACTTGGTCGTCGAGGTGTTCATCGAGACACCCAAGAAGTTGACGACTCGGCAGGAAGAGTTGCTCCGGGAACTGGCCGAGCTCGAGCACGACCAGGTTTCGCCCCACCGCAAATCGTTTCTCGAAAAGATCCGCGACTATTTCTCGCCGGCCGAGGAACACTGATTGCAGGGAAGTGACTTGGTGGGCGGCGTGACTGCCATCGATATCTCGCTGCCAACGTCATCAGGAACAAGCGACTCAGAATCGAAACGTCCTTGAGAGGCGTCGAAGGATACGCAGGAGTTTAAGACCATGAATACCACCGGTGACGAAGCCATTTTTGACGGCATGGACGAGCCGCAAGATTCGAATGCGACGACCGATTCGGAGGCGACCGGGGACAGTAGCGGTTCGGATTCAGCCGAAACCGAACTGCTGAAATCCGAGCTCACCGATGCCCAGGAACGGGCCATTCGAATCGCCGCCGAGTTAGATAACTTTCGCAAGCGGTCGCGGCGTGAACTGGAAGACGCGCTCAAGTACGCCCAGCTTCCCTTGATTCGAGAGCTTCTCGGCGTGGTGGACAATCTGCAGCGAGCCCTCGGCGCGGCCACCGACGCCGATCAAGCTGGCGGGCTCATCGAGGGAGTTCGCATGGTCGCGGGGCAGCTACAAGGCGTGCTCAAGAATTACCACTGCGAGGCGATTCCGGCGCTGGGCGAGCCGTTCGATCCGACCGTCCATGAAGCTCTGCAAATGGAGCCGAGTGACGAACACGCGGCGAACACGGTGAGTCGAGAACTGAGCACTGGGTATCGCGTGCACGACCGAGTCGTGCGGCCCGCGCAAGTGTTCGTTTCGACCGGTCCCGCCACGGCGGCTGAGTAGTCCCGTGCGATTCGCCCCGCGGCTCGATGGCTAAGGTGCTTTCGATACAGTCCATTCCAGGCTCTTGTGAGTGCTTTTCGATGCCAACGTATGACTACGAATGCGATGCGTGCGGACACACCTTCGAGGAGTTCCAGTCGATCACGGCGGACGTATTGAAGACTTGCCCGAAGTGCAAGAAGAAGAAGCTCCGTCGACTCTTCGGAACCGGCGCCGCCCTGGTCTTCAAGGGTTCCGGCTTCTACCAAACCGATTACCGCAGCGACTCGTATAAGAAAGCCGCCGCGGCCGACAAGAAACCTGGATCGGACAGCAAGTCCGAATCCAAGTCGGATAGTGGAAGCGGCAAGAGCAGCGATAGCTCCGCCAGTAAAAGTAGTGGCGACAAACCCAAGGGTAAGAAGAAGGACTAACGTCGAACGACCGCCGGGGGACTGTCATTCGACGAGTCAAAAAACGCTCGCTCTTTCCGGGGCGGCGCGTCGTCGTCGTTCGCATCAGCGATGTTTGCTTGCCACGATTTGCGTTCCATTGGTTCGCCGCCTAGCTTGGCAATTCACCCGAGTTGACCACGTGAACGAGGTTCTCGATTGTGAACGATCCGCGCCCCAACAAGTGCCCAATGTGCGAGGAACGATTCTTCCCCGCCAATTCCGAATCCCTTCCGTTCTGTTCGGAACGCTGCCGGCAACTTGATCTTGGTAACTGGCTTGGCGAGAAGTACTCGATGCCCATCGAGGGACAGGAGGAAGCCGAATACACCGGCGCCGAGGAAGAGGACTCGCTACTCGAGGACGAGTAACGAATCGCCCTCGAGCGAAAATGTCCCGCCCCCGAATGAGCGCGAGGCGGGATCTGCTTCTTTGGGCTACCGCTCAATTGCCGACGCCGCGGAACCAATCGAGAACGGTCCCCGCGATCGACGTGTCGGCGACGAGCGATTCCTGGAACCGATCACCAAGCGTGGTCAGCAACAAGCCTCGTTGAGCCTCGCTTCGCACGAGTGCGCCGTGCGAGCCCTTGATCAGCGTCGCATCGAGCGGGATGCTCCGAGTCGCCATGTCGACATGCAATTCGACGGGGTCGTAGCCAGGTTTGCGGTGAATATCGACCGTGCGGGCGAAGGTCGGGGCGCGGTCGTCATCGAGCCACCAGTAGTAAGCCTGCCAACTGTTGGCCTTCGAGACCAACACGACATCACCGGCTCGTTCGTGATTCATGCCGACGTCGGCCCGCTTATCACCACTCAGAACGCACTCGAAGCCGGGTTGATCGGCGAACAACGACTCGACGCGTTCGATCACCGACGCGTCTCGATCGCGCACGAAGACATGCGAGAACTGATGGTCCACCATCGCCCAAGCCGAGCTCATGGCGGGATTGAGGAGCTCGCGTCCTTCCACTTCGTCGAGCGACAAAAGACCAGCCTCGCGCAGCACTCGGTTGGGATACGAGACGTGGTCGACCTCCGTGATCACGTACTCACTGGCGACGAGCCACTGCAGAGCGTCTTGATAAACGTCACGCAACGACGCGATCAACTTGGCCAACACTCCGTCGAGGTCTCGGACCGCCTGTTGAGCGGCCGGGGAATCGGGGCCAAGTTTCTGGGCCGCATAGTCGAGATGCGGCAGGTAGATGTAGAGAAATCGGGGACGGAATTTCTCGGCGGTCATGACGATCGACTCGGCGATCCACTCCGAGCTCTTCACGTTGGCGAGCGGGCCCCAGAAGTGCTGCAGCGGGAAATGCCCGAGCCTTTCCTTTAGCTCGCCATAAAACTCCTGGGGCCGCGTGTAGCACCAGAGTTCCTCGGAACCGTCGGGTTTGTGGATGGGAGCCGGCATGCAGATGTAGTCGGCTCCACTCCCCTTGGAAAGCATCGGAAACCACGCGGCGGAACTCGGGCGGCCTGGCAGGTCGTGCAACAAGTCCCATAGCTGGGGCGCGAGGATCTTCTCGTTCCACGCGGTCCACATCTCGACCTTGCCCGAATCCCTCCAGAAGAAGCCGTTCGCGACGACTCCATGTTCGGAAGGGAGCTTGCCCGTCAACATCGTCGCTTGGGACGGCCAGGTAACCGCCGGGAAGCTGTGTTGAATCCGGCGAGTTTCATTTTCCGCCACGAGGGACTGGAGCGAAGGTAGGAGGGCGAGATCTTGGGGGCGAAGGCCTGGAATGGTCAGGAATGCGAGAGTCGGCGCCATATTGAAAACGAGCCCTTAAGCAAGAAAAGGCCGGCTGGATTGTCGAGCCGAAACCGAGTCATTGGCACGATCGCCGTCGCACGGAACGTACGGATGCGTCGGCGGATGGGAACGGCTTAGTCTAGCAGGGTTGCCGATCGCTGGCCCCCCTCCCCGTGACGCTGCAATGAGGGGGCGAACCGGCTGTGTCAACGGAGTGTAAAACCTGCGTCTCTCGCGTTAAAGCCAAGTCAATCAAGGGAGAGAGCCATTCTGGGCGAGGCGGGATATCGATAACTTTTACCGAGTCGCCGACCCACTTGGCAGCGCCTCGCGACGCTATTCCAACATCCGGTGCCGCCTCCGCCCGCCCCCCTCGAGACTTTCAGGGTAACCATCATGAGTCAGACTCTTGATCCGATCGTGAAACCCGATTTTGACATCGCCGAATCGTCGCTCCAGCGTGACGCGGAGGGGATCCCACCGGCGCCACTGTCGCAACGCATCACCATGCTGACCGCCGTGATTCTGCCTCTGGTGGGGCTCGTTGTCGCCGCGATCATGGCCTGGCAATACGGCTGGATGGGATGGTCGTTCGTCGCGATGGTGATCGGCGGCTGGATTCTCACCGGACTCGGTATCACCGTGGGATTCCATCGGTTGATGAGTCACCGGTCGTTTGAGACCTACCGGTGGATTCGAGCCACCTTCATGGCTCTTGGTGCGATGAGCGTCGAGGGTTCGCCACTCGTTTGGTGCGCGATCCATCGCCGCCATCATGCGTTGAGTGACAAGCCGGGCGATCCCCATTCGCCACACCTGGGCGATGACGATTCGTGGTTCGGCATGGTCAAGGGGCTGTTGTACGCACAGTTTGGTTGGTTGCTGCTTGATGGCCGCTGGAGTAAGCCGCAACTCGACCGCTATGTGCCGGACTTGATGTCCGATCCGATCCTGCGTGGCGTTGATCGGTTCTACGGCATCTTCGTGCTGCTGAGCCTCGGGATTCCAACCGCCATTGGTTACGCGGTGACCGGTACCGCATTCGGAGCTTGGCTCGGTTTCTTGTGGGGAGGTCTCGTGCGGATCTTCGTCACGCATCACATCACTTGGTCGATCAACTCGATTTGCCACTACTTCGGCAGCCGCACCTACGACGCGGGTGACCACTCCACCAACAATCCGATTTGCGGAGTTCTGGGACTTGGCGAAGGTTGGCACAACAACCATCACGCCTTTCCCAACTCGGCTCGCCATGGTTTGGAATGGTGGCAGTTTGATCTGAGCTGGATCGTGATTCGCTCGCTCAAGGCACTCGGCATGGTGTGGAACATCAAACTTCCGACTCGCCGGCTGATGGACGCCAAGCGAGTCAAGTAACTCGGTCCGAAATCGAATTCGTCTCACGCCAAGGCGCTAAGACGCCGAGGAATCGAGGAACTGGCTTGGAACTGATGGGTCACCGCAACCAGGAATTAGGTTGAGGAGACCTTTGGGCCAGACAGGGATTAACAAGAACCGCACCGTCGCCCCGTGGGGCAGGTGCGGTTTTTTCGTGCGCGTGTTGGTTCATTCCTGGAGGTCGATCTTGGACAAGATCACGTCCACTCGATTGGCACGCGGTGAGTTCTGACGCCACCGGAGGAAACGCTATGGCGTCATTCGAGCGAGCTGGCGACGGGCACGCATTACTTGGAACACGACCCGTAGCTCCTTGAGGACACTCACGAGATATGCCAGGCCGATAAAGACCAGGGCGCCTAGCAACATGATCCCTTTGAGTAATTGC
>JAGQPS010000151.1 GCA_020426595.1 Planctomycetales bacterium
ATTGAATCTCAAATTGGCCGCCGCATCGTGGGACAACATCAGGTGGTCCGCGAACTGCTGGTCGCGATTCTCGCGGGAGGGCATGCCCTGCTCGTCGGTGTCCCAGGCCTAGCCAAGACCATGTTGATTCGCACGCTGGCTCGTGCCGTCGATGTCGGTTTTCGCCGCATTCAGTTCACGCCCGATCTCATGCCGGCCGATGTGACCGGCACCGATGTGTTGGCCGAGGATCGAGCTACCGGTGAGCGGGCGTTTCGATTCGTGCCCGGTCCGATTTTCGCGAACATCGTCTTGGCCGACGAAATCAACCGCACTCCTCCCAAGACTCAAGCGGCGTTGCTCGAGGCGATGCAGGAGCGACAAGTGACGGTGGGTGGGCGGCGACACGAACTGCCGTTGCCGTTCTTTGTCTTGGCGACTCAGAATCCTCTGGACCAGGAAGGAACCTATCCGCTTCCCGAGGCCCAGATGGACCGCTTCTTGCTGCAGATTCAGGTGGACTACCCGAGTCAACAAGATGAACTGCGGATCGCGATGGAATCGGAGTTCGCCGATGAATCCGATATCGAACAAGTGATCGATGGCCAGCGACTGACGGTCTTCCAACAATTGGTCCAGCGTCTACCGATGTCGGAGGTCGTGGCGGATTACGCCGTGCGGTTGACTCGCGCGACTCGGCCGGATGGCACTGAAGTCAGCGATTCCGTGAAGCGATACGTTCGTTGGGGCGCGGGACCACGAGCGAGCCGCCATTTGGTCCTTGCCGCGAAAGCCTGGGCCGCGATGGAGGGTCGCTCACAAGCCACGGCGACCGATGTTCAAGCGGTCGCGAAGAGCGTACTGCGGCACCGCGTCCGCACGAACTTCGCCGCCGAGGCGGACGGAATCACCACCGAGTCGTTCCTCGACGAGCTGATCGGCTCGACGTCGCCGATACAAGGAGAGGGAGCCAATGGACTCGGGTCCGTCCTCCGATCCTCAGCTACTCGCTAGGCTCCACGATCTTGAGCTCCGCTCTCGAGCGGTCGCCGATTCGCTCATGCCAGGGCGGCACCGACACCCACGGGCCGGTTGGTCGGTGGAATTCTCGCAGCATCGCGAGTACTCGCCGGGTGATGATCTGCGATACGTCGATTGGAAGGCGACGGCGCGGAGCGATCGGTTGTTGCTGCGGCAATACCAGGATGAAACCGCGATGGTCGCGTGGGTCGTGGTCGACGCGACACCGAGCATGTCATTTCGGGGCGCTCGTTCCAACCAATCGAAGCTAGAAATCGCCTCGACCATCGCGGCCGCGATCGCATGGATCGTGATTCGACAGCGCGACGCGGTCGGCTTGTGTCTGGTGACTTCTTCTGGGGTTGAGACCTTGGCGGCGAGCGACGAGCCGGCTCACTGGCACGCCATCACGCGGGCGCTGGCATCGGTCGAGAATCGCGCGGCTCAGGCCTCGAACCACGAGGAAGGCTGGCACCGCGGACTCCAGCAAGTCGCTTCTCAAGTGCGAGCGGGTAGCGTGATCTTCGCCTTGAGTGATTGGGTGGACGATCCGTCGTACCTGCGTGGCTGGCTCGCGCTGCTTCGGGATCAACGCCGTGCCGACGTGCGAGTCGTGCAGTGCTTGGATCCCGACGAACTGAGTCTCGACGAAGTCGATGCGACGCATTTCGCATGGCTCGAGGGGACGGACCGCGAAGTGCCGATCGAGCCGCGGCAATTGGCGACGGCCTACCGCGACGAAGTGGAACGATCGCTGCGAGAACTAAGCGACCTGTTCCATGGGTTTCAGATACCGTTCGTCTCGGTCCTGTCGGGCGACGATCTCGTGCCAAGCGTGCGTTCCATCATCCTGCGCAGCGAATGACGTTCGGACGCGATGGCCATCCACGTTGTTGCGACTGACAAGACAAACTTGATTTTGGACTTTGGTTTCGTTGGACGGGATCGATGAGACGATTCGGCGTTTATGAGTTCCCCGACAGAGCGCCTTGCAACCGTGAAATGGACGCCTGGGAAAGCCTGGATCTGAAATAGGAGTGATTTCAGAATGACGAAGTCGACCGATATTCGAGTCCTCGAGATTCAGCTCGCGACACAGCAGATCGACTATCGCACGCCGATGAAGTTTGGCGGTCGAGTCGTGGCGGATGTGATCGTGGCCGACGCGACCGTGCGAGTCGTCGATCGACAGGGCAGGGGAGCGACCGGCCGAGGATCGATGACGATGGGGAACGCGTGGGCCTGGCCCTCGACGACGGTCGCGAGTGATCGGACCCTGGCTGGTATGACGAGCCTTTTTGAACGCCTGGGCGAAAGTTTCGTGGGCGATCCGGCCGGCGATTGCGACGAGTTTGGTGATCCGCTGGAGCTGGGACATCGACTCAATCGGGTCGCGGCGACTCAATCACGATTGCTTGAGCGGGAAGAGGCTTGGGGGGAACCGATGCCGGTCCTCGCGCAACGCGTTGTCGCGAGTCCGATCGACGCCGCGATTCATGACGCGTTTGGGCGTTTGTTGGGCGCAAGCAGCTTCGGTTGCTTGGGCCGAGAGTTGATCAACCACGATCTTTCGCACCACCTCGATACGAGTTTCCAGGGTGAGTACCTGGACCAATATATTTCGGCCAAGGCGGTCGATGTATTGCCGCTTTACCACCTTGTGGGAGCCTTGGATCCGTTGACTCCCGAGGATCTAGAGGCGAGCGGGGTGGCTCCTCAAGATGGACTCCCGTTGCTGCTTGACGATTGGATTCGCGCCGACGGCTTGGATCATCTGAAAATCAAACTCGCCGGGGATGATCTGGAGTGGGATGTCGCGCGAGTCTTGTCGATCGACCATCTGGCGGAGGCCGTTTGGTTGGAGCAGGGCAAGAGCCCTGGAGTGTACAGCCTCGATTTCAATGAACGCTGCGCCGACGTCGCCTACGTGCTGGAGTTTCTCGATCAAGTTCGCTCCGCTCGGCCACAAGCTTTTGATCGAGTGCAATACATCGAGCAGCCAACTCATCGCGACCTCAAGGGGCGGGGAGCGATCGACATGCGTCGGGCGGCCGAGGTAAAGCCGGTCGTGATCGACGAGTCGCTCTTGGACCTCGAGAGTCTGTACGACGCGCGAAGTCTGGGATATTCGGGCATCGCGCTCAAGGCCTGCAAGGGGCAAACGGATTCGCTGCTGATGGCGGCGGCGGCCCGGAAGTTTGGCATGTTCCTGTGTGTGCAAGATCTGACATGCGTCGGAGCTTCGTTCCTGCATTCGGCGAGCCTCGCGGCTCATGTTCCTGGAGTCGCGGCGATCGAAGGCAACGGTCGACAGTATTGTCCGCGCGGCAATCAAGGATGGGACGCGATGTATCCCGGCATGTTCCAGATCGACCATGGTCGCGTTCATACGAATTCCGTAGATGGCTGGGGGCTCGGTTTTGAGTGGCTGGGCGCGACCCCAGGCGCCTAGGAGTGCGATTTTCATGACCGGAACGGAAGAGGGTCATGAACGAAGGAAATTCAACGAGTCGAGCATCCATGAATTTGGCAATCGAATGTCATGCGTTGGTTAAAACGTATCCGGGGTCTCCGCCCACGCATGCCGTGCGCGGAATCGATCTCGAAGTCGAAGTGGGGGAGTGCTTTGGTGTGCTCGGTCCCAACGGCGCGGGCAAGACAACCACGATCGAGATCCTCGAGGGATTGCTCGACGCCACCAGCGGCGACGTGAGGATCCTGGGGCTGCGGTGGCAAGAAGCGGCTCAGCGGATTCGCCAGATGATTGGCGTTTCGCTTCAGGAGACGAAGTTGTCCGAGAAGTTGACCGTGGCCGAGACGCTGCGGCTCTTTCGTAGCTTCTATCCAAGCGGCCTGACGGTTGACGAAGCCATCGGTTTGGTGTCGCTCGAGGAGAAACGCGACACATGGGTCCGCAAGCTTTCTGGCGGCCAGCGTCAACGATTGGCCGTGGCGACCGCGTTGGTCGGCGACCCTCAACTCGTGTTCCTCGACGAACCAACCACCGGACTCGATCCTCAGTCCCGCCGGCAATTGTGGGAGATCATCGTCAACTTCCGGGAACGAGGCCGCACCGTCTTGTTGACCACGCATTACATGGATGAGGCCGAGCGACTGTGTGATCGAGTCGCGATCGTCGACGCGGGGAAAGTCATCGCCCTGGGGACTCCCCAGGAGCTGATCCGGCAGGTCGGTGGAGAGCATCGAGTCTTGGTCGGTGTCGACGCGTCGGATCGCGATCGCATCGAGGCCCTGGGTCTGGAGACACTGCCAACCACGAGCCGCGTGAAGCTCGACGACGATGAACTGGTGCTCACGGTCACGAGTCCCCATCTCGCGATACCGGCTCTGCTCGGGATTTTGGAGCGGCACAAGATCCCGTTTCATGGGCTCACCACGCGCCAGGCCACGCTCGAGGATGTCTTTGTCGAACTCACCGGGAAGCGGCTCCATGATGAGGAAAGCTGAGCGATCGAAGCATCGTCCGCCTCCGCCCATCCTTCCCGATACCCCGTTTTTCCTGCCTCGCGCCACGAGGCGTGCTAGCAGACTCACCCGACGTGTCGGCTTGGGTTCACGTTGACCTGGGGCGGCGGTTTGTTGATACTCCTCGCGAGAACCCGCGCGCCGGGCGGGGCACGTCCTGCGCGGAGCGCCCAAGGATTCCCAACCACCAAGACAGGTGAAGCGAACGTTGACCGATCCAGTAGCCTACTGCCGAGAGATGGCTCAACGAGCCAAGCAAGCGAGCCGAACGTTGGCCAGCCTTTCTGGCGACTTGAAGAACGCGTGGCTTCGCGCGGGCGCTCGGACTCTGCGGGCTCATGTCACCGAGATTCTCGCGGCCAACGCCGTCGATATGGAGCAAGCGGAGCAGGGCGGGGCGAGTCGAGCCAATCTTGACCGGCTCAAGCTGACAGCGGAACGCATTGAATCGATGGCGGCCGGGATGGAGGAGATCGCGGCCTTGCCCGATCCGGTCGGTGAGATCATCGAGGGGAGCCGACGCCCCAATGGGCTCGAAGTGAGCCGCGTGCGCGTACCGCTGGGGGTCGTGTTCTTCGTGTACGAGTCGCGTCCCAACGTGACGGTCGATGCCGCGGCCATCTGCGTCAAAAGCGGGAATGCCGTGATTTTGCGAGGAGGACGAGAGGCGCTTCATTCGAGCCTACTGCTCGTCAACTTGCTCAACGACCAGGCTCGTGAGATTGGATTGCCGAGCGACGCCGTCCAATTGGTCGACCAAACCGATCGAGAGCTCGTCGGTCACTTCTTGCGGTTGGCCGATCAGATCGATGTGGCGATTCCGCGCGGTGGGGAGGGGCTCATTCGCCGAGTGGTCGCGGAGGCGACGATGCCGGTGATCAAGCATTACCACGGCAATTGTCATTTGTTTGTTGATGCCTCGGCCGATTTGCCGCGCGCGATCGAGATCATCGAGAACGCCAAGTGCCAACGACCCGGCGTGTGCAACGCGTTGGAGTCCTTGTTGGTGCACGAGTCGATCGCCCAGGACTGGTTGCCTCGGTTGGCCCAGAATCTGGGGGCTCATGGTGTCGAATTGCGAGGTTGTCCACGGACTTGCGAGATCGTCGCCAGCGCGGTTCCGGCGACGACCGAGGACTACGCGACCGAGTTCCTCGACTTGATCCTTTCCGTCCGGGTCGTGACGGGGGTCGATGAAGCGATGGAACACATCGCCCAATTCAGTTCGGGCCACACCGACGCCGTGTTGGCGACCGATAGCCGAGTGATTCGTCGGTTTGTGGCGGGAGTCGACAGTGCCGCCGTCATGGTCAACGCGTCGACGCGATTCAACGACGGCGGGGAACTTGGGTTGGGCGCCGAGATTGGCATCAGCACGGACAAATTTCATGCTCGTGGTCCGTGCGGAGTGCGCGAACTGACGACGTACAAATTCGTGTGCGTGGGCGACGGACAGATTCGAACATAAGCTCGGGTTCTCGCAGGGAGAGCCCCGACGTGGATCGGTTAAGGGAGTGACCGATGGACGAGGAAGTACTCAGCCAAGACGAAGTCGAAAGCCTCTTGCGGGCGATGGAGAAACCGTCGACCCCAGGCGGCGATACCTCGACCTCCGCGCCGCTGCCATCGCGATTGCGCACACGCGAGAAGGTCACGCCCTACGACTTCAAGCGGCCCGAACGCGTCGGCAAGGAGCAAATGCGGGCGCTCCAGACGCTTCACGAGGGATTCAGTCGTAACTTCGCCGCCAGCCTGTCAGGGCTGATCCGATCGATGGCCGAAGTGAAACTGACGAGCGTCGACCAACTGACGTACAGCGAGTTCGTTTTCAGCCTCGAGAATCCCACTTGCTTCAACGTGCTGCGAGCCGCTCCGCTCGAAGGCAACATCATTCTGGACATCAACCCCAGCGTGATCTATCCGATCATCGATCGACTCCTCGGAGGCGGCAAGGATGGAGCTCCGCCACTGCGCCGACCGCTGACCGAAATCGAACTGCGCCTCGTGTCGCGGATCACGAGCCTGTTCATCGCCGAGCTGAAACGAGCCTGGGAAAACGTGCTCACCCTGGACGTGACCGTTGAGCGAGTCGAAAGCAACCCTCAACTCGTCTCCATCGTGCCGCCCAACGAAGTGATCGTCCTCATCAGTTTTGAATTGATGATGGGCCAGCTCCGCGGCATGTTCAACTTGTGTATTCCGTACAACGCCATCGAGCGGATTAGCAGCCGACTCACCGCGAACACTTGGCAGACCTACGGCAAACGGAAGGCGAGTGAAGTAACTCGCAACCGCATCCAGCGGAGAATTCACAACGCCCCACTGGGCATCGAGGTGACTCTCGCCGATACACGCATCACCACGTCCGAGTTGCTGGGACTACGAGTGGGCGACGTGATCACCACCGGGCAAGATGTACGGTCGGCCTTGGACGTTCGCGTGGAAGGACACCTCAAGTTCCGCGCTCGACCCGGCGCCGTGAAAGGACACAAGGCGATCCTCATCGATCACGTCCTGCCGACACCGCCGGAAGAGGACGAAAGCGAGGAGAGTCAGGCTTAGCGATTCTTTCGGCGATCAAATCGCGACCGCGACCGGCAGTCGGCCGTCGGTCATCACTTCTGGCGTCGCGGCATGCACGGCGAGCGACTAGCGATTGGAGCGTTTGGCGATTCCCTTGAACAATCGCCATTCCGACCTACGAGCGCCTTACCGGTCCGTCGCCTCATCCCGCTTGGCCTTGAGGACGCGGATCGCTTCGGTTGCTCCGGCAGCCGCGAATTCGTCGTCCGACATTTCGAGCACCGCCAACTGCTCGAGTACTTCGTCGGACGCATCGCCAATCGCGGCTAATGCCATCGCGGCTTCGTAGGCGACATCCGTATCGACGCCCGAGAGTTTGGGGAGGAGCCACTCGGTGCAGGATTTCGCTTCTGGACCGAAAAGAGCGACGGCATGGACGGCATCCAATTCGGTGTCGAAGAAGCCGGCCAATTTCTCGAGCAGGGCCAACGACCGTTCCGCGTCGCCCGTGATCTTCCATCGAGCGATGGCGAGCGGAATCTGAGCGTTGTAGCTCGGATCACCCCACAGACGGTCAATCAGCGGAAGCTGCGATTGTGCCTCGCTACCTAGAATCCCGAGGGCCTCGAGCGATCGTTCCTTGAGGACGAATTGCGGATGCTCGACGAGCTTGCCGATGAGCGCCGGGATATCGAAGTCGGGTTGTGGACCGATCGAGGCGAGGGCCAACGCCGCATGGCTTTTCACGCTACCGACGCCGGTCTCCAACATCTCGACTAACTTGGGGACCGCCGCTCGCGCCTCGGGCCCAATGCCGCCCAACGCTCGGCACGCGATAATCTGAACTTGGAAGTCCTGATGCTCGAGCAGTTTCCGAAGCGGCTCGACTGCGGGAGCGGCGTCGGGACCGATACCGGAAAGACCGTAGACCAAGCCCCACAGGAGATCGCCTTCGGCGGTAGGCAAACGCTCGAGAATCGCGGGAACCGCGGCCTTGGCATCGGGGCCCAATTGGTGGATCGCTTCACACGCTCCCGCCAACTCGAACGTGTTCGCCGAATCGAGCAAGGGCACGACGAGGTCTACGACCTCCGGGCCCATGGCTCCCACCGCTTCCGCATAAAGCTTCGATACCGACTCGCCATCCTGCGTCGCCTGGTTGTCCTTGAACCGAGCTACCAATTGTGGTGCCACATGTGACGCATTGGGCCCAATCTCCTTAAGCATTCTCGCCGCCTCGGCTCGTTCGTCCGCCGAAGCGGAACTCAGTTTGGCCATGGCCGCCCGCAGTTCCGGCGAGTTGACCTGGGCGCTGGCCGGCGACGAAATACCAAGGAATAGAGTCGCACCGATCAACCCAAATAGCAGGCGAGGGCGAAGGAAGCGGAGCCGAGAGAGAGAAGCGTCGCGCGACATATCGTGAGTCTCTTGGGTGTTGCTCGGCCGAGCCAATCGTGCGTCGCTCGAGAGGCCTGGGGAAAGAGGTGGAAACGCGGCCCGCGCCGTGCTTCCGCCACCTACGGAATTGTATACCAGGGCCGCCGCGTGCCGACAGTTGGTTGGCGGAAGGTTGTCGCCCAGAGTGCATCCCGTCCGATCAAATCGAAAACGGGGCGTCCCGCTGTCGAGACACCCCGTTGGTCAACCGAACACACGAACTGTTTCGTTCGCGGCGTGAGCTCTCATGTCACTCTTAATCGATCAGGACCAAGCGACCTCGCAGCTTGATGAGCAATTGATCGCCGGCCTCGAGACGAGCAAAGGCCAAGTTCTCGTCCACGCTGTTTCCGGCCGCCAATTCAAAGTACTCGTCCGAGAAACGCTTGACACGCTGGACGTCATCGGGCAACGAGTCGAGTTGTATCTCGCGACAAGAGGCATCCACCCAAGTCTGGCCCGATCGATACAGCGTCATGTTGCCGACCGATAGAACGTTCTGCGTGGCCACCGCTCGGTCTTCGTCGATGTCTTGCAGCTCGACTCCGCCAAACGCGGCGCTCGGTGACGATTGAGCCGGTTGATTTCCGGCTGGCGCCCCGCCTCGACCACCGGCCGATTGGAGCCGATTCGAGAAGTCCCGCTGGGCGACTCCAGCGACTCCCGACGTTTCAGCGAGTCGGCCGAAGGAGTCGGTCGCGAGGGCGCGAGCTCGACGCGCGTCATTCACGGCCAAACCGTTTGGCTGGTCGTCGGCAAGGAAGGAAGTGTACGGAGTCATGATGCCGTACTTGGTCGATAGAGAAACCAGTTCGTCGATGAGTTCCTGTTGCTGGCCGTTGAGGTCGATGTCGTCAATGATCTGACCGATTCGGCGAGCCGCCCAAAACTTGGCGACAAACGTCTGATTGTTGCCCTCGCCTTGAGGGCTGAGATGCAGCGGAAACTCGAACGACTTGGTCACTGCTCCGACTTTCCCGGTGACCGTCACTCGCACCGCCCCATGGCCGCGGTAGCGACCCGAAATCGAAAGCTGTTCCCCAAAGAAGAGATCCGAGGCTTGAGCCGGAATCAACTGTTGGGCGAGCGGACCCTGGGCCGCATCCCAATCAGGTTGGTCGATGGTCACTTGAACGTCGGTCATGACCGGCGCCGCGATGCTTCGATACAACCGAGAGACGTACATCTCGATATCCTCCGACGGTCGCACGTATTCGCTTCTACCGCGTACCGCGTCGGCGATTCGTTCCAGGAGCCGACTGTTCACGTCGTACCCGACTCCGAGGTTGAGAATCCGCACATGGCTTCCCGCGTGGTCGCGGCAGATCTGAACGATCTTGCCTTCATTGGTTTCACCGGCGGTGGGGAGTCCGTCCGTCAGGAACACGACGAAGCTGGGACGTTCGCTATCGGCCAACAAAGGCAGCGCCACGCTCATCGCTTCCGAGATGTTGGTGCTACCGCCAGCGAAGATTCCATTGGCGAATCCCAACGCGGCCTGCTTGTTCGCTTCGCTGGCCAATTCCAACTCGGGGCGGAATTTCTCGACGTTGGTTGAGTAGGTAATGACGTTGAAGCGATCGTGGTCGTTGAGTCGCTCGATGACGAACTTGAGTGACTCGCGCACTTGATTGATCTTCTCGCCCGACATGCTGCCGCTTCGATCGACGACGAACACGATGTCCTTGGGGATCGACTCCTCTCCCGCATGGCCAATATCGGGACTCACCAACAGGAGGAAGTGACCGAGATCATCGCCGGGAGCCCAGTGGTTCAACAGGCTCGCGCCAATCAGCTCCTCGCCGATGTCGAAGAACAATCGGAGGTCGGCCGCCGGGACGACGTTCTCCGCGTTGAAGGTCACGATCGCTTGGTGATCCGAGCCGCGTTCGACTTCAACCGAGTACGTGGGGCAATAGACATTCTTGAGCTTGGCGGTCGTGTTGATGGCCAACCGCATCGTCAGCTTGTCGAGTGGCTGGCTCGAGTACTTCGCGGTCGCGAGCGGTAACAACAACTCGTGTGTCAGATCCATGCGACGGAGCAACTGAGTGAACTCAAGCGTCACCTTGCGTTCGGCGCCAGGAGGAATCGGAAAGACACTCGTTTGGAAAACTCCACACCCCATCCACTCCAAGAGTGCTGGGTCCTGGCTCCGGCGGACATAGTCCTCGTAAATGTGCCGGGCTTCATCGCGAGGCATCAATTTCCCTTCGTACTCCTTGCCGTCGACCATCAAAGTCAAATGGTCGATCGCGGCGTCGGGAGGAAGTGGAAACAGAAACGAGGCGTTGACGACCGTGCTGCCCGTGTTCTGGAACGTCTGGGAGATTTGAACTCGAGCCTGTTGGTCGTTGATCGACGAGTCGATCTCCACCGCCTTGACGCGATACGACGCCGTCGGAATGGGACGGGGCCGAGGTTGAGGCAAGATCGGCCGCGGAATCGGCATGATGCCTCCGTCATGCTCGATCACCAAGACGCCCTGGGCCAGCAGCCCACCGGACGAAACGGCGAGAACCGCCCAAGCCAAGAGGCAACCGATACTAAAGCGGCGAAGATTGATCCACATGTTCGGGCTCTCCCCAAAGTTCGAGCGGTTGGCTCTCGAGAGGCCAGCAACCGAGGCTGGCGAGCCACCGCATTTCGCGCATCCCATGTCACCGGCGCTGAGCAATTGAGCGCTCCCCTCCCAAGAAGTCAGGCGCCCAACGAAGCATGGTAACGCTCTCCAAGCTCCGAAGGCGAATGAGACGTCTCGATTGCACGCCGTCATTTTCGACGGCGATGATTGGTCATTCGTTCCACCGGATGCGGCGAAAGTCGCGATTCTCGTCACGAGTCACCCATGAAATTCAAGTTTGAGCAATGGCAGCAGCCGAGTCGCCTCGCCATTGATCCAACGGACAACTCCTACCAGTGAAAGGAACGACTGTTCGCCGCCACCTCGATGAGTGAGGCAACCGCCACGAAAGCTCGGTTTTCGTTCCGAGGCACGATCGTCCACCACCCGCGCTGATGGGAACTTGGTCATTGGACGGAGAATGACTGCCGACCGCGGATCATGACGCAACATGGCGAAGCTCCGACTGTCGTGGCTCCAAGACTACGCAGCCGCTACATCTTCACTTGGCGCGCCATCAGACCGTGGACTTCGGCTCGCTCGATTAACGAGTTCGAGGGAGTTCGCCCGTCACGGTCACCGTCATCGGACCGAGTGCTACGACGCGCGTGCATGACTCGACCTGAATCCGTCTCCCAATCGCACCTCGCAGTTTTGAAAACCGAGGCGATACGGGCGAAGTGGTGAATGCACGTCGTTTGCGTCGACGATAACG
>JAGQPS010000152.1:0-5328 GCA_020426595.1 Planctomycetales bacterium
CCATGTCGCCGTCCGCTTCGATTTCCCGACGTTCGACCACCTGACCGTTCACGATCAGCTCGACTGGCACGCGCGACGAGTCGCCGATCCTCGCCCGTTCGATATGCCAATACGGCTGCTGATCCAAGGGACGGTTGCGAATGAAATCGTTCGGCACATCGGCGAGTAACGCCGCGGCATTCACGCGCACCTCGAGTGACTTGCCCGACTCCGCCCGCAGCACACTAGTCCTCCCATCATCGCCAGGCGTGCCGACCTCGAAATCGCCGATGCGGAAGTCGACCAAGTGGCTGCGACCATCTCCCACATAGGACCGTCCCTCCTTAAGTCCATGGACCCAGGCTTCGTAGGTCAAATCGGAACCGGGAGGCAACTTGACGTACACGCGCCCCAACCCAACTCGCTCGCCGTAGATACAAGGGAAGTCCGTCTCACCGCTGATGCGCGCCGTGTAGCCACAGTTGAGTGTGTGATACCAGATGTTCAGTTCCCACACGGCGGGCGTGTCGACCGTCGAAATGAAATCAACGACGTCATGGCAAACGTCGACGACGTACTCATTCGCGCCAATGCCATCGAAGCGAGGCATTTCATAGTTCGGGAGTTCGGTACTGTTGACCTGCAGACCCCAGCCGCTGTGGGAAAAGCCAACAACACCTCCCTGCTCCTTCCCCCATCTCAACACGGGCAAATCCCAACTAGGCCATTCGCCGATGTAGCTGGTCTTCGTCCCGTCGAATTCGCCTCCCTCGGGGCCATACCGCCATTGAAACTTCGTCGGCTCGGGCCATTCATAATCGTCCTCGCGCAGATTCAACAAGCAAAGGTGCCCGGCGTGACTCGAGGGAAAGCCACTGACCTCCACGTCGTAACGCATCAGGTACTGAGGCTGGCTGAGTTGATGCACGCCCCCCTCGAAGAATTCCTTCTGGTAATACCAACAGGGTCCCCAAGAGAGGACACAACCGACATTAAGATCCTCGCCCAGGATGTGCCTCATCATGTCCTCGGGAGTCACACCCTCGGTCGGGGACTGATAATGAGCGCAGCCTGCCGCATGCACATGGTGATCGCCGGAGTACCAAGCCATCGGAGCCAGATGAATCCACCGCTGGAGCCGGAACGATTCGCGATGCTCCGCGACGGCCGGCACCTGGATCGACCGAGTTTGAGTGACATATTCGGGACCGCGAGACCAACTCACTTCGTACTCACCAGGGGGAAGCTGCACGGACTCACCGTCCGCGCGGTAGATCTGATCGTGAAAGAAGAAGTCGGGAGCCAAGCGGCGACTTCGCGCCGGATAAATACGGCCCAACTTGTCACGGAAGACGAACTGGGCGGTCACCGGTTGCCCGTCGTGATCGATCACGTCGAGCGTCACCTTCACCGCCGGCGCCGCGCGAAACAGGATAGGTAATTCGTTGCGGAAACCAAGGTCCTGCGTCCCTTGTCCCACATCGAATGCCAACGTCGCTTCCCGTTCTCCCGAATCACGGGAATAAACCTGGATCAAGCGATACTCGACAAGCAAACCGGACAGATTCGGCGTCAAGGGACGATCATCGAACGTCCGCACATCCATCCACCGATTGTCGAGTTCGGTTTCAGTGACCTCTGGCTCCGCCCGAGCCGCGCCGGTCGAGCGAACATGGATCGGATTCGCGTTGGGACTCGAGACACGCAGGCCCGCGGTCACCCCCGCTTCGTTGTTCACCTTGACCAGGAACACGGTCCAACCTTGCTCGACCAACGTCGGGGCCCCGGCACCCGCCGCGACCTTGACACGGCTCTCTGGATTCACATGGACGTGCACGAGAACGAGCGGGTCCAGGATCTCCTGAAGTCGCTCGGCGCTTTCTTCCTCGGGCAACTCGATCGCCGCGTTCAATTCGGCGATCGTCGTCGCCGGAAGCGGCTGTCCCAGGAACTCAAGGGCATCGCGCACGCGAGTCACTTGGGCGCGGAGCGGCTGTGCCGCCACGCCTTGCACGACCGTGTCTTCCTCCTGAGCCCGAACGCTCGTGGTTAGCAGCGACACGCAGACCAGCCCCGCCAGCAGCGAGCCCCGCACGACGAGTCCCGCGCGCGTCAAACGTTCGAACCAAGACTGACCATGAGAACGAATCCAACCCGAGTTATTCATCGCTCACTCCATCCCCATTGAAAGCCCAACGTCCAGGAACCACGACGATTTGGCATCGGTTCTTTCCGCGCCGTTGACTACTCGCCGCGGGCCTCGTCCGCCGATTCCGTCGCGATGGTCGCGGCGACCTCGGAACCGGTCGATGATTCATAGAATCCTTCCTCCCCCATGCTCCGAGCGACGATCACCGTCGCACACGAATCGGAGAAGATATTCACCACCGTTCGCGCCATGTCGAGCACGCGATCAAAGATCAAGATCAGCGCCAGTCCACCCTGAAGCGAAACCTCGACGCCGCGAGAGGCGAGTTGCTTGTCGAGCGATTGTAGAATGATGATGATCGCGACCAGCGAAGCGCTCGGCACGCCCGCCACGCCGACGCTCGTCAGCAACGCGACCATGACGACCAAGAACTGATCGGCCAAGCTCAACTCGATGCCGAACAACTGAACGACAAACATGGCCGCCACGCACTCGTAAAGCGCGGTGCCGTCCATGTTGACCGTGGCGCCCAGTGGAAGCACGAAACTGGCGGTCCGCCGAGATACGCCAACGTTCTGTTCGACGCATTCAATCGTCACCGGCAACGTGGCATTGCTGCTACTGGTCGAGAACGCGGTCAACATCGCCGGCAACATCGCGCGATAGTGCTTGATCGGATTCACACGGCCAAAGATGAAGAGCAGCGTTGGCAAGACCACGAACACGTGGAGAAGCAATCCAAAGACCACGGCGGCCGCGAACCAGCCAAGGCTTTGCAGTAACAGCAACAACGAGTCGGCTTTGTCTTGAGCCAAGAGCCGAGAGCCCTGCTCGGCCAAAGTCGCGATCATCAAACAGCCCACGCCGATGGGCGCCGTCTTGAGGATCGCGTCGGTGATGAGCATCGTGAGATCATGCACCGCCTGAATGAAGTCGATCATCAATTGGGAATGATGCGACGCGAGCTTGGGCGTGAAGAGTCCGATCAAGACGGCGATCGTGATCAAGCCCAAGAGGTTCGTCTCACTGGCCGCCTGAAACGGATTGCTCGGCACGAGGTGTCGAAAGACGCCGAGCAAGTCACTGCCCGACGCGGTACCCGAGCTCGATTGAACCTTGCTTCGTTCGGCCTGAAAATCGGCTTCGAGCTGCGCCACTCGCTCGGTGTTGAGCAATGGCTCATCGCCGCCGGAGTTGCCCGGCCGGATGACGTTGAC
The DNA here is from genome assembly GCA_020426595.1 of Planctomycetales bacterium. Taxonomy (GTDB): domain Bacteria; phylum Planctomycetota; class Planctomycetia; order Pirellulales; family Pirellulaceae; genus UBA11682. The sequence goes on from JAGQPS010000152.1 coordinate 3,346, forward strand.
GCACGTCAGGCCGATCAAGACGGCGATCAAGCTACTGCCGAGGAAGTAGCTGATCGAAATGCCGGCCATCTTGCCAAAACCCGCGCGACCTCCGAGGCTCGCCACACTGAGGGCCAGACTGCTGACGACCAGCGGAACGACGACCATCTTAAGAGCCGCCAGGAACAGGTCGCCAATGAGCTTGATCACCCGCAACTTGTAATCGGCGATTGCGGTGATGGTCGAGTCGCGCCAATCGGGGCCTTGCAACACGACGGAAAGCCGCGCCCAGACAAGGCCAATCACGGCGCCGACCACGACGGCAAGCAACACCTGCCAATGGAACTTCCAGCGCCAAACCTTCCAGATGGGAGCGCGTGGCGCGATAGGTTCACGTTGAGTCATCATGACGACCGGGTGCCTCTTGTCTTGAAGCCTGGGAATGCCAGCTTGGCCCGCACATGGTGACCGATTGGGCGGCCCAATGCAAAGGCCGCCAGGGAATCCCGAGTCGCGACGGTCGGCGCCGCGCGTTTCCCCCATCGACTTCGAGGGCGGCGGATATCGGCACCGCTGCCAAGACATGATCGCGGCCGAGTCCAGAGCGGTTCTGCGATTTCTCGCCACGGGAAGGGAGGAAAGTCGTCGCTCGACACGGCACGTCTTGCAGCTTTTCCACACGTATGTCGCATTTCGACAACAGCGCGTGCCGCCGAGGTCCCATCCCAGGAGAGCCGCGGTCCGCGGCGCGGGCACTTTTCAACTTCGCGCACTGTCTCGCGAGCGAGAGGTAGGAAGTCGTACTAGAGTTGATTCGAACCTTGAATCCGGACCGCTCCACTTGTTGCTCCTCCGCCCAACGGGAGCAAACGACGTTTCTTCGGGGAATGACTACATGCGCCGCGCCGTTGCTTTATTTCGCCTTGCCCGTTTCGCTTCGATTCCCGCCGTGCTGATCGTGCTCACCCTCACGGCGGCCCTGCCGGAGAGCGTCGGCGCCAGCACGCTCGTTGGCGGCGAACCAGTGGTCGAGGCTCCGAATCCGGCGGGCTGCTGGCGAGGAGAATGGAAAAGCTGCTCGTCGGGGCACCATGGCGCGCTGCAAGCGACGATCGTTCCCTGTGGTGACGGTCGATACCGAGCCGAGTTTCGCGGTCGATTCTTCAAGGTCTTCCCCTTTCGTTACAGCGTCACGCTTCACACCGTCAGCGTCGACGGCGATACCGTGCACCTCGCGGGGAGCCAGAACCTGGGCCGACTCTTTGGCACGTTCCACTTCACGGCCGTGGTCACCGAATGCCGTTTCGAGGCCCGGTACTCGTCATGCAAGGATCGCGGCCAGTTCGTGATGTGCCGCTAGACTCGTTCGTTGTTTCAACGTGCTAGGCATCCCATCCACGCCCGAGTCAGCCATGCCGCATGTCAGTTGGATCCGTGACCGTGAACAACTCGAGACCATCGCCTCGGATTGGAACGCGCTAAGCCCTGCTTGGCCGACCCAACGATTTGAATGGTTGACTTCGGCGTGGGACGCCTTCGCCAATCAAGGTCGCCTCGCCTGGGGAGTCGTCCGAGATGCCGACGGCAAACTGATCGGCGGCCTTCCTCTGTTTCGTTCCTACACCGTCACCCACGGTCGACTCCTTTCGCTCGTGGGCTCGGGGAGCGTTTGTTCCGATGGCGGAGGAGTCACCGTGGAACCAGGACGCGAACAGGAAGTAATCAGCGCATTGGCCGATTCCCTTCTTGGACCGCAAGAGCAACGCAATGAATCGGTCCTCAAGTGGGACGAGCTCGACTGGGACGGAGTCAGCGCGGACGACTATGCGACGCAAAGCCTGATCAACCGCCTGCGCGACGCCCAGGCTGAAGTCATGGAATGCGGTGTGATGTCGACTTGGCGAGCCGAGCTTGCGACGAGAAACGCCAAGGAGGTCAACGACGTCGTGACTCGGAGCACCAAACGAAAGATCAAGCGACTCGATGAACGTTATCACTCGGAGG
>JAGQPS010000152.1:5427-6647 GCA_020426595.1 Planctomycetales bacterium
CCAAGGAGGTCAACGACGTCGTGACTCGGAGCACCAAACGAAAGATCAAGCGACTCGATGAACGTTATCACTCGGAGAAAGTCAGCTTCCACGAAGCGAGGAATTCACAAGAACTCGATGAAGCACAGGAGTTCGCGATTCGACTCCATCAGCAACGCCAAACGCTGATCGGTCACCGCGGCTGCTTCGCTTGTCCTCGGTTCGAGCGGTTCTATCGCCAAGCCTCCGGCCGGCTGTTCGCTCGAGGACTCTGGAGATTGTTTTGGGTCAGTATCAACGGCCAACCCGCGGCGTTCTTTACCGGTGCGTTTCTCAACAACGTGCAGTACACCTACCAAACCGGCATGGCCTCCGAGTACACCGAATGGGAGCCCGGCTGGCTTCTACAGATTCACTTGCTTCGGAAGGGGCTCGCGGAAGGCTGGGACGCGATCAACTTCATGCGAGGTGACCACGAATACAAACGCTTGCTCGGCGGCGCGCCAACCGCGTGCCGACGAGTCCGCGTTTGTCACCCGCGTCTCTCGGCTCAAGGACGATTCAAGTTGTTTCAGTTGGCTCGTAACGTGAAACACTGGTGGGATAGCGTACCCAGCTCGCTCCCCACACTCGCCAACCTCAACCTGTTCGCCCGCGCGTCCCACGCTCACTAACGCCTAGCCGCCAATCTGGTACATCGCTCGTTCGGGACGCTGGAAATCGGGTGTATCGATTCCATGAGCCGCCCGTTTCGCTCGCACGCAATCGAGCATCAGCGAACGAATCGCATGGTCGTCGGCTTCCGACCTCAGCAGAGCCCGCAGGTCCCATTCCTCGATGGAAAAGAGGCAGTTGCGAAGCTGTCCCTCGGCGGTGAGGCGGAGACGATCACACGACTCGCAAAACGGCCGCGAAACCGGCTCGATGAATCCGATGAATCCACCCGTCGACGCTGACTTCCAATCGCGGGATGGTTGAGCCGGATCGGGGCGCGGGATCGGTTCAAGCGGACCAAACTCGGCGGAGAGTAGCTCGCGTAGTCGTTCGCCCGAGACCACTTGCTGTTTGGTCCAATCCTGCTGGGCGTCGAGTGGCATGAACTCGATGAAGCGCATCGCCATGCCATGTTCATGGGCGTACCGCACCAAGGCGACCGCATCACGTTCAATCAAGCCGGCGATCGCCACCGCATTCAAACGAGTCCCCTGGAAACCGACCTCTCGAGCAGCCTGGATGCCCTC
>JAGQPS010000152.1:6747-11764 GCA_020426595.1 Planctomycetales bacterium
CGGCGAGTGATCGTCTGAAACGTCGGTTCATCGAGCGTATCAAGGCTGATGTTGATGCGATCGAGGCCCGCTCGCATGAGCGCCTTGGCATGCTCGACCAACAAAATTCCGTTGGTCGTCAACGCCACTTCCCGGATGCCCGGAATCCGCTTGAGCATCTCCACTAAGTGCGACAGATCTTGACGTACCAGAGGCTCGCCGCCCGTCAGACGCAGCTTTTCAACACCGAGCCCCGCGGCGACTCGAACCGCGCGTGTGATCTCCTCGAACGTCAGCAGCTGCTCGCGCGGTTGAAACGGAATCGCCTCGTTGGGCATGCAGTAGAAACAACGAATGTTGCAGCGATCCGTGACACTTAGCCGGAGCGAACGATGCACGCGTCCCCAGCGGTCGACCAGTCGGTCGACATCGCGTGCATCGCTCTGACTCATATCATTCATGCGGGTATCGCTTACGCTACTTCTCGAACCTTGAGCGGCATGCCCAAATCGCCTTCGTCACTCGCCTTTGTCACCCGAGAGGCTCCGGATGAATCCACTCCGAGCTTCCGTCGCTCCACCGCTCCCGTTTCCAAATCGGTACGGACTCCTTGAGTCGATCGATCAACCACTGGCCCGCCTCGAAGGCGGGACCTCGATGCGCCGAGCTCACGGCGATCGCCACACTGGTCTCACCAATCGGCACCTCGCCCAAGCGGTGAACGATCGCGACATCCCTCAGTGGCCATCGAGCCATCGCCAGTTCGCGAAGGCGCTGGAGTTCGCCGCGCGCCATGGCTTCATAGGCTTCGTAATCGAGCCATACGGTCCGCTTGCCGTCGGTGAACTCGCGCGTCGTTCCGACGAACAATACCGCGGCGCCCGCGAGCGGACTCTTGACCGAGTCGAGTACCGCGGGCTCATCGATCTTCATATCGGTCAGGTCAATCATCACCGTTCCCTGGCATGATCGTGCGCCGCCCAACACCGCGGCCGCGTCATGATGTCGCGATCTTCAATCTCGCCCCAGTCGACCAACTCAAAAGCGTGGAAAATCCAAGGAAACCCGAAGCGTGAGCGAGGGATTCTTCGCTGTCTCGCACAAACCAACAACTCGTTACGCCACCATCCGTTCCCATCCATAAAGCGGCGATCCAAGTCGCACGCATCCGTCACACCCTAACGCACCGAGCGACGAACCACCTAGCCACCACTTACCGGTGGGATGAGGGCGACTTCCGCTCCCGTTGGCACTTCATGCTCATCCTCGACGAACTGATTGTCAACGGCGAAGCGACACCGCTCGATCAATCCCGTCAACTCGGGACAAGCTTCCGTCAAAGCGCCACGTACCTGGGCAACCGGCGCCGGCAGTGCTACTTCGAGCCGAATGCGGTCACGGCCCGCCCGCTCGCGCGCGGCGGCGAATAACAACACGACACATGAATCGCTCATCGGTCCCATTCACTTCGAGGCATCGCGGTCCGGGGGCCGCGAGAAACACATCAAGCGGTCGTTTCCGAGAGCATCCGGGTCAAGCGTTTGTCATCGCGGAGCAGACCATACGCCATCGCTAGGAGCTTGATCGGATGGATCGCCGCCTTGCGAGAAAAGTGCTCGACCTGCATTCGGCATGACGTGCATTCCGAAACCGTCGCAAGGTAATCGGGCTTGCGCAGCTCACCCGCCAGCGGCTGGACAATTCGCGCGCTGCGGCGATAGTTCTCTCGCTTCATGCCCCACAATCCCGCCATCCCACTGCAGCCCTTCTCCACCGGTCTCACTTGGAGGCCGCTTACGAGAGTCAGCAAATCAAGCGATGGACTGCCGCCGTAGAGAGCTCGTTGGTGGCACGGCAGGTGGTAGGCCAACGTGTAATTCAGCGGTCGCAAGTTCAGCTCGAACTGCTCCTCACGTTTGAGCTCCATCAAGTACGCGCCGATATCGAACGTGCGGCTGGCGACGAGCGAGGCATCCGCGTCATCGATCAGGTTGGGATACTCGTGCTTGAGAGCCAAAGTGGCGGCGGGTTCGGAGCAGACGATGTCGTAGCCTTGCCGCACGCATTCCGCGAGTAGCTCGACGTTCGCTTCGACCAGCGGCCGGGCACGATCCAACGCTCCACACGAAATCAGGCTCATTCCAGAAACGCGTTGTTTGTTGGGGACGTAGACCGTCACGCCCTGGTGCTCGAGCACTTGCACCACGCACCACGCCAATTCGGTGTCGCACCAATTGGCGAACGAGTCGACGAAATACACGACGCGGCGACTCGTTCGACGCGTTGGAGTTGAAAGCCCTCGTCGCTCGGCGTCTCTCAGAAAACTCCGCTTTTGAAATCGCGGCAAGGGCCGTTTGCTCGAGATTCCAAATCCCTTCTCCAACATCCAACGCACCCATCGACGCCTCACCAGCCAATTGGCTTGAGGGGCGAAGCGCGACGCCCAGGCGAAGAACGTGTCGATGCGGGCAAAGGCGAGATCCGACGGAGACAGCCCATTGCGAGCCACGAACTGGCTCTTGGCTTCCATCATCAATTTGGGGATGTCGACGCTGGCCGGGCAATCGATGCGACATTGATGACAGTTGAAGCAAAGATCGGCGACCTTCTTGAATTCAGGGGTCGCCATGGTCTCGGGTGACAACTGACCGGTCGCGACGGCCCGCATCAGATTCGCCTTCGCCCGCGGACTCGCCTCCTCGCGAGTATCGGCGCGGAACACCGGACACATCCGTTCGTCGCTCCCTTGCGTGCGGCATCGACCACAACCGTTGCAAGTTCGCGCGGCCAGCGTTAGTTCGTCCGGCCGCCAAACTCCGTTGACTTCGATGACCGGCAAGGACCCCAGTGCCGAAAAACTCCCCGATCGATTGTCGGTGTCGCTCGAATCCATCGAGCCGGTCGAGACGCTGCTGTTGTCGACCGAGGAATCCAGGGCCTCCTCGCTCGGCGCATCGTCCTCGCCGCCCTGATACCGCACCTTGCTCCGCACGCTGCGCAGCGCTCGCAACGCGTCACCACTGTCATCGCCAATCACCTTGCCGGGGTTCAAGCGACGGCCTGGATCGAAAAGTTGCTTGACCGCGACCATCGCGCCGTACGCCGCACCAAACTGCTGGCGAGAAAACCATGTGCGGCTCACACCCAATCCGTGCTCCGCTCCGGCACAGCCGCCGACCTTGAGCGCCTCGGTGTAGAGCGAGTCGGCCAACAACTGCAAGCTCGACATCATGCGGGTGTCGGCGATATCGACAAACGGCCGCATGTGGAGCTGGCCATGCCCGGCGTGAGCGAAGATCGAGGCCGTCACCTGATGCTGCTTGAAGATATTCTGTGCGGTGACCAAGTATTCCGGCAGTGCCTCGGGTGGCACCGCGATGTCCTCGATGAACGGAATGGCGCGGTGCGAACCCTTGAGCCGATACAGCGTCGGAATCACGCGACGCGTCAATCGCCAGAACCGATTTCGTTGATGGACCTCGAGCGTGACCTGGTGGTCGAACGACTCGCGGTATCGCCGACGGATCTTCGCGCTGATGTCAAGGATTCGCTTGTTGAGTTCCGTCGCGTTATCGCCACTGAACTCGACCAACAACATCGCCTCGGCATCGGGTGGGATGAGCCGAGCGTACTCTTCGTCGGTCTCGCGCGCGATGCTCAGGAGCCGTCGATCCATCAAGTCGCACGCATCCGCGCCAAGTTTCGCGATATCAAGTGCCGCCTTGGCGGCCGTATCGAGGCGTGAAAAGAAGAGCAGCACCACGCCTCGTTTCGCCACCCACGGACTCGTCTCCAGTGTCGCTTCCGTGATGATCCCCAACGTCCCCTCGGACCCGCACATCAACTTGGCCAGGTCGACTTGGCCGTCGGACACGAGATCATGGAGCTGATAGCCGGGAGGGTCGACCAGCGTTCTTGGCCGTGCTTGCTCGATCGAATCGCGATATCGCTCGCAAATCGAGGCGACCTTACGGCCGAGATGCCAAGCGATGTCAACTGTTCCATCGTTCGTCGAGCCATCGCCGGTCAACGAATGGCGACTCAGTTCGACAACCTCTCCCGTCGCCAAGACACATTGCACGGCTCGGATATGTTGCCGAGTCGCTCGATGACGGAGCCACAAACTTCCCGACGCGTTAACCGCGACCACACTCCCCATCGTCGTCACGCTACGCGTAGCGGGATCGGGACCGAAGATGCGTTTGACCGATGCCAAGCGGCGATTGAGGTCGGCCAACACGACTCCGGCTTGGACTCGAACGGTTTCCGGCCGCGATTCGTTGAAGGTGAGCCGCGTGAAGTAGCGACTCATGTCGAGCACGATTCCGGTGCCAAGCGACTCTCCACCGACGCTACTTCCCGCGCCTCGAGGGTGGATCGTGAAACCATGCTCGTTGCAGTAGTTGACGACCGCGACGATGTCGGCCACCGTTCGCGGACGTACCGCCGCGAGGGGCCGCATTTCAAAGATGCTCGCGTCGCTGGCGTAGAGCTGCAACGAAAGATCGTCGCACAGCACCTCGCCTTCGAGTTGCCCCAGCAGGTCGGCCCTTACTCGCTCCCGTTCCTTTTCCATGATCGCTTGTGCCGGGGGTGGTAGGGCTTCGGAAGAGAAATGAAGGCCCCCCGCGGACGTCAAACCGAAACCGTCTTCGGGTCGGAACGCCTGGAGCCAAGCAAGTTTGTACTATAGCCCGCGCCTCTCCCCTACCCAATGCCCAGGGAAGCTCGACGACCAAGCACGGACGAGCCCCGGACACGGATATCGCGCCGGCAAACAGCGACCTTGACGAGCCTGGGTAACCCGACGCATCAGTTCTGAAATCGCACCCTCATGCTTCGCCCCATTCAACCAACCCGAAAGCATGCGAAAACCAATGGAAACCCGAAGCGTCACGGCCTGTTGATTTAAGCCCGACGGATGCGATTCGTGCCCAAGTAAAAGGCGATTTGGGTGCAAGAGAGTCGAACCACGGTGTGCTAAGCCCCCAACGGGGGCGCCGCACCAGAGCCTAGGGTCAGGAGCCCAAGCGAAGCG
>JAGQPS010000153.1 GCA_020426595.1 Planctomycetales bacterium
GCTCGGCCGCGTCGCATTCGGGGCGCTGCTCGGCGGGCAATGCCTCCCAGTGCCAACCTCCATCGTTCGTGGCGAAGATCTCAAGTCGCCCATCGATCGGGTCGGCCACCGCCCAACCTTCGTTTTCATTTCGAAAGGCGATGGCATCGAAGAACGCGCCGGGATCCGCATGCCTCAACACTTCACGCCAGTGCTCGCCACCATCCTCGGTGCGAAGCAATACGGGCGGCGCTCCAGCCGCCATGATCAGCGCGTTTCGCGAGTCCCATGCATGAATGTCTCGAAAGTCGGTTTCCGCGTGACCAGTGACTTCGATCGCTCGCCAACTCGCACCACCATCGATCGAGCGCAGCACACTCCCTTTCGCGCCACTCGCCCACAGCACGTCATCGTCGACCGCCCACGCGCCGCGAAGGCTCACGGAGACCGGCGATTCAACCGGCTCCCAGGCTCCCGGTCGTTCGGGAGCGTCTTGTCCGCTCGCTGAATTCCCGTTCCAACCAACGCATACCAACGAGACACAGAACAGAACCCAAACTCGATATGTCACGATGCGTCCCTCACACTCTTCTTGATCAGGGCGGTTGTGTCACAGCCGCGACGCGCCGGCATCGCGTTTGGCCGGCTGCGCCGCTCCGCTCGGGATGAGTCTAATCGGTACGGGAACAGGTGACGACCTTCTCAACCGGGGCGCGAGGGAGCGGCTACGCGGCGGCTGAATCAACCGACGAAAAAAGCCGAGTGCCCGGCGCCAGAACACGTCCGACGCTCGTTCACTCGGCTTCATTCGAATCCTAGGCGGCGAACCGCCCAGTCAATCCGATCGGTTTTCCCGAGTCGTGGTTACTCCTCGACCGTGTCATTCACGATCAACCGCAACTCATCCGAGTTACCGCGCAGTTCCGGGGCGTACATCGCCGAGGCCTGGGCGGGCAAGGCGGCGAACTGTCCCGGAGTCTCGGCTCGCAGCTGGTACGTCAGGCTATGTTGCCCGCGGCTCAACCGTCGCACGAAGAAGTTCACCGTTTGGTCGCGGTATTCCACATAGGCGCCCATGCCATTGTTGGAGTAACCGCTGAGTTGCTTGACCGACTCAAAGCCAGCGGGCTTGAAGTCCTCGAACAGCAAGTACTCGTAATCGTTCTTGCTCTCGACGATCAGCTCCACCTCGACCAAGTCGCCACTCGTCACCTGCGAGAAGTCCTCCAGCGGGACGCGTTCGAACTTCTCGATCTCCAGACCCACGACTTGGCCACGATCACCGGCGGTGGTCGTGGAGGCGGTGGTCGGTACCAAGTGGTAGTAACGACGGTCGACTTTCACTTCCAGGCCGGCGGCCAGAATTCGATCCTCGAGCGAGAAGTTCTCGACATAGGTATTGAAGTAGACCGGACCCTGACCCGTGCGTCGCAACTCAAGCGTATGCTCGCCGTTGGCCAAGGCCTCGCCCTCGAGCACGAACTTGTTGTCGAACGTGAACAGGTTGGCCGAAGTGATTTCGACCGACTTTCGCAGCTCACCATCCAGCCAGACTTCGACCGTCATCTCGGGCTTTGCCTCGCCAGTCGCTCGCAGGAATTCGCTGAACGACTCCACGACATAGGCCGTGTCGCGAGTCGATCGCCAGTAGGTCGCGTGCTTGCGGTTGTTGAGCAAGTACTTGACCATCTTCGGCGCGACGTCGCCTTGGGCGTCGACTCGCGAAAGCAGCTTCAAGTAGGCCGCGTTCGCTTCGATTTCGTCGCCGTACCAATACCACCAGTAGTTGCCTTCCGGCATATCGAGGTAGGCGGTTTGGTTTTCGTTGTCGACCACAAGGAACTGTTCGATGTTCCGGCGGACCATCGCCAGCTTCTCGGCGTCGCCGATGCGATGCAGGGCCAAGGCGAACAACGCCTTGCTGTAGACCGACAAGTCGACGCGGTCGCGATACAGGAAGTCTCGCATCTCACGAGCCTCGCGTCCCTCTTCCACCAGGATCGAGTAGATCAAGGCATCCAGGTCATCGGCTCGTTTCTTGTTGTTGGTCAAGCCCTTGAGGTCGTTTTGCAGTTTGGTGATCTGCTCCTGCTGATAGCGTTCGAGCCAATTCAAACCGTTCTCGAGCAAGCCAGGCACCAAGGCCACGTCATTATCACGCGCCACTTGCAGACCATGCACGACGACGGCGGTGGTGTGGGGATAACTGCGTTCCCCATAGCCACTGAACCATCCCCAACCGCCATCCGAGCACTGCATCTCACCCAGTTTCTTCAGCCCCTCGCGAACCATGAAATCGACTTCATTTCGGTCGAAGACCGGATTGATGTCGTATCGCTTCCACTGGGCGGTACGCTCGCGATCGTCTCCGATCTCCTGGGCGTTGAGATTCGTTTGGTGCTCCTTCACTTGCTCCAAGTCGACTCCCATCTCGATCAAGACCTTCTGGGTCACGACCGTCGGCAGCCAACGATTGAGGGTTTGCTCGGTGCAACCGTGCGGATAGTCAACCAAGTAGGGCAGGGCATCGATCATCGCGCCCGCCAAGGTCGGCGAGTACCGCACCTCGAGCCGCGAGTCGGCGACTCGTCGAGCTTCAGGCACGACGAACTCCACGCTGCTCGCTTGATCGCGTGGCGAGATGGTGCTCGCCCACGACTCCATGCGAGGAGCGCCATGGATGCGAACCGGGAACTTCATCTCCATCGCGTCCGATTCCTCGTCGGTCAGAGCCGACATCCGAATCGTCGCCGTGCCTTCCTTCACCACCTTGACTCGCCAGTCGACTCGATGCTCGCCTTGAGCCGGAATCGTCACGTCGACTTCCAGTGGCGCGAGCGACTCCATCGTGTCACCCTCGAGTCCCAATACGACTCGGACCAGCTTTTCCGATTCGAGGTAGTTATGCACGACCGCGGATAGCACAACTTCGTCTCGCTCGACGAAGAAGCGAGGAGCCTGCAGCCGCACGAGGAGATCCTTGCTCGTGATCACCTCGACCTCGCCGGCTCCCACGCGCGTCCCCTCGCCCATGCCCCAAGCCTTGACCTTCCAGGTCGTGAGGTTCTCGGGCATGTCGAGTTCCACCACGGCACGTCCGGTCGCGTCGGTATCGACTCGGCCAACCCATAGCGCGGTGTCGGCGAAGTTGGAACGAACGGTCGGTTCGACCATCGCCGGCGCGCCGGCTCCGGAAGCCTCGGCGCCATCCATGGGCGCGGCGGCGTCGGCCATCGCCATTTCGGCATTTTCCATCGCGGCCATCGGCGCGGCGCCCCGCATCATCATGCGAGGGCCACCCATGCCACCTCCGCCCGCCATGGCTCCCGGCGCCGCGGTCTGGGTCCTGACATCCTTGTCCATCGCCATTTCATCGTCGGCGACGGTCGCGCCAAACACTCCGATCGCATTCGGCTGGGTTTCGTTGGGGCGGTAGAGCAGCGGGGAGTAGCGATCCAAGCTACTCAGCGTTGACGGCTCGTGCCGCCGCCGCCACTTCCAGAAGAACTCGCGGATGTCCGGCGTGTTGGTGCCTCCGGCGATCGCCTCGACGCTCTTATCGTAGATCGCGACCACCATCGAGCCCTCGAAGTTCTCGCCAGTGTGATCGGTCATCTGTAGCGTGACGCTCGCCTTCTCGCCCGGCTTGTATCGCTCGGCGGTTGGCTGGACGTCGATATTGAGCACGCGCTCCTCGGGAGGAATGAACAGCTCACGCGCCTCGGTGTAGACCGCTCCATTCGAAACCGTCACCGCCTCGACGAACATGTTGGGCATGTCGCGTTTCACTATGTCGAACACTTCGACGGCCGAACGTCCGTTGAGTCGAATCACCTTGGGCGGCAAACAGACTCCGTTCGACGGACGCAGGAAGAACAACACGGTCGAATCCTCTTGATCCGTGTTGATCTGCAACGAGACTCGGTCGCCCGGTGCGTACTCGCGACGCTCGGGAACCAATTCGAGAGCATTGAACCGATAGTCGCGACCGGTGAAGCCGTCACCGATGATCGTAAAGACATAAGCCCCTTCGATCGTGTGCCCCGCATCATCGGTCACCTTGGCGACCAATCGGTATTGTCCCGCCGAGCTGGCATCGAAACGCAGCTCCGCGTGACCTTCCTCATTGGCCTCGAGCGGCCACGTCTTCACCACGGTCTCGATCGGCTGACGATCGGCGTCGTAGTCGATCTTGTTGAGGATCCACTCGCCGCGTCCGCTCACCGGCTTGCCGTCGGCGGTTTGGGCCTGGATGAAGGCATTGGCTTCCGAGCCAACGCGGAAGTAGCCTCGCTCGACCCACGTGAAGACGCGGAACGGCTGGCGAGCCGCGATGATCTCGCCCGATCCAACGATCGTGCGACGCGACGCATCGCGTACTTCGGCGGTCACGCTGTACTTATGGTCGGTGTCGCTCATCAAAGCCGCGGCGATCGCCGAATCGACCTCGATCGTCACCGTGCCATCGGGACCAATCTTCACTTCATCCTGGGCGACAATCTCGGGAGGCGGGCCCGGAGGCGACCAGATCCACCAAGGAGCCGGTCGCATGCAGCCAACCCAACTTCGGTAACCCGGATACCAATCGTAGTCATAGCCGAACCACCAGTAGCCTGGACCAAAGCACCAATCCCAGGGAGCGTACGGGTACCAGTTCTGGCGATGCTCGCTCCGCATGATCTTGTAGGCGACGGTCGCTTCGGTCACGGGAGCGCCGAAGTAGTATCGAGCCCGAATCGTGACCGGCACTTTCTCGCCCAACATCACCGGCTTTTCCGGAGCGTCGACCGTGACCTCGAACTCGGGCTTCTTGTATTCCTCGACGCGGAACGTGTTCCCGCCGAACTCGTTCCCCAATCCGACTTGGATGTAGTACTGTCCCAGCTTGGCGGTTTCGGGAATCTCGAAGGTGCCGACCACACCACCAAACTCATCGGCCATGGGCGAGGCCGTGAAGACCTCGGTCCCTTCCGGATCACGGATGGTGATGGGAATCGTCTGGTCCTTGAACGGCGAGGGACCATCTTGGTCGTACTGAGTCCGTCCCACCCAGACCTTGAACTGCAAGGCTTGGTTGGGGCGATAGATCGGGCGATCGGTGATGACGAACGACTTGACCGAGTTGTAGTCCTGCTCGAATCGTTCGCTCGTCCAAACGCTGTTGAATCCGAGGAAAGCCATGCGCCCCGCGTCATCCCGGACGACGGTCATCCATTGATACTCATTGCTGAGATCACGACTCTCGGGGACGACCAAACCGTTTTCGTCGGCTCGCAAGGCGAAGTTGCTGGTGAGGATGCGGACGCGGTTGCCCGGTTGGTCTCGCTCTCCTCGATAACCGAAGAACTCCATGTTGGCTCGAGCCATCGGAGTGCCGGTCATCGCATCGGCCGCGAAGTACAGAATGCCTCCGTCGATTTGCTTGCGGACCAGCACGCTGTCGGCGACCCACAAGATGAAGCGGCTCGAGTTCCCACCCGCGACGCTCGATTCAACGAGGTAGGCACCCGCCGGCATCTCGGGCGCGGTGATCATGATTCGACGGTCGTAGTGACCGCGGCGCGGCTCGAGATCCTCGGCCCACTCGATCACGCCCTCCTTGCGATACTTATCCAGACCCTCGTTGACGATGTTGTAGCCAATGTTGTCGATCTGAAGACGATTCCACTCGAGTTGCTGGGGGTTCCCCTTCAAGTAGTTCTTGACGTCGGTCAAGACCTTCTCGATGTCGAGGGGCGTCGCGGTGAAGTTGACGCGAGTCGCGTTGCGAAACTTGAACGGGAACGAGGGACGCACTCCAGCCGGCAAGGTCCGCACCGGTTCCACGGTTCCCCACATACCGACGATTTGATTGAGGCGTTGCTCCCGCCATTTGCCCGGACCGCCCGGGCCAAATCGCTCGATCGCCTCACGCCAAACCGCCGCCGCCTTCTCGTATTGCCGACGGTTCTCGTAAACCGATGCCAATTGCGTGAGGGCATTCTCGGCCTGGTCGTCGTTCTGCAGATCGGCGACCGCTCGATAGATCTTGACGTGGTTGTATTCCGCGGGGAGTTCGAATCGCTGCACACCATTGGCCAACCGAGCCAAGGTTTCCTCGTCGGTCAGGGTGTCGAGGTCGAACGTTCTGGGGCGATCGCCGTCGTCGCTACCAAAGCCGCGAAACCATGAGAACTGTTGCATCGTCTGCACGCCAAACTGACTCATGGCGAACGACGCGATTTGCATCCGCACCGAACTCATCCGGCGAGGTTCGTTCTCGACCGAAGCGGCGAGGCAGAAACGCCAACGCTCGCCGTCACTCTTCGCGGCGTCCCAGGTTTCGGGTTCGGCGTGAACGACCGGATTTCCGTCGGCATCCACCGGAGCGCCGCGGGAGCCCGCGTCCCACCAATGACCGTCGAGATAGTCGGGCAACGTATCGAGATCGGTCAGCTCTTGCAGTTGCCATGACTGTCCGTACTGACGGTCGGCCATCAACGCGTCGGCAAGAGTCTGATAGAAACCAGCCACGGCGGCCTTGTCGTTCTCATCGCCGATCAATTCGCGGGCTTGATTGAGCAACTGCAATCCGCGGACTCGATCGCGCTGGAACACGTTGACGGGACGCCCTTCCTGACGCCTCCAGCCACGCACGAACTCGTTCCCGATGATGTAGCCATAGTGCTCGGTGTAGCGGTAAAGATTGCCGGCGGCGACCAACAGACGCCACGATCCCGCATGAGCTTCCACCGTGGTCTCGATCAACTCATCGAGCTTCTCCGTTTCGCCAAGCCGCTGGAGACAATTGAAGGCTCGCTGCAAATCCTCGGCGACGAGCCGCCCGTCGGTTCGAGGGTCCTCGCATAGCTTACGGAACTGATCGTAAGCCTCGCGGAAGTTGCCGTCGTTGAACAGTTTGTTGGCTTCCGCTCGCAGGGCCGGATCATCGGCGCGGGCCGTTTGAGGGCTCATGGCCCAGCCGAACAGTGTCGAGAATGCGAGTGCGAACACCCACATGATTTTGACGTGAGACATTTGGCATCGACTCGAGAGAAAGGGGAATACGTCGATCATGAGCCGCTAACAACTCGCGGAATGGGAAAGGCTCCGATGTCCCAACCGTGCTCGACCCACCCCCTAGTGCGCTACTCTGAGCAACGCGCGGTGGTGAACGGTCGTGCGACGACGGGAGAGTTGTCTCGCGGCCTCTGAAAAGTCTTTGAACAAGTGAGTTGGTGGGGCGTCGTTTCGGGGCCTCAAGCGATCTCGCGGACGGCGATACGACTCCCCAAGGAACCCAAACCGACGGGGAACCGACGTTCCACTGGCTGATGACATCGGCCGCTCATCGCGGCACGAATGACCGAGCCCGCATTGGCCTGGACGCCAATGCCGCGTTAGCTCGGATGCCAACGAAGCGATTCCTAGTTCGGTTGGAGCTTCTGACGCGGCCTCGGCTTCGCAAGTTCCCTCGGGAACGAAAATGCCTCGCGGAACAGTTCGGCCACTCATTGGCGGCCATCCTTCCGAGGCAGGCGCGGCAACCATTCCGTGCTTGGGGTTGAGGTCCCTCATGTTCACGATCGGGGATTCCCGTGCCGTTTGCAATCCGTGCTCCGGTTGAATCTTGGCCGACTTTCCTCGTCGAGTAACAAGAGGCTCGTGGTTGCGGCAGGACTCGGCGAACCAGGAAAAACAGGCAGACATCACTTGCCCCCGTGCCTCCGCAATTCACTTCTCCTTTCCGCACCAAGGTTCGACGGTTTATCGAGGGAACTTACTCGCGTGCCGATGCGTCGATCCGCTGGCTCATGTCATGCAAGCGTGTGCCGCGACGTGGGCCGTTTCACGGAAGACAGGTCGTATTCACGGGGTCACAGACGTTTTCGCCGGGGCCCCTCGCGAGTACGAAGGGGTCGAGCCAACGTTAACTCGCCTACGTCGGTTGCTCGCTCGTTGGCCCCCGCGATGTGGGCGCGAGCCGGTCGATGCGGGCGCGAGCCGGTCGATACGGGCTCGAGCCGGTCGATACACGCGCGATACCTGTGGTTTGGGTACGAGCCGGTAGAATCGAACCGCGTCGCTGGTACCCGCTGGCGTGGTTGTTTTCGGGGAGCCAGCCGTCCCAGTCCCTGTTGTCGCCAGCAAGACCGCGCCAGAGCACCGTCCCACCAAGCAGCGGGCGAGCCACGCATGGGCTGGCATGCCGGCAATTTGGGTCGCGGAGTATACTGGGGGATTGGTCGCATGAGTTTGGCACCTGGGTATTGGCCCTTCGAACAGAGGTAAGTGGGGAGATGGCGTTCGATCCCTATCGAGAGTGGTTACAACTTCCGGGCGGTCGTCCCAATGCCTTCGCATTGCTCGGCGTTTCCCATCGCGAAACCGACTCGACCGTCATTCATCGAGCGGCGGAAGCTCGTCTCAATCAGCTGCGCGCGATCCGCCCAGGTGACCAGATCGAAGCCTGGCAAAAAGTCCTCGCCGAAATCGAACGCGCTCGCGACATCCTCAGTGACGCCGACCAGCGATCGGCCTACCTGACCAAGCTCAAACATCGTGCGGCAGCCAGCAAGGCGGGAGTTGCCCAAGGATCGGAACGGTCGCGGGCAAGCGTTGCGGCGACGCCGGCGAGCGTCGCCAGCGGCGGCCGACCCGATCCGGCGACGACTGCTCCGACGACCCTGGAGCCCACCCCTTCAGTGGTGGAAGACGAATCAGCCGACCTCGATCCGTTCGATCCGATGGCTCCCTTGGCCGCGCCTCGTCCCATCCCAGCAAACACGCCCGGCCCGAACCACGCGGGTGATCCCGCCGCTCCGTTGCATGCCGAGCCTCTCGCGGCGAACTCGGGAATCAATGGCTTGCCGGGCACCGAAAACAACTCGTCGCCGATGGGAGGTTCGGGCAGCGCTCCCGGGTCGATCGCGGCCAAGCACCGCGAGTATCTCAAACGGCGCCGCATGATCCGCCTCGGAATCGCCGCGAGTCTGTTGGTCGTCGTCGCCATCCTCGGTGGCGTCGGTTACGCCCAACGCGAGTCCCTGCTCGCGGCACTCGGTGTCACCTCTACAAACTCCGAAGAAGTCGCGGGGCCCAGCAACCCTAGCAACAACGGCGGTGACTCGAGCACGAATGATCCCGGGGACTCGACGGACTCTGAAAATGGCGACGAGGGGGGCGCGAATACAAACACCACCGATCCGAATGGTCCGGATACCGACGACTCGCAAGACGACTCGGACGACTCGAGCTCTGGTACCGGTACCGACATGCCTCCGGAGGATGAAGATCCGATGGACGGAGGCTCGATGACGGACGACGAAACGCGGGACGACGACGACGGTTCGACCGAGCCTTCCATGGAGGACGGGTCGATGTCGGGTGAGGACGACGATCCCATGTCGGACGACCCACGCGAATTGACTCGTCCCGAAGCCTATGCGGTGTCCAAGGCGGCGGCGGAAGTGCTTAGTGCCTTGCGCGATGGAAATGACGCGCTCGTCGATGAGCGATTGGAGTATCTCCGCTTGATGACGGACGGGACCGAGCAAACCGAGTGGATCGACCACCTTCAGGAAGTCGTCGATACGAATCGAGAATTTTGGGAAGTGGTCGCGGAGTGTGTTGGCCAATTGGAATCGACCGAGGATCTCGAGGTCACTCCATCACTCATCGTCAAGGTCGTGGAAGCGACGCCGCAGAAGTTGGTTTATCGAGTCGCCGGTACGCGTGAGGAACGAGCTCCTCGTGAATTGCCCGCGGGGCTCGCTCGCTACATCGTCGAGTACGTGCGAGAGGGGAGTGACGACAACGGACGGCTCATCGGAGCGCTTTACGCGGCGGAGAGTTCCAGCGATTCCGCGATTCGGGATCGAGCCGAGGCGGCTTGGCGCGAAAGCGAAACGGCCGGTGTGAACGTCGAGCCCCTGCTGGCTTGGCTCGGCGATGATTTTGAATCGCTGGCGACGATGTATCCGCCGGCGGAGATGCCAGAGGAGGACGAGATCGAGGCGGCTCGAACTCAGCTCGAGGCCGACTATGCCGATCTGCTCGACGAAGCGCGAACCCCCGACGATCGAGTCAACATGGCTCAGATTATCTTCGCCGATGCGACGACTTGGGACGCGACCCCGGAGGCGTACGCACGATTCGCGCTAGCCAGCGAACTCACGGCGAGCAGCGGTCTTTCGACTCAATTGGAGCCGATACTGCGAGTCTGGGAAACGTGGTTCAAGCTCGACCGATTCACGGTCCTCGCTGACTTGTTATCGCGGAGCGCCAAGATGTCGGCTCCTCCCGAGGAATGCCGGAACACCGTGGAAATGGCCATGCAAGCGGCTCAACAAGCCATTGGTCGCAAACGAGGTGACGAAGCCGAGAAGTTGTTGGACGCGGCGCTCGACGCGGCTCAAAAATCGCGAGATGCCGAGCTCCGGTCGACCACGCTGCAACAAGTCCGAACCTTGCGCGCTCGGCTCAAGGAGGCCATGGACGAATAACGGGCTCCGCCCGCACGGCTCTCCTCAAAACGGCCGCCCGTCTGGTCCGCCGTCTCTTTCGGGAACCCGCGACAGTCGAGGGGCAAGCTGGCTACAATGTGGCTGGCTTTCCCGGCCTCCCACCGCATTCTTGATTCCTTCCCGCCTGGGTGTTTTCAAGCCCAGGGGGATATTCCCAGGAATCGACCATCGCGCCGGCCAGGTATTGCCTCGGACATGTTCGTTTCACGCCCCTGGTTCCCTGGCGAGTGAAGATAATGGGCCGGTATTTCTCGAAGCGTCGACTCACGCTTCCGTACACGCATCGCATGGTTCGCGGATTGCGCATGGTTCGCGGGTTGGTCGCGCCGACCTTGGCGACTTGTGGCTTGATGGTCGCCTCGATAGCCGCCGCCCAGACTCGGCGCGAGGTCCTGCCGCAGCCGATGTTCACCGATCCGTCTCCCGAGCAACAAATCGAGATTCGCGATGACGACCCGTTGGTGATTCCGTTGTGGGTGCGCGCGTTGGGGGATAACCTCGTCGAACGGAAGATCCAAACGGCGGATAGCATCGCGATCGCGCACGGCTTCGGCATGCCGGGGCTCGAGGTCACCATCCAGCCATTGATCGAGGCGTACCAATCCGATGACGCCCGCGTCAAACTGGCGGCGGCTCGCACACTCAACTTGATCGACGCCCGCGCGGCTCAAGAGCCCTTCGAGGCGGACCTGCCCACTCTCGCGACCGATCTTGCTCCCTGGGTGGAACCCGCCTTGCTGCGGTGGAAGAGCGAGGTCGCACTGCAACTGTGGCGTTCGCGAGCGGCTGACCCCAATGCTCGCTTACTCGTTCGGCAATCCGCGTTTCATTACCTCGGCGCTTGGGGTGATGCCCAGTCGCTCGAGGACGCGCGGAATGTCGTGCTCGATGAGGCGCAAACTCTGGCTTTGCGCGGAGCCGCGGCCAAGTCGATCGCTCAGCGCACCGTCTCGGGTGAGGAAGACTTGGCTCGCGCGTTGCTCGATTCGTCCTCGAGCACGGGGCCACTGTTGGCCACCATGGTGCTCATGGGGCACACCGGCGAGGCGACCCAACAACTTCTCACGGAGATCATTCGATCCGAGGACGACGCGGCGGCCGGCATGGCGGCAAAGCGACTTTTCGATCTCGATCCGCGTGCGGTGTACCCACTGGTGCTCGAAATCCGCGAGCGTCGCGAGCGGGACCTGCGACAAGTCGCGGTC
>JAGQPS010000154.1 GCA_020426595.1 Planctomycetales bacterium
CCGCGACCTATTCCATGGGTTCGCCTCACTCGCCGCGCCGTGGTCACGCGACCGATAAGGCGTTGTCGACGAAACTCATCGCGTCGAGTCGGTGGCATCGCCTCGCGTGTGCCGCCGCGCGATCATGCCGGCGACATAGCCACCCTTGAAGCCGGCATCGATGTTGACCACGACGACGTTCGCCGCGCACGAATTAAGCATCGACAACAGAGCCGCCACTCCTTGAAAGTTGGCGCCATAGCCGACGCTGGTGGGCACGCCGATCACGGGACACCCGACATGTCCCGCGACCACACTGGGCAAGGCTCCCTCCATCCCCGCCACGACGACGATCGCGCCGCACTCCCGCAGCTCGGCCGCTCGAGCCACCAAGCGGTGCGGCCCCGCCACGCCGACATCGTTGATTCGTTTGACCGGGACTCGCATCCAAGCCAGAGTCTCGGCCGCTTCCTCGGCGACCGGCCCGTCACTGGTCCCCGCGGTGACCACCGCAACGGGAGCCACGGCGTGGACCGTGGCGTCGAGCAAGCCGCTTTCCAACGGGCGTTCCGGCGTGTCGGTCTGGCATCGCCAGGTCCGGGCTCGCGAATTAAAGTGGCCATCGGGAAAGGCCTCCCGCAACGCTTGAGCCTGCGGTTCATCCACGCGCGTGACCAAGGCGTCTTGCCCACGATCATGGAGCGCCGCAACCGCCTTCACGACAACGTCAGTCGGTTTCCCCGGTCCGTAGATCACCTCGGGGTAGCCACAGCGTCGCTCGCGATCGAGGTCCAGAGTGAGGCTCTCCGCGCTCGCGCTTGGGGAATCGGTGGGACTCGCGGGGGCCGATGTTCGGGCCGCGTCGAGCCATTGTCGCACCATGCTCAAGTCGGCATGAGGTCGCTCCAGCAATCGCGTCAGTTGCTCAATGAGTGACTCGTTCATGACGGTCCTGGGCAAAAAGTGGGCTGGGCTCGGGGCACGAGAGAACGAGAACGACAAGCCAACGAGGCCCGCTCCGCTCCGTCACGGGCCGAATGATCGAACGAGTCGTCGGCGCGTGCCCGTCAGGGCCTCATGGTATCGCGACGAGCCGAGTCGCGGGGTGGGGGGCCGCTGGCACGGGGTCTAGCGAGGGATCGGAAGATTCCAACGGAGGAAAAGGCGACGGGAATCACGCGGTTCGGCTAACCAGTTAGGGGATTCGGTCGCTTGCGTGACTGAGGGGGTCTGTCTTACGATTCTTGGATCGGGCCGCACGAGAGTCCGTTTTTCGCGATCCACTCTATGAGGTTGTTTCCGCACATGCCTAGTTGTGTCCTTGCTTACTCCGGCGGCCTCGATACTTCGGTCATTTTGGGATGGCTGCAAGATCAAGGCTACGACGTTCATGCTGTCTACGTCGATCTAGGTCAGCCCTGCGAGGACCGCGAAGCGATCTTGAAAAAGGCAGTCGACGGCGGAGCCAAATCATCCCGCATCGTCGATGTGCAGGAGGAGCTCTGCCGCGACTTCGCTTTTCCGGTCATGCAGTGGCAGGCGAAGTACGAAGGCCTGTATTTGCTCGGAACCTCGATCGCCCGACCGCTCATTTCGAAGGTCTGCGTTCAGTTGGCTCGCGAACTTGGCGCCGACGCCTACGCTCACGGCGCTACCGGCAAGGGCAATGATCAATGCCGATTCCAACTGGCGGCCGAGGCTTTGGACCCAGGCGTCAAGGTGATCGCTCCTTGGCGCATCAAGGCCTTCCGCGATCAGTTCCCAGGGCGAACCGAGTTGATCGCTTATTGCGATTCGAAGGGGATCCCGGTGAAGGCGAGCGTCGCGAAGCCGTACAGCAGCGACGAGAACTGTCTCCACATCAGCTATGAAGCGGGAGAACTCGAGGACCTGGGAGTCAACGGCGTCGGCATTGTCGAATTCGGCATGACGGTTTCACCCCAGCAAGCTCCGGATGCCGTCGAAAGCATCACGCTCGACTTCGAACAGGGCGTCCCCGTCCGACTCAATGGCGAGACGAAGACCGCTCTCGAGATGGTCAAGTCGCTCAACGAGATTGGCGGTCGCAACGGCATCGGACAAATCGACGTCGTGGAGAATCGATTCGTCGGCATGAAGAGTCGCGGTGTGTACGAAGCTCCGGGCATGACCGTGCTCTACGCGGCTCATCGTTATGTCGAGCAGCTGACGATGGACCGAGACCTGATGCATCTGCGTGATCGGATGAGCCCCGAAGTGGCCGAGATGGTGTACTACGGCTTTTGGTACCACGCGAAGTTCGATGCCTTGTTGGCGTTCAATCGTCAGGCTCAGTCGACCGTCACCGGTACCGTTCGGCTCGGCCTGTACAAGGGCAATATCATTTGCGAGAGCCGACAAAGCCCCAACAGCTTGTACGACGAAGGCATCGCGACGATGGAAGGTGGCGGCGCGTACAACCAGGACGACGCGGAAGGCTTCCTGCGCATCCAAGGGTTGCCGTTGCGAGTGCAAGGCAAGGTGACTCCCCGCGAGTATTAATGGGATGACGGGATTGTCGATCGAGCCGCCTGACGATGGGGTGGCTCGATCGCGTCTCGGTTGACCACTCGCGGTTGGGCGTCGAACCATCCGCTTCTGAGCAAGGAGACAGCGCATGGCGCTGTTCTCGGAAAACCCGGTCATGCAGCGCGAGTTGCTCGTCAACTTGCGACTCCCGCGCGCCTTCCTGTTGTTGGCGATCTACCAGGGGTTCCTCGCCTTGATCGTCATCTTGGCTTGGCCCCAAGAGGCGCGGCTCGACTTGAGCCAGACTCCGGATTCCGCCCGTTTGCTGAGCGACCTGTTTTTTCTCGGCCAGTTCGTTTTGGCCTCGATCATGGCGCCGAGTTTCGCGGCGGGCGCGATCACGGGCGAGAAGGAACGGCAAACCTACGAGATGCTGTTGGCGTCGCCGCTTCGTCCCGAAGCGATCGTGTTGGGCAAGGCGGTCGCCTCGCTATCTCACCTGGGACTGTTGGTCTTCACGTCGCTACCGATCGTGATGCTCTGTTTGCCGCTGGGTGGAGTTTCGCTGTACGAAGTGCTGGGAGCCTATGTCGGCATGCTGCTGATGGTCTTGGCCTTTGGCATGATTAGCCTCGCCTGTAGCAGCTTCTTTGGTCGCACGCTTTCCTCGTTGCTCGTGTCGTACTTGATGATCCTACCGCTGGCCGCCGGAGCCGTCGCGATTTGGGTCATGCTACGGGATCGAGGTGAACTGCGATTGGAGCTGATCTTCGCGGCTCTCCCTCCGCTGGTCGCGGCCGTGAGCCTGATCCTTCACTTCGTGATTTCCGGACGGCTGTTGTATCCCGCCGACTTGGGCAGCGAAGGAAAGGAAGTCGTTGACGAGGACGAGGAGAACAAGCGGGCCATCGGACTAGTGATTCACCGAGACCGATTTCCCGATCGCCTGTTCGCTCCGCCTCGCCGCACCGATCTGATGCCCGACGGCACCAACCCGGTGCTCGATAAGGAGATCTACTCCGAGATCTTCGCGCAAGGAACGCTGATGCTGCGTCTGGTCATTCAGATCAGCATGCTGTTGGCGATTCCCGCCATGGCGGCCTTGCTGTTCTTCTATCCCGGACTCTGTTGGCTCTACATCGCCTACACGCTGATCTTCAACCTCCTGGTGGGACCGGTGTTCAGCGCGGGAGCCATTACCAGCGAACGTGAGCGACAAACGCTGGATCTGTTGCTGACGACCAACTTGTCACCCAGCAAGATCTTGATGGCCAAGTTGAAATCGGGCCTGCGAGTCTCGTTGGTGTTGACCGGGTTCTTGTATTGGCCGGTCCTGCTCGCGTGCATCTTGCTGACGACGTACTGGACCAACCTGCCGATCATGGCGGCCTACGTCGCCATCGCCTTGGTCGCATGCATCACCGCGTCGATGGTGGCGTTGACCGCATCGACGCTGATGAACAAGACAAGCCACGCGTTGATGGCCTCGTACATCATCCTGGGCCTTCTGTTTCTCGCTCCGCTGGCGGCCGATTGGTTCGCCACGCGCTTCTTGAGTCCCTCGGTGAGCGAGGTGGTATCGGAGATCGCTCTCGTTTCGCCATTTGAAGCGTTGCGAGTCCAGCCGTTCTACGACGTGCAAGGGAACGGGGGCCTGCGAGGCTACGGGAGCAACTTCGCCCGAGACTCCTGGTCGTTGCCGATCGGCCTGGCCCCATGGCTTCCGTTGATCAAGCACCTCTCGCTCTGGCTGGTCGTCAACCTCAGCTTGTTCGGAGCGATGCACCAAGCGTTTCGAGTTCGGTGGCGAGTCGCCGAGAACCGAAACTAGCGGACCAACGGACTCGGGCGTCGGCGACCGTTCCGCGGTCCCGAGAGGTTCTACGGTCCAAAGAGGTTGCCGAACATATCGCCGAGCGGATTGGAGGCGATCTGGTTCACGACCAAGTGGTCGTTCGGATAGATCGCGTAGTCTTGCTCGATCGGCACGCGACGCTCCTTCGCGTCGTAGCTCACGTTCATCTTGTGTCGCATGCCGGAATCCGGATTGGTCCGAATCAACTCGATATCCCAGTCGCCGCGACGCTTGGTCACGCCAGCTTGTTCAAGGGCTTGGTTGATGGTCATCCCTTCGGACAACGCCAGCGTTTCGGTGTCAGGCTTTCCACCGCCGCTACGCACCTCGATGATGTAGATGCCGTCGCTATTGGTCTCGGCAACCGCCGTTTCGCCCAAGTCCGGAGCGAATCCCTGAAGCATTCCCTGACACCCCGAGGCCAGGGTGGTCGTGGTCACAAGAGCCAACAGCAGGCCCGTTTGTCGAGGACGAGCAAGACAGAGTCGGAGGGAGCTAAGAAGCGAGGGGCTAATTCCCATGGCGCAGGCATCCTTGCAACACAATTGGGACTTCGGTGTTGGAAAAACGCAGGCCGTAACGGCGATCCGCTCATGCGTTCCCCCCCTCAGAGTCTGCGCAATGCGGCCTAGCGTATTGACGGGCATCGACCAGAGCGGGGAAAACATTTAGTTTGATCCCAAGGGAGATGGCTCGGACAATGGATCTGCTGTCACTCTCGTCGCCTGTTGCTCCGTGCGAAGCCCCATAAGCGTTCCCATGACTCGCGGTCGTCCGACTTACTGGCATCAGAAGGTGGTCCTGATTACTGGCGGTTCCGCCGGTCTGGGCCGCAGTCTGGTTTCGTCCTTCGCTTCACGCGGAGCCCGCGTCATCGTTTGGGCTCGCGATGCCGCTCGTCTCGATCATCTGGTCGAGAATGGGCGCCAGCACGGCTGGGAGATCGAAGGAACGTCGGTCGACATCACCGACGACCGTTCCGTGGCCAAGGCGGCCTTGGAACTGCTCAGCCAATATGGCCGACTCGACGTTCTCATCAACAACGTCGGTAAGTCGACTCGTTGCGACGTCATGCGATCCCAACTCGAACAGTACCGCGACTTGATGGAGGTCAATTTCTTTGGCCTCGTCCGCTGCACACTTGCTTTTCTGCCGTCGCTGGTGGAGCAGGGGGGGCATGTGGTCAACATCGGGTCGCTCGCCGGCAAGACGGCTTGGCCGTTCGTAGGACCGTATAGCACGAGCAAGTTCGCCGTGACGGCGTTCACGCAGCAGCTACGGTTGGAAACGCCCCGGCCGCTCCATGTCATGTTGGCTTGCCCCGGCCCGATCCGCCGCACCGACTCGGGAACTCGCTACCAACAGGAAAGCGAGGCCTTGCCTGAATCGGCCAAACGCCCAGGAGCGGGAGCTCCGATGAAGGGGCTCGATCCCGATTTCGTGGCCCAACGAATCGTGCGGGGATGTGAACGGCGGCAAGCCGAGTTGATCTTGCCTCGATGGCCTCGTCTGCTTTTCGCGTTGGGGCAGTTGTCCGCCAGCTTTGGCGACTGGATGATTCATCGCCTCAAGGGAACGAGCCGCCCCAACGTCGCCCCACCCCTCTCCGTTCTGGAGCCCGCCGATGAAAATGCGGCTTCACCAGTTTGAGCTTCCGCTGGCTCATCCGTTCACGATCTCTCGCGGCACGATCACGTCCCAACCCACCCTCATCGTCGAACTGTGCGACGACACATGGAGTGGCTTTGGCGAGGCGACGGCCAACGATTACTACGGCCATACCTGCGAGTCGATGATCGAGGGGCTCGAGCGACATCGCGAGACGATCGAGAACGCGGCTTGGGAGACTCCCGCCGAGTTGTGGTCGCTCACGGCCAAGCTTCCTGGCCTGAGTTCGTTCGCCCAATGCGCGGTCGACCTCGCCGCGCATGACCTGTGGGGGAAGCGGCAGGGCCGCTCGACCCTGGAGGCTCTGGGGGGTTCGTTCGACCAGCCTCGCCCGTCGAGCAACTTCACCATCGGTCTCGACTCGATTCCCCGCATGATCGAGAAGCTGCGCGAAACTCCCGACTGGCCTTGTTACAAAATCAAGCTGGGAACGCCGGAAGATGTGGAGATCGTGAGGCGTCTCAGGGAAGTGACCGACGCGCCGTTTCGGGTCGACGCCAATGGCGGCTGGACGGTCGAGGAAGCCCTTGAGAAGATCCCGCGACTCGAACAACTCGGGGTCGAATTGATCGAACAGCCGTTGGCGGAAGGGGAAATGCACCTGGTTGGGCAAGTCGCCCGGTCCACGTCACTCCCAGTCGTGGCCGACGAGAACTGCCAAGTCGAGGGCGATGTCGCCGCCTGTGCTCAATCGGGCTTTACCGGCATCAACATCAAGCTCGTGAAATGCGGCGGACTGACTTCGGCGAGACGCATGATCGCGGAGGCCCGGGATTTGGGACTCAAGGTGATGGTCGGCTGCATGACGGAGTCGAGCGTCGGGATATCGGCGATCGCCCAGCTGCTCCCCTTGATCGACTTCGTCGACATGGACGGCGCGGCCTTGCTGGCTCGCGACGCGGCGAAGGGAGTCCGAGTCGAACGCGGCATTTGCCTTTACGATTCACGGGTGGGCAATTCCGTGGAGCGGTTGATCGCCTTTGCCTAGCCCAGGTGGTGCCAGCCGTTGACCGCGCTCTTGACGCCGAGCCGGTCGCGGGAAAGAATGCAAAGCAGCGATTTCACAACATTTCGCAGGTTTATATTCCGAAAATCATTTTCAGGTGGGCGATACGGCACTTGGCCGCTGCCGCTCGACCTTGCGTTAACTTCCCCGCGCGACTCGTTCCACGATCGACGGCGGGCCTTGCCAGTAAGTTTGAGGAGTGCGGAACCAATGGTCGTGACGTTGACCGAAAAGGCGGCTGAGGAAATCAAGAAGTCGATTGTCGAATGGAACGTCGACCCGAACACGGCGTTTCGAATCGCCATCACGGGCGGTGGTTGCAGCGGCTTCGGTTACCAGCTGAACTTCATCACCGAAGTCGATGAAGAGAAGTACATCGTCTCGGAGCAACATGGCGTGAAAGTCGTGGTTGATCGCAAGAGCGCGAATCACCTGGAAGGCACGTCGATCGATTGGGGCCGCGACGAGAACTCGCTCGATACCGGCTTCAAGATCTCGAATCCCAACGCGGTCAAGAGCTGCGGTTGCGGCAAGTCGTTCTCGGTCTGATCGCCGTCGTCGCGAGCCAATGGCTCGGAGCGACCCAAGGCATCCGGACGACGACTTCGATCGCGATCGATTGAACCACGTCCCTTTGAGCCACTGTCCTCGACGAACGCCCCAAGCGGAGGCAACTCCGGTTGGGGCGTTCGTGTTTTGGGACCGGGGGCTTCGGGGCCGAGCCGAATCGCTCGCCGGCGTCGAGGCTCAAGAAACGAACAACCGCCAGACTCGGCGACATGGGCCGCGACTGGCGGTTGGCGATGGGACTTGCAGGTCGCTTGGCGGTCGAGGCGTGGATCGAGCTTCCGATCCGAGTCTCCTCGCCCAGACAATCCTGTTGGCGTCAGCGACCGCGTTAGGCGGCCGCGGTCTGGCTCATTCGCGCCAAAGTCGACTCGAGCACATCGATGGCTCGGTCGAGTTCCGCGGCGGTGAGCTCCGGGAAGATCGGCAGGCTCAACACCTCGGCCGCCGCCTTTTCGGTTTGAGGCAGGCTTCCGTGTCGCACACCGAGATACTGGAAGCACTCTTGGAGGTGAAGCGGAATCGGATAGTAGACTTCCGACCCGACTCCGGCCTGACGCATGTCTTCGCGGACTCGGTCGCGCAGACCACCTTTGACTCGAATCGTGAACTGATTCCAAACGTGGTGATTGCCCTCCGATTCAGAAGGCAGTTCCAACCACTCGGCCATCTTGCTCGCGCCCAACCGTGACTGGTAGCGCGCGGCATTGGCCCGACGAGCATCCGCGTATTGCTCGACGAACTCCATCTTGATCGCCAACATGGCGGCTTGGAAAGTATCAAGCCGACTGTTGATGCCAATCAGCGAATGATGGTAGCGCGGGTGCATGCCGTGATTGGCCAGCTTCCGGAGCCGATCGGCGACATCGGCGTCACGCGCCGTCACCATGCCTCCATCACCACAACCGCCCAAGTTCTTGGTCGGGTAGAAGCTCAGGCAGCCAACATCGCTCATCGAGCAGGCCGGCTGAGCGGCATGTTGGGCTCCGATGGCCTGGGCCGCATCCTCGATCACGACCAACCCGTAACGCTGTGCGATTTCGTTGATCGCATTCATGTCGGCGCACTGACCGAACAGATGGACCGGAATGATCGCGCGAGTGCGAGGCGTGATGTGCTTGTGGATCAACTCGGGGTTGATATTGAACGAGACGGGATCGATGTCGACGAAGACCGGTCGAGCCCCCAACCTCGCTACCGCGCTGGCGGTCGCGAAGAACGTGAAGCTCGGCACGATCACTTCATCACCATGGCCGATATCGAAGGCCATCAACGCCAACAACAGAGCATCGCTGCCAGACGCGCAACCGATGGCGTATTCGACGCCACAAGCCTCCGCGACCAGTCGTTCGAGCTCCTTGCAATCAGGACCTCCGATGAAGCAGCCTTGATCGTAGATTTCCGCGATCCGCTGCAAGAATCGCTCGCGAATCGGGGCATTGCCACGCCCCACATCAAGAAGCGGAACGTTCGAGGGAGCAACCGAATCCTTGCCGGACTGCATTGTGCGCCTCCATGCGCTTTGAATTGTCTGCGCTGCAATGTGACTGCGCCGCTGATTGATCTCGCGACTCATTCCTCGAGTCGTATGGCGTTGGCCGAAGCAGCCAGGCCTCATCGAGATCGGCGGAAGAAAACGGGATCGAGCCGCCCCGACTCAATCCTCTTGCACGTTACGAATCGCGTTGGGTCCGGTCAAGATCGACTTGTCGCTTCCAGCGGTGAATCACCGAGAGCGAGCCAAGTCACCGGCTTCCGCGACGTCTAGCGGTAGGTCGCGCCTCGATACTGAGGCCGGTAACCGTGTTGGGGATAGCCTGTGGTGGAAACAGGGGCGGGCATCGCCGAAACATCGTTGGGCACGCTCGTCATCCATGCTCCGGGACGTCCGAGATCGACCGCCGGGACTCCTTCAGGCCGTGGCATCACCCAAATCTGATCGTTGCCGGTCGCCTGGTTCACCATGAGTCCACTCATTTGCAGCGTGAGTGTCATTTGGTCCTCGGTTTGGGGCGACACGGTCAACACGACTCGGCGAGGCATGCTGACGCCGGGCGGATCGAGGTACTCGAAGTCACTTGAGCGAGCGTGCGCCAGCAGCCGAGAATTGCTGTCGTACCAAAATTGTTCAACGACGCGAGCGGTCACGGCCTCGACGATGAGCACGCGAGTCAATGTTCCCGAAGGCGAGTCGACTCGGTAACGCAATTCCCAGGTCCGATCACGCCGCGCGAACGGACCTTCCAAGATCGCGTCGGCGGGAATGGTCACGAGCCCCAGGGCGTCGGCGATCCATTCGGGCTGCATCGGAATTCGTTGTTGAGCCAGGGTCTGGGCGAACTGATCGTGATTCGCGTAGACGAAAGCGGGGCCCGCCCCCGGCAAGTTGGCCTTCATCCAAATCCAGAACGCCTCGTCGTTGCTGCCGATATCCACACCCGGACCGCCGACCATGCCCAGGAACTTGGCTTGGATTCTCAACCGCCGTGGACGTTCAAATCGAAGCTGTCCCGAGACGGCCGGCATGTCCTGCACGCTCAATCGGACTTGCGACTGCACTTGCCGAACTCGGTTCGACTGCGTGGCGATCGTCATGGCGATGTCCTCGGCCGTGGGCTGGGCCGATAACAGCTCGGGAGCCTTGGGGGCTCGCGGCGTCATGAACGGCAACCGGCAACCGGTACTACCGAGGACGATGCCAATAACTAGTCCAGCCAACCAACAGGTGGACCACTGAGCGCGTTCGCCGTGGTGATCTTGAGGTTGTGACTTCACGCGGCGTTCCTTGCCTGTGTGGACGAATCCGTGTCCCGTTCGAGAGTCGGTTGACCTCGTTCAATCACTATCGCGGAGCGATTCGTCGCCCTCGGCCTGCTCGGCGGACGAAAGCAGCTCGTCCTCGACCTCGGAGCCATTTTCGTCGTTCGCCGCGTCCGAGCCTCGCTCGGTTTCCGCTTCGCTCGCGGTCTCGTTCAGGACCGAGTCAATCGCCGTCTCTTCGTCACCGTAGAGCAACTCCATCAAGGCGTGCTGCAGCCCCGCGACGCGCTGGCTATCGACTTCGATCCGCGGGATTTCGTAGGTCTGTTCCATCAACGGGCAATGGAGCCTCCAGGTTGGCCCACGCCGTTCCACGGCCACGTCATCTTCCTTGAGAATCCGCTTGCGAATCATCAACAAGGCCATCACGGTCAACAGTTGCGGATCGGCCTCGTGTGCGACGAGATGGTCGAACCGCTGAGCAATGACTTGCGGCGGCGCCATCCGTGGAGCCGAACTGTCTGGCTTGGGAAGCTGAGTCTTCCACCAGCCGACGGTCCCCTCCGGCGGCCCTTGCCATGCTTCCTCACTGCAGTCTCGCCGAACGACGTCATGTCCCTCGGACATCAGCAACGAATAAACGACTTCACCCGGCCGCAGCTCGCGCCCCGATTCAAAACATCTGCGCGTGCAACGTGAGATCTCATAGTCAATCATCGAAGTCTGGAGACCCCGAACGAGGAAGAAGGGGACCGTGCGAACAGGCGAGCCTAGAGAAATCGGCTTTTTGACTCAAGATCTGTTTCGACTTGGCCGGAAGGGAGTCGGCGCTGATGCGAGTCTCGACGTCGCGCTCTTCACGCTTCACCCAGGCGACAAGTCAATCGCGTGGAAAACCAAAAGGAAACCCGAAGCGTCAGCGAGGGATTCTTCGACTTCTCAAACAAGCCAACAACCCGTTACGCCACCCAGACTTCCACTTCGCGGCATCCCAGAAAGCGCAACATCCAAGAGCGTGAGCGAGGGACTCTTCGAACTCCCGACCAAGCCAACAACTAGTTCTGTGTGAAACGCCACTTAGCCCTACGACTACCGACGACGAATGATCCATGACCGATTCGCCCAAGAATGACGACCTTGTTCGAGCCGCAAATGCCGGCGATCTTGAAACGGTCAGGCGATTGATCGAGGGCGGCGCCGATCCAAACAGCGTGGACAATCATGGAATGGGGCCGCTATTGAACTTCCATCCTGAAGTAACGCGATATCTGTTGGAACACGGTGCCGATCCAGACAAGCAACGCAATGAGAATATTGCGCC
>JAGQPS010000155.1 GCA_020426595.1 Planctomycetales bacterium
CATACCGCGTCAGGCATCGCTACTTTGGCAACACGGTTCAGTTCTACTTCTTGATGAACGCGAAGAGTGGACTGTGCCCCGAGGACTGCAGCTACTGCTCGCAGTCCAAGGTTTCCGATGCCGAGATCCCGCGCTACAACATTCTCAATCGAGAAAAGTTGCTAGAGGGTGCTCGGGTCGCGGCGGAGCAACAAGCTCGGACCTACTGCATGGTCATTTCGGCTCGTGGTCCGAACGAGCGAGAAATGAAAGCGGTCGAAAGCGTCGTGCCAGAGATCAAGGAGAAATACGGTCTCAAGATCTGTGCCTGTTTGGGGTTGCTGGACGAAAGCCAGGCTCAGCGACTCAAGGCCGCGGGTGTCGATCGGGTGAATCACAATCTGAATACGAGCGAGTCTCATTACGAAGAGATCTGCTCGACCCACTCGTTCCAGGACCGGCTCGATACACTCGGCGCGGTGCGCGAAGCGGGGCTCGAGCTCTGCAGCGGGGGCATTGTCGGCATGGGGGAGCAGCCGAGTGACTTGGTCGACATGGCCTTTTCGCTTCGTGATCTCAAGGTGGAGTCGATTCCGGTCAACTTCCTGATCCCGATCGACGGAACGCCCTTGGGTACTCCCGCCGCGCTCACTCCGCGCTATTGCCTCAAGTCGCTCGTGATGTTCCGCATGGTCAACCCGACGAGTGAGATTCGTATCGCCGGCGGGCGGGAAGTTCATCTCCGCAGCTTGCAGCCACTCGGGCTGTACCCGGCCAACTCGGTCTTCGTGGGTGACTATCTCACGACTCGAGGCCAAGCGGCAGAGGAAGATTTCCGCATGGTCGAGGATCTCGGATTCGTCGTGACGAAGGAGTCCGAGGTCGCCTGCTCCTAGTCTCGGGCATGTCCGATCCGCCCTGTTTCGAGCTCAATAACGAAAGAGGCTCGCTCCCGATTGGGGCGAGCCTCTTTTTGTTTCTTGACCTGTTCGCTCCGTGCCGCCTGTCGCGGGACACGGATTCACGTCATCGATGTGCGTGAACTAGCGGACCCACTCAAAGCCGACACTGGCACCGTGGAAGAAGACATCGTCTTCGTCGTCCAGGTTACGTCCGTAGAACGGAGTAACGACTCCCGGCAAGTTGTCGTTCGCGGTCGCCGCGCCGTAGAGGTACCACATTTCGTAGCCCGCACGCAGACGCGTGTTGCGACTCAACTTGTAGAAGACGTTCATCTGGGTTTCGCCCAGCGCCGAGAAGCCGACGTTGCTATCGGCGTTGGCGATCGCCGTGGCGGTCGGTCCGCTGTTGGTCAACGAGCCATTGCCGTCATTGAAGTTGAGGAAGGCTCCCAGCTTGAGCTTGCCCGAAAGATAGAAGCGGCCGCCGATGTCGTAGAACCACTCCGAACCAATCTGCGGTCCGATGATGTGGTTGTGAGTCGCCATCTGCAGCACTCCGACGTTGCCGCCGTTGATGCTGGTGTAGCGGAAGTTCTCATCCAACTGGATGTATCGCAGACCGTAGCTGGTGGTCACGACATCCCAACCCCAGAAGTTGCGATTGACTTCCGCTGAATGCAGATGGCTCTTGTAGTAGTGCTGTTGGAAGTTGGCTCCGTTGAACGCGCTGATGTTCGCGCCGGTGAGTCCACCGCCGACCGTGAAGATCGAGCCGAGGCCCGCTCCGACGCGTTGCGACGTGTTGATCCACGACTGAGTCGTCATGTAGGACGCATCCCAACCGTCGAGGCAGTCACCGCGAACACCGAACGTGGCTCGTCCGCCCACTTGCGGGTTGAAGCCATCGAGCGCGAAGCTATTGGAAAGCTGAGCGAACTCACCCTCGCGATCGAACAGCAGGGTTTCGGCGATCACATACGAGCGACGTGGGCAGCCACGGCAACAGTCATCGGCGTACCAGTCGGCGACGACGCTCGACATCTCGCCATCGAGGATGATCTCCTCGCTGTACATTTCCGCTTCGGGCAGGATGATCTCTTGCGTGTCATCTTGACTAAAAGCCAACGAAGCTGGTGTCTCGTACGCCGCGGCGCGGGCCGCGACACGCTCACCATCGAACAGCGGAGCTTCGACTCGAGGAGCGAGAGGAGCCGAGATGACGGGAGTCGCCACAATGTTGCGAGTCGTCGACTCGGTGGTGTTCGCTCGAGGCGTGGCCGTGGCCACGGGGGGCGCGACGGGTTCGGTCCGTTCCTCGGCGGCCGCGGGTCGCGACTCGGCCGGAGCGAATTCCACCCCAGGAGCGATCGATGGAGCCGATTGCGGCAACGGACGTACCGCTGGCGAGACACTCGGCGAGGAAGCCGAGTTGTCCATGGGCTCGACCTGGACCGACGGTTCGGGTTGAGGTGCGGATTCCGGTTGCGGAGCAACGGCCGTCACGCGGCGTTGCGACACGCTACTCGGGGCGCTCGGTAGGCGTTCGAGTCGCGGCGAGTCGGATGGCTGTTCCAAACTGATGATCGGACTGGTCGGGATGTCGCGAGCGGCTGTCACGTCGCTCGGCGATGCATCGGCCGCGCGAGTCGAACGACTCTCGGGCAAACTCAATTGGAGTTGCGGGGTCGCCGGCGATTCAACACCCAGACTCACTTGCGGTGGCGAGACCACGACCGGAGTCACCGCTGGAACGTGACTTGGAGCGACGACTGGGATGGGAGTCGACGGAGTGCCCGCGGCCGACGACAGCGAGAGTCGAGGTCGCGAGGATGGCGCGGTGGGAGCCAACGGTGCGGGAGATGGAGCGGCCATCGGTGTGACTTGAGGTAGTCGCACCAACGGGCCGGTGACCGAGCCATTGGCATCAGCGCTCGTCGCGGGATTCGCCACGGGGCTCGCCACCACGATCGGGGCGCCCGCGGTACTCGGTGCGGGTACGGCGGAACCAGCCGGCGCGGCGCTCGGTCGGAATCCAGAATTCCGGGTCGAGAGTCGGGGGGCCGGCACCGCGGTCACGGTCGCGGCCGAGGCGGCGGAGCTTCCCTCGCCTTCATTCGCATCACCCGATACGACACGCGGGACGATCGGTTTGTCGAACGGATTGAAAGGACTCGATACACCGGAAACCACCGGCACGCCATCTTCGGCGTGAGCCCAATAGGCAAGCCCGGAACCCAGGAGGCTCACTCCGGTGAGAACGAGCGCCAATCGTCGGACAAGATCAACTTTCATCGCAGTCTCGTCATCGAAATCGAAGGAAGACGAACGCTGACTCCACGCAAAGCGCGCGCGGCGCAACCGTGGTCCTTCCTAACTTCGGCGCACCGCATGCGCGGGCTGTATCGAATCTGAGGAGTTTTATCGATCAGGGAGTCGTTTAGGATTTGCCCCCTATCGGACCCAGATTGATTTATCGCGACTTGTCGCGTGGGGGGGTTGGGCATGGCCCCGGACTTAAGACTAGAATCACGATTCTACTGGAAGCCTTCCCAACCGCTCTCTCGCGCCGCGATCGACCCTCCCGCGGTTGGGACTTCCTCGATGCGTCGTGACGGGGCGACGCTCCCTGGAACTGAACGAGATCTCGTTCCCTCGGTTCGCTTCGCGCGGAGGCTGACAAGACAATGACGCGTGCAATCTGGTTGAAGGTGCCGGCCTGGGGAGCCTTGCTGCTCGGCGCTATTTCCCAAAACGGCATGTCGCAATACTGCGCGGCCCAGGATCGCCCGAACGCTCCTCTTGAGCCGGCGCCTGCCGCTGCTAACCAAGCCGAAGCTAACCAAGCCGAAGCTGGCCAAGAGCCAAGGGTGGGACAGGAAGATCCCGAAGCGGCCCGAGCGGCGGCCGAGGCGGCGGTCCGCCAGGAGCGCGCCCGTATCGATGCGGAAGAAGCGGCGGCGGCCGCTCGGGCCGCCGCCCAGGAAGGCATCCAACGACCGGCCATTCGAAGAATCGCGCCCGCTGTCGTGCCCAATGTGATGCGGCGAGCGGTGTTGCAACGAGCGGCCCAGGCTCAACAACTGGGGGCCGCGGTCGCCGAGCAAGAAGGTCAAGAAACCCGCGGAGCTCTTGAGGACCTGAGCAACGTCTTCGCGGCCATCATCGACGTTGAACTACGCAACGATCGGCTCGTGTTGTCTCCGCAAGCGGGATACCGAGAATTCCAGCAGGCGTTGTTCAGCAACGCCGGCCAGTTCGGTGGAGGCGGAACGAGTTCGTCGGGCGACGGTCGCCAGATCACGATGAACATCAATTGGCAAAGACTCAACGGCATGGCTCGCATCTCGATGCAGGCCCCGTCGGAAGGCGAATTGAGATTCTCGGAGAACGACTACTTGCGTCGCTCGTTGACCTGCCGCTGGACGGCCGAGGGCGACCTGGAGTTTTCCGTTTGGTCGCCAAGCGAGCCTCTGTTCCTGCAACTCAAGACGTCGGCGGAAGGGCCAATGACCCTGGTTTTTCTCGGAGCGACCGGCGGTGCGTTCCTGCAAGGTCAGGAATTCACCGCGATGTTGCGCACGCTCGATTCCGAATCGCGTGATCAGATGTTGGGGGCCATTCGGCGACTCGGTTTGCCGCTTCCCCCAACCCCCTATGAGCCGGCCGTGATGGAGGTCGTACGCCAACGATTGGCCCTCACGATCGACGAAGCCGAGCGCACCGAGTTCCAGAATCTCGTGGCCGACTTCGACGACAATGCGTTCGAGAAACGCGAGGCCTGCTCCAGTCGACTCAAGCAAGAATTCGCGCGTTGGCGGGATCTAATCAGCGTCTCGTTGGACGATGAGGCGTTCTCGCTCGAAGCGCGGTCTCGCATGCGCGAGGTTTTCCGCGAACTCGTTCCGAGCGAGGAACGCGAGACGCTCGAAACCGCCGTGGATCTTGGGCTCACCGACGACCCCGGTTACCTCGTCTTCCTACTCGCGGACACCGACGCCGAAGGTCAAACACCGATCATTGAGCGGTTGACCGCGATTACGTCACTCGATCATGGCGGGGACATCGCGGCATGGCGAGATGCGATCGCTCCTGGAGAGACTCTTCCCGCGGACGGAACCTTGGAAACGCCCGAGTTTCCGAGTGGTTCGCAGGATCCCGGCCAACTGGAAAAGATCCGGGAATCCATCGCCACGCTGGTTCGTTTCACGATGACCGACGACCAACTCGTGTTCGATCAGGCGATCTGGCAGGAACCTTACCAAGGTCGCACGATTCAAGAGGTGAACGAGGAGATCCTAGCTACCCTCGAACAATACCACTTGCCTCGGACTCTATGGCAAGGTGATCAACTCGAGCGATTGGGCGATGCCGCGTACCCGGTCGCCTTGGTGATGGGGATGGAATCGGTCGTTCGCGGGTTGCCGAGTCAGGCGGGGGCTTTCGTGCAATCCGGCAACAATGGCGTCGGTCCCAATCCTCAATTCACTTGGAATGCCGTGAGCGTACGTCTCGTGACTCAGGACGTTCCCAATCGCAACGTGCGACAAGTTAACAACGCGGCCGAGCAAGGACCCGCTCGTTTTGATTTCGCCATCGCCGAGCTGACCGATCCGGGGCGCGACCTGAGATTCGGCTGCCGACCCAATTCCGACGAGGCGTACCTCGCCTTGTTTGATCACCGCAACGGGACCATGTTCAATCTCAGTGGCAGCCAAGCGTCCGGTTGGACGCTTCACCTGGTGACCGACTCGCAAGGGCTGGTCGACCATGCCGAGACCGTCGCGGCTCTTGTCGAACGGTACCCCAATGTCTTCTCCGAATTCATTGGCCCGCGTCTAGCGGAGATTGGCGTGCGAACGCCTTGGGCTCCCGTGGAAGAATAGACATTCAGCGTGGATTTGGCGGAACAAGAAAAGCCGAGGCCCGCCCCGAGCATTGCTGGGGGCGGGCCTTGGTGTTAACTCAGGCGACTCGCCGCGGGGCGGCGGGTGCCGTGCTCAGCCAGATCAAGGGAAGCCGAATCCGCTGAACAAGGTTCGCTCGGCGGCGACGTTCGGGTCGACCACCGTACCGAAGGGCACCAGGGTCACGTTGGTGAGCGTCGGCGGCACTTGATTGGTGTTGCCGTCGAGTTCAACTTGATGGCTGGCGGCCAAACCGAGGTTGGTCACTCCAGCGTCCAAGGCGAAGAAGTTGTTGCTCAGGGCAACGTTCATCGCGGATCCGAAGCCACCGTTTTGGATCAGCACATCTTGGATGAAGCTGTCGGGGATCGGGTCGTTGTTGGTATCCTCGCCCAAGTCGTTGTTGGTGAAGCTGTTGAACGCGAGGCTCGCATTCATGTTCGCCGTGTTGAGCGTCTCCAGGCGGAGACCACGCTCGAAGTTGGCGTGAGCATTGTTGCTGGTCATCGTGACCGTCATGTTCGACGCGTTAGCAGCTTGGACCAGGAAACCGTGCTCGAAGGGGAGCACATCCGCCACCGGCACATCCGATCGACCGTTGTCGTTCGCGGTGTTGCCGAGCAGGTCGGCCAGCACTCGCGAGCTGTCGTTCGACCGGACGCGAACACCGTCGAGGTTGTTCGAGTTGAAGGTCGAT
This sequence comes from Planctomycetales bacterium, assembly GCA_020426595.1. GTDB lineage: Bacteria > Planctomycetota > Planctomycetia > Pirellulales > Pirellulaceae > UBA11682. The sequence goes on from JAGQPS010000155.1 coordinate 6,483, forward strand.
CCGAGCAGTTGCAAGCGGACGATCGAGTTGTCGTTGGCGACCAGGTCGAAGCCGCGACCGCCGGTCGAGGTCGAGCCCGTCTCGTTCACGTTGTTGAAGAACAGGTCGGCCCGAGTCGTGTTGTTGATCGAGATGTTCGTCCCGTCGGCATCGAGCCCGGTCTGGGTCAACCCATCGACGTTGATCGTATTGATCAGCGTGTTGTTGGTGTTCAGGAAGATATCCAGGGCGTTGCCACCGGTCGCGGTCGTTTGCACGACGTCTCGGAGCGTGAAGCTCGACTGCGAATTGCCTTGACCCGAGACCAGGATACCCGAGACACCCGCACCGTTACCCGTGTTGACCAGGTTGATGTTGCGGATCGTCGAGTTCATGGTCGTCAAGTTAGCACCACCATCCTCGGCGAAGATCGAGATGCCGACGCCGGTCAGGTTCGCGTTGCCCGTCATCGTGAGCGGAGCGACCGTGTTCTCGAGCAGGAAGGTGTGCGAGGCACCCAGGGTCGAGATCACGCGGATCGCATCCGTCTGGTTGTTGTTGATCGCGATGTTATCCACGATGTTGGTCGTGAGATTGACACCCGTTCCCGACGCTTGGCTGAAGATACCAAGCGTGTTGTTGCTGATCGTGCTGTTGGTGACCAACAAGGTTTGGGTCGCCGTGTTCTGGGTATTGAAGATACCCGTACCGTTACCCGTCACCGTCGCACCCGAGATCGTCGTGGTGCCAGCGACATTGTTCATCGAGATACCGCCACCGGCATTGTTGGTCAGGGTCGGGTTGGTGACGCTGACCGTGCCGTTGAGCGTATCCAGACGGATACCAAAGCCATTGTTGTTGTCGGCGACGTGGTTGGTGATGGTGAAGGTACCGTTCACGCCGTTGTAGCGTTCCATTCGCAAACCGTCGCGAACGTTGTCGCTCGTCGTGTTGTTCGTGAAGAGGAAGGTGCTACCGTCGAAGTCCTCGACATGGATGCCGTCACGCACGTTCGAGCTGACCGTGTTGTTGAGGAAGGTCAGGGTCGAGGTGCTGCCGGTCATGTTGTCGATGAAGATACCGTCTTGCAGGGCGGTGCTGATGTTGTTGCGAGCGAACCGCCAATCTCCGTTGATCCCGTCGAGGCTGATGCCGTTGAGGATCGGCGTGCCGAGGATGGTGACATCCTCGATGATGCCGTCGGTCAAGCCACCCGTGCCACGGATACCGTTGGTCATGCCACCGGCGGATCCGTCGATCGTGAAGTTGCGAACGGTGTTGTCGCTGGCCAAGGTAACCGCGTCGCCACCGGTGTTGGTGATGACCGGAGCCAAGCCGTTGGTGTTGTTGAAGATGTTGAAGGTGCCACCGACCACGGGAATGTTGTGGACGATACCGTCACCCAGGAAGAGCTGTCCGGTCTTGAGCACGATGCCGTTGGCCATGCCCAGCGTCGTTCCATTGCCCTGGTGAACGTAGATGATGGCTTGCTGAGGCGAGGCGGCCTGAGCTTCCGCCAAGGTGCGGAAAGGACGCTCGAATGAACCGTCGCCACCCGCCGCGGCGGTGTTGTCGACGTGGAAGACGACGTAAGGCTGTCCCGTGTCCGGATCCAAGGCGACTTCGATACCGCGTTGGACGCGGACGATATGGTCGTTGCGGTTGGTCGCTTCAAGGTCTCGGCCCACTGGCGAGTACTCGGTCCGCGATCCGCGAGCACCGAACACCCAACCGAACTGGAGCACGCCAGTCGTCTGGAACTGGTTGTCATGGTTCAGCTGAATCGACGTCACCATGCCGCGGAGCGTTTGAATTCCAATCTTGGCGCTTCCACCCGCGAAGGTGTCGACCAGATCGCTCTGATAAGCGTAGGTACCGACATCGACATAACCGTTGAGGAACGCAAGCGCCTCGGGACGGACCTTGACGTGAGCGTCGAAGCCCTGCAGAGCGGAATCAATGCCCGCTTGAGTCACGATGCCGTGTTGGAAGAAGACGGTTTGTCCCGTCGGATCTCCCTGGGCGAAGTTCGTGTTGCCCGAGGGGAGGTAACCGTTCGCGTAGATGTCATACATCCGCGAACGAATACCCGCGCTCAATCCCAACTGGTTGAACGAGTGGGAAAAATTGGTGGCTTGATCACTGTCGTGATCGAACCAGGTCGAGAAGTACACGTCCGACCCGGCGGCATCAATGGTGAATGCCCGCTCGATGCCGACGTTGCTAAAGAAGCCACCACGGTCTAGCGACAGGTGACCTTGAGCCTCGAGCATCCAGCGGCCATCGAACCAGTCCTCGAACAGACGGCTCTTGCCACCGAGTGTCATGTAGGACCCGTCATAGCCCAGACCATTGTCCGCCAGGTTTGCTTCAAACCAGACGTTGCCGGGCCATCCCACCGGTAGGCGAGTCTGAAAGGCAGAGGCGGCCTGGGGTTGCCCCCCCTGGACATAGCCTCCCAACGGATCGCCCACCATTTGCCCCATGGCTGGAGCTGGCAGTAGTCCGAAGACGGCAATGCCCAGGCTCAGAAGTGTCAGAAACGTTCTCATCGAACTCTCCCGCGGTGCAGCAAAATCCCCGGTATCCGACCCTCGCATCCGCCTTGCTCGGCGCGGCCCAAGCGCGAAACGAACCTAATTCGTCTCACAGGTCGTACAATCCATCGACCGTGCATCATTCGGCTCGTGAGGAATTTTCGCTCCAAACTGGAACATCAGAAAGCCTCAGCGCGACCCCTAAGGTCATCGCGATCAGCACCATCGGCTCATTCGACTCCCCAACTTCACCTAGTCTGCCTGCGAAACGCCGACACGCCCCATTGGAGTCTCTTGCTAGCGAACGGAGCGCCGCGTCTGGATTGCCTAGATCTCCGAGGCGCCCCTTTTGCCTCCCGGCGGGGACCGCAGTGTCGAACCTTTGACAGGGGGTGGCGCGCGGGGCACGACGCCATCGTCAACGCCGCCGCTTATCTAAAACGCGCAGCCTACATGGGGTAATGAGCCTGGTTTCCCGCTCGACCTGCCGGCGTCGACTGACGGGCTGAACGCGTGACCTAGCTTTCTCGGTCACCCCTACCGTTTTCGGGTTACCGAGGAGTCGGATTCATGAAGCTGTTGGCCGTTACACTCGATGCGTCGTTCGCCAAGGAGCTTTCGCTGCTGGTCGGTCGCCAAGGTTCGGTGGTGATGTGTCCGAGTCCGGCCAACCAAGACGAAACCGATCTCGACCAGTACGAAGCGATCGTTGTCGATGCTGATTCCCCTCGCTCGATGACCGAGTGGGGCAAGCTGGTAAGCCAAATGCGAGTCCGCGGCCCAATCTGGGTCAGCGCGGACACTCAGCAAATGAGGAAGATCACGACCGCGTGGCCCGATGCGATTGGTTTGACTCGCGGCTCGCTGACCGCTTCGCTGCTTTGGCAAACCTTGAGCGCGCTGCGCGATCCGTGCCGCGATACGCCTCATCCAACAGGCCATGGACCGACTTTCACGCTGCCGACGGACGTCGAGGCAGCTAGCGAGGGCACAGCGGAAAAGACCGACCATGGGGACGTCGCCTCCGCGGTCCTCCGTCGCGCCATGGCACCGATGTTCCCTCTCGTCGAGGAAATCGCGGCGACTCAGCGCTGGCTCGCGGCTTGGCGGAACTCGGCGAATCAAGGCGAGACCACCCTACCGGCCAGTTTATTGCAGCGACACTACGAGCAATTGTTCGAGCAGGTCCGTGCGGCCTGTGACATCAGTCAATTGAGCGACGATCGCGCGGTGATTCGGCGAGATCTTATTGAGCTCACGTCGTGGCTGACCCAATCCCTCCCCGAGGGATGTGCCTGCCGCCCCACGTCTGGAACCAATCCGCCGCCCGCTCATTTGAGAATCGATATCGAGCGTGCCCAGGCCGCCCTGCGAACGATCCTCCGGCACTTGGAGCGCGAAAGCGGCATCGACTCCGTCGAGTGGCACGTCGGGGATGAGCAAGCGGAGGTCACCATCGCCACGACCGAATCGATGGACTCCGCAGAGTTTCTGGACATATCGACCGCGTGGGAATCCGCTGCTTGGCCCGACTGGTCGTCGGAAAACGAATTCACTGGGGAGTTGGGACTCGCGCGCGAGCGACTTCGCTGCATGGGAGGTGACATGGTTCCCGTGCTCACTCGCGAGGGAGCGTTTGGATTCGAGCTGTCGCTCCCTCTCGACTCGCCGGCCGGTATCACGGCGGGGTTTCGCCAATACTTGCTCCGTCGCATCGACGATCCCAGCACGCCGCTCGGTGCGTTTCTCATTCAAAGTGATGGAGCGGCCGATGGAGGCGACGAACTGACGGACGATTGGCTGAGGGAGAGGCTCGGCAGCTGTGGGTTGGTGATTCGGCGTTCGGCGAGGACCTGGGTGGTCATGGCTCCGGTTGGCGCGGACGAGGCGAGTGACTTCGTCCAGTGGCTCCAAGAGTCGTGGACATCGGCTCGGGGCCGGCGATTGGAACTGCATGGAGAGAGCGGAGCGGTGGCTCGGGGCACGCCTCAATTGCTCGCGATCTCGACGCTTGGCCATTTGACTCTCATGCAGGACGCGGCCGCCTGGCGCGAGTTGTATGAAACCGCGTGCGCGGCGATCGGCCCATTGGGTTCGGAGCCGCCAGTGGTTGTTATCTCACGAGCCGCCTCGACCGAAATGGCGGACCTCGCGCAGCACCTCACGACGCGCGGCTGTCACGTGACTCAAGTTTCCGCGCAGGCACCGTGTCCCGAGGAATGGCTCGAAGTGGAACCTCGAGTCTTGGATTTGCGCTCGGATGATGACCTCGCCTGGCAGTACCTCGCCGACCTGGTTCGCCACGGAGGTTTGAACCGTCAAGTGATTCTGCTCAACGAGTCGTTGCAGCGCCAAAATGAACGGCTGACGGATGTCGGGCGTTTGTTTCAAACCGACTTTCAAGCGCCGGTTGAATCCGTGTCGGCGAGTTAGCCCGGCTGGCCCTGATCGTCACTCATCGTCCCGGCGTTTTCAGCGCGGTTTCTGGCGGGGGCGTTCGTGTTGCCACGAGTCGTTGGCTTGGTTGAGAACGCGAAGAGTCCCTCGCTGACCGGGCTGTTGATTTAAGCCCAACGAATGCGATTCGTGCCCAAGCATAAGGCGATTTGGGTGCAAGAGAGCCGAACC
>JAGQPS010000156.1 GCA_020426595.1 Planctomycetales bacterium
CAACGATGCGGACGAAGCAACGTTCGAACTTGCCATTCGTGGTAAGGTCCGCGCTAGCGCTGCCGACACATCGATTGACCTCGTCCGCCTGGTGAATGACACCGGGCTCAGCACGACCGACTCGGAGACGGTCGATCCGCGCGTGCAGGGCGAGGTCCATGGAGACTTCGACGGTGCGTATGTCGATATCGAGTTCGACTACGACGCCGATGGTGTCGCCGACGCCACCGAAACCGTGACGGCCGATGGCGATCTGTTTGAGCATGATCCAGGCCTGGTCGATCCGGTGTTTGGTCGTACGGCCGGAGCCAAAGTGTTGGGCTACCGCTGGGTGCTTCGCAACACCGAAGGGACCGTGCTGGGAACTGGCGCGTGGGAGACGTTCAATTTCACGCTGCTGGACGATCCGTCGATTGACGGACTAACGATCGACCGGTTTGGGCTTTACCGAGACACCGGCGCGAGCGACACCGACAAGGTCACGGCTAACCCGATCGTGGCCGGCACGCTGGTCGGAGCGATCACCACCGGCGATGTACTCGTCGAGTTCGACCACAACAGCGATGGCGTGGCCGAGGGCTCGGTTGTGGTGACCGAGGGTGATTCTCCGTTCGTCTACGACCCGCAAGCAACCGATCCGGCGTTCCCGACCGACGGAGCCGTTACGCTCGCCTACCGCATTCTCAAGCGAGACGGCAGCGGTCAGGTACTGACGACTGGTCCCTGGGCGAACTTCGCGTTCACGCTGGTCGCTCCGAGTCAAAGCAGTGTGACCGTTGACGAACTGGCTCTCGTCGAGGACACGGGCGAGGACACGGCTGACGGCATTTCATGGAAGGTGGAGTTCGGCGGCAAGCTCTCGGAGCTTGTCCCGGCCGCTACGATCGAACTCGACCTCGACGGAGACGGCGTCACCGATCGGACCGCGCTGACCGATGGGGAAGGGCGGTTCCAGTTCCAACCGCTCATTGGCTATGGCCAGCACACCGTCGCCGCGCGAGTCTCGCACTACGACGAACTCTCGGGTCTGCGTCTCACCGGAGCTTGGTCGACACTGACTTTCACGCATGTCGGTCAGCCGCTGGCGGAAGTCGAGACGATTGCCCTCGCCAATGACACGGGTACGGCCGACGATGGAATCTCACGGGATCCAAGAGTCGCCGGGCAACTTGAGTCCGGCAAGACAAGCGTCAGTCGCATTCGCGTGGAGTTCGATACCGACGGCGACGGCGAGGTGGATGGCTACACCTATACCGACGAAACGGGACGGTTTTCGTTCAAGCCAGAAGGGCTCGATCCTGGTGAGATTACTCTCCGCCACCGCACGCGGGTCTACGACGCGACGGAACAGGGGTATCGGTACACCGACTGGGTTGATTTCACATTCACCCTCGAGGCAACACCTGTCGCGACCATCGCGTCGTTTGGCCTCGCCAACGATGACGGCGACAGCGACTCCGACGGTATCTCAACCGACTCGCGGCTTATCGGTCAAATCGAGGGCGTGGCCGAACTGGGCGGCGTTGTCGTGGAGATCGACTACAACAACGACGGCTACGTTGATGCGGCGACTGTTACCGCCTCGGACGGAAGTTTCCGCTTCGCTCCCAATTCGGCCATCACGGGCGACCAGCAATTCCAGGTCCGAGCCGTCGCCAGCGATCTGAACGAAGAAGCGGTGATCACCAGTGCCTGGTCGAGTGTCGATGTCACGATTAGCGATCCGGCTCCCACCCCGCATGAGTTCGTGGGGATCGGTCTAGCGAACCCCAGCGCCGCCGACTCTCAAGTCACCGCCGATCCAGTGATCGAAGCTCGCCTGAGCGCACCAGGGATTGAGAGCTACTACGCCCCTGTGCAAATCGACGAGGATGGCGACGGTGTGGCGGATGCCACCGTGGTCACGGATGCCCGCGGTGCGTTCCGTTACCGAGTTTCAACCGTCGTCGAAGGGGAGAACACGGTCCGCTTCCAGTCGCAGCGTTGGGATCGACAGACACAAACATTCGTGGACAACGGCTGGCAGAGCTACACGTTTACATATCAGCCCATTGTCAATCTCGCCCCCGAGATCACGAGTTTCTCGCTACTCGTTGACACGGGAACGAGCAACACCGACAGCATTACATCGACGACCACCGTTCATGGCACGATCACCGACGGCACGACCATCCAAAGCGTGGCGATCGAATTCGATGAGGACGGCGACGATATCGCGGAGGACGCCGTCTTTACAGATGCCAAGGGGCGATTCATCTACACCCCAACTCCCGGTCCTTACGGGACGCGCACCATTCGTGCTCGCGCCGTCCAGTGGGACAAGGAAGCAGGGGAGTATCTCTTTAGCGATTGGCAGTCGATCACCTTCACCCAGGAAGCGCAAGCCAACCAAACACCGCAGCTGGCGGATGTTCGGCGAGCCAGCGAGCTAGAAGAAGAGCGGATCGTTGGTATCGTTCCCGCCCCAGTCATCGTTGGACGCCTCGTCGATGACGGACCGCTCGAGGGCCGTGAAGTTGAGATCGATCTCAATCAAGACGGCACGATCGATGCGTTCGCACGGTCCGATGCCTACGGAGAGTTCGCCGCGACATTGCTCGGCGTTGCTCCGGGCGAAGTGAATATCCGCGTGCGGGCACGGGAACTCGACCTAGCAACCGGTAATCTCCTCGTGAGCGACTGGTCGAACCTCACGTTCAATCTCTCCGCTCCAAGCTCCACGGTCGCGGGCCTTCAAACCCTAGGCCTCGCCAACGACGACGGAGCCGACAACGCGGACCTTGAGACCACCGATCCGACGATCACCGGCACGGTAAGTTCGGCGGACGATGGCGCGCAGCGGATCGTTGAAATCGACAACGACGGCGATGGAATCATCGACGCGAGTGTGGCGGTCGCGGCGGATGGCACGTTCTCGTACACGCCCACGGACCTTGCCACGGGTCAGAGCCATCAACTCAAAGTCCGTATTCGTACCGTGCCGCTTGGTGAGGTCGCGATCACTGGCGCATGGCAGACTCTGGACTTCACGCTCGTCCAAGCGGAACCGGTCGGACACCGCTTCGTGAACTTTAACCTTAAGGTGGACACGGGAACGAACGCTACGGACGGCTCGACCTCGAACGCTGAACTGGAAGGCCAGATCACGGGCGGTGATACGGTCGAAGGAGTCCTCGTCGATATCGACTACAACGGAGATGGCTACACCGATGCCACGGTCGTAACGGACGTTGACGGGAAGTTCACGTACACCCCAGAAACGCCGAACGTCGGCTACCAAAGCGTGACCGCTCGCATCCGCGATGACGAATATGCCTCGGCCGGTTCGGGCCTCGTCTCCGCACAGGTCAACTTCGTCTACAACGCAGACCCCGATTCGACCGAAGCCCAGTCGATCGCTAGCGCGTTCGCGTCGTATGACACTGCCTGGCAATCCGCTCAGAGCGACTATAGCGCGTCGGTCCTGGCGGCGAGACTGGCGTACACCACGGCGTCTCAAACTTCGCGAACCAACTTCGAAGACGCCATCAGTGCCCTGCGAGCTACCTGGGCGAACTCGGTCAACACGGCCAATCAGACCTACTCCACCGCGATGGGTACCGCCGCCGATGCACGAGCCAATGCCCTGACGCAACTTGCCTCCAACTACCAGACCGACTTGACGGCCAATGGAGCCAGTTGGAGCGCCGCACGCCCGGATCTCACTGAAAACGGCTCCCTCATCTTCGCGAACATGACCACGGAGTCATCGGGTTCGACCGCCAGCGGTACGGATGCGGCAGCCGTGGTTGGACCGGAAGCTGCGCTGCCGACGTTGTCGCCCAACATGATGCTTGGCCAGGCTGATCTACTCTCGGATCCAGAATTCCAAGCCCTGGCTCAAGCGGATTTTGATTCGACGTCGAAAGCGATAAGCGCCGTCAACAATGCCTACGAGCAGATGCTGGAATGGGCATCGGCGAAAGCTGCCGAGGCACAGAAGGACCTGCTCAATCAATACAACGATGCTATCGATCAAGCTCATGACGCCTATAACGATGCCCTCATTGCGATTCAGACTCCTGATTCAGCGACTACGGGCAGAGCCACGCGAGACGAGGCGGTCGCGAAAGCCAACACGGAATACGACCAGAAGTTGTTGGCCCTGACGGAAGAACTGGAGACGCAGGAATTCAATCAAGTCGCGACGAGCAGTGACACTACTTTCGCCAATACGAAAGCAGCCGCCGACGCGCTCTATTGGGTGCGCTACTCAGCCGCGATGATGTACATGATGTCGGGCAATTACCCGGCCTATGAAGCGGCGATTCGAGATGCCGAGATTGAACGTCAGCAGACAATTGGCAACGCTGAAATCGCGCGTGCGACCTCGAAGGCGGCGGTGGGTAAGAAGTACGCCGACAAGCGGGCGGATGCGTTGTTTGAACGCGACAAGGCCATCGCCGAAGCCGAAGCAGTGTTTGAGAAGGCGCAAAACGCGGATAGGAAAACGGATGCCGAGGCCCGAATTGCTGCTTACACGCAGTTCCTCAAGGACCTTGACCAAGCGTGGGTCGATTATCAAACGACCTTCACCGTCAACGTCACCGACGTAACAGGCGCGGGCCTGATCGGAGTGATGGGATACCTTGCGGAAACCGTGATGGGCAAGTCGGACGGAAACGCGGATCCGACGCTGCAAGTAGGACGGTCGCTCGCCGCAATCACAGCCGACGTCGACGCCAAGGACCGCATCTCGGCCTACGAAATGAGCCTACTCATTACCGAGATTGGTATCGCGGGCGCTCAAGAGTCCCTGGCCAACCAGCAGGCATTACTCCAACAACGATTGGCTCAGAGTCAAGACAATGTTGGCCTAACGTTCATCGCCAACACCATCGAGAACGAACTCGCGTTCTACGCTGAACTTCTCGGAGACGGCACGTCCACTACGGCGTTTGTGCAGTCGCTAGAAGACGATCACAAAGCGGACCGAGACGCCAATCTCGAGGAACTTGCGGCCGATGTGACATTGGCTCTGGGGTTGGTTGCGATTGAGTCGGGCCTCAACGTGAAACTTGCGGATGCCCACGACGATTACCAGGTTTCCCGAGTATTGGCCGATCAGACGAGAGCCGATGCCAGCTCGGACGCTTGGCGTGATCAACTGATCGGCGCCGCCGCTGCCGATCGTGATGAAACGAAGAGCAAGGCGACTGTCACGAAGAATCGTGCTGTCGCCTTGGCCCAGCGACAATATGACCTGCGGATTTCGCTGGCGGAATTGAAGATCAACTACGAGACGAGTAGCGGAACCGCCAACAAGACACAGGCGGAGCAGGCCCTGTGGGATGTTTATTCGGCCGCGGTTAAGACAACCGAGGCCGAGCATGATATCGCCATGCTAACGGACGGCGATCAGGCGGCCGATCTACAGCGAACCAGTAACATCGCGGCGTACAAAAAGGCGTACTACAGCGCCGAGAAGTCGCGAATAGACTCGATGGCCGACAATCACAAGTCGCTCGAAGTCGCGATCTCAACGGCATACAACGAGACTCCAACGGAAGAATCGCAAGGCTCAGGCTACGACCTGAGTATCTTCGACGCTTATCGCGACCAGTCCGAGGCGTACAGTGCAACCAACGTCACTTGGGTCGCGGCCCTTGGGGCCAATGACTCGGTTCGGCAAGCGGCCCTGTCAACCGCCCAAAACACTCTCGCCGAGAGTAATGCTGAAGCTCGCGGGGAACTCCGAGCGGCGATCACTCAAAAAGCGATGGAAGCCATCGCGGTTGCGGTTGCCAACGGAGACTATTCACAGTCAGTGGCCGTCTTCATGACGATGGTCAGTGGCCTGATTGCCACAACCGAGCAGCAGACCTCCGAACGAGAAGCGTTGGAGATCAGTGGTGGCACCGACTCGGACGACAACCCTGTCGACGGAACCAACACCCTGGACTCGGCCCGCAGCGCGTCATTCATGACAGCCGAGGAAGTGTATAGCAACTCGTTGGCCGCTGCGGACGATCAAGAGCTCAAGGACTCCCTCACCCAACTGCGGACGCTGGTCGCCGCCGTATCGGCCGCACGGTTGGCCAAGGATACTGCGGAATCCGAGGCGACTTCGGTTCACGACAAGGGTGTCGCGGAAGCCAACAAGACGGCGATGGACGCGACGGCCGATGCCTTCAAGATTCGCGCCGATGCGATTGACGGGGCCATCTACCAGGAGAAAGTAGACCGCATCAACACGGAGCTTCAATTCGACCTAGGAGCCATCACAGAAACCGAACGAGATGCTCAGTACGCGGATGCGGTCGCGGCCCACATTGCCAAGTCGATCGAAGCGGAAGAGTCATTCCCGAAGGAGATCGCGGCTCTCAACAAGACACGCGTGGAAACCGCGCGGACCAAGCTTGTCGACCTCGCGACGTCCATCAAGTCCGCTCGCGATACGATGCGATCCACCGTGCAAGCGGCGGTCGATGTCTTCGCCGCGGAAATGAAGGCTGTTGGCGAAACCCTCGCCGCCGCTCAAGAGAACGCCTGGTCGACATACAACACGGCAATTGATCAGGCTGACTCGACCTTCGACGGAGGCATGCAGAAGCTTGCGAATACGCTGGAACAGGCGGAGGTCGGCGGCGAAGGGGAGATCAACCAGCAGTACATCGATGGTGTCGGTGCCTATGCGATCGATCGGCAGCAAGCCAATGTCAATGCGTTGACAAACAAGCAAGGAGACACGATTGTCGGCGGCCTTAATGTGGCAAAGGAAACCGGCCACCTCACGGCTGTGACGAGCGACGCCTCAACGCTTAGTGCGGCGACCCAGGCGGAAGCCGACAGCAATTCCCTGGAGGTACGCGATCGCCAAGCCGCTGAGGCAATCAATCGGCAATTCACGGGTGACGCCATTGAGGCCCACAGGAACGCCATTGAGGCTGCAGCCAGAACGCGAAGGGAGCTCGTTTCCTCCGCCTACGAGGAATTGGCCAAGAATGCGACCATCGAGGCGACCATTGCGTCGAATCAAATCGGCGCCGCTCACGACCAATTCAACATTCAGAGAGCGGAAGCGATCAAGACTCGTGACGTAGCGATCGCGCAGGCTTGGGTCGAGTACATCGACGCCGCCGTTCCCATAAAGACGGATGGCGATTGGCTGCGAGATACGGTTGAGAATGTCACCAATCGGCTGGCCGCCGAAGACGACAAGCTCGCGAATGCAATCAAAACCGCGAACATCGCGTACGTGACTCAAGTCGCGGATGACTCCAAGGCCCTCGTCGATGCGATTGCCGCCGCTGAAAATCAAGGCATCACGACATACTACAGCCTGTTGACCACTTTGGGTGCCTCCATCAAGGCCGCCATCACCGCGTATCTTGGCGCGGCGGATACGGCCCTGACCACTCAGCTCGGCGATCTTCTGGCCAGTGCGTCGACTTACCTCCAAGGGCTCTTCGACGTTGACTCTGCCACCGCGTCACGTGAGCAGCTGAACGAGGAGACTTCCACCCAAGCCCTTGGCGAGACCCGCGCGGACCTGGCACAAGATATTCAGGAGGCCGACGCTCAGTTCAAGGCGGACCGTGCCGACGACCGAGCGACTCGAGTCGCGGCTTGGAACCCTACCGAAGGTTCCGATCGTTCGGGGCAACTTGCGGCGGAGGAAGCCGCCCAGGCTCAATTCCTCAGTTCGATCGTGAGCGCCGTAGCGCAGGCGTCCCATGACCTTATCGTCGCAGCGACGAATGCCGAGGTCGAGAAACTCGGCTCGAGGTTCACGCGGGACGCCGCGGAGCGCACCGCAAAATACAATGGCGACGTGGGTCAACTCCAAGTCGATGCGGTCCGGGAACAGCAAATTGCCGATGCCGACTCGGCACTGGATGCTGACCTCCTCGACTCCGACGATAACAGCGAAGCCCAGCGGCTCGCGATAACAAAGAACCGAGATATCGCAGACACAGACAATGCGGCGGACTTCGCCAAGTCCCTGATCGACTTGCACCGTGACTATGTGATCGCTCAGCTCAATGGTGATGAGACGGCCGCCGAAGCCTATCGCCAGGCGTATTACGAGGCGATCGCCGACCATCAAGAGGCTCGGGCACTGGCCGATGAGGTCTGGACCAAGGCGATGGGCCAAGTCAACAGCCTGGAATCCGTGGACGAACCCCAGGCCCAAGCGGATTGGGTTCTATCATCGGCGACAGCAATCGAGCAATACGTCGTGGCATCGGCCGCAGGACTCAACGCCCGTGAACTCGCGAATGCTCAAGCGGCCGCCGCGAAGCTTCTCGCCGATTCTCAGACCGAAGCGGATCTACGGACGGCGCGTACCCAGATCGAGAATGACCTCGGCACGGCGATCCAGTCGGCCAGCACGTTAGCGGCAGTGGCCCTGGCCAACTCTACGACCATTGTCGCCCACGACGACCTCGCGGCGATTGAGACCGCCAAGCAAACCTGGTGGACACAAGCGGTTGCCCTGAGAACCCAGGCAACGGCTGACCTCAACGCGGTGGTCCTATCGGCCAACTCCGACCTTGCGGATCGAATCGTCCTACAAGTCACGGAATTGAACACCGCTCGTACCGCTGCGGCGGCGACTGCGTCTGCCGCCGACAAGGCTCTTGCGCTCTCGCACGCCGCGATCGATTTGGCGTACTCTCAAGATCAAGTACTGGTCATCGACACGTACGTCGACCAGATCGCCGAACAGCGACACGCGACGGCGACAACCAATTCACTTGCCAACCGAGACGCGAACATCGGCACGCGCAACGGCAACGAATACACCTTCGCCAACCGTGACACCGACATCGATGCCGCGAAGACAGCCGAGAAAGAAGCCAATGAGCAGTCGGACATCGCATACCTCTTGGCTCGAGGCGTCAACTACCAAGCTGCTTTGACGGACGTCTTCGATACTGACTTGGTAAATCTCACCGCCTTGACCCAGGCCCAGGTTGACTACAAGGCAGCTGTCGAAGCGGCTCGCCATTCCACAGTGCTCGCGCGGACTTCCGCCCAGAAGTCGGTAGACGATGCCAGCGTCGCACTTCAATCTCAGCTAGACGCCGCGCTAGCGGCTGGCCTATCAGCTCAGCTAAGTTCCGCCGCAACTAACGCGGGATCCCTTGCCAAACTCGCGGATGAGCAAGCTGACGTGGAGGAAACCCATTCCTCTGCGGCAGCCATTGCAGGAATTGCTCGAGCCACGGAGATCACGACCGCCGAAAAAACGCTTAAGGACGCCTCCAATCTCGCATTGGCGAGCAAAAGAACTGCTAAAGCGGACGAGGACAGGAACATCCTGCTCGCTGAGGAATCCGCTGCAGCCGCGAAACGGCAGGCGGAAGAGTCCGCGATGTCAGCTCTCGACGCCATCAACCAAGGCAACTTCGTCAACGTCTTCCCTCCAACTCCGACTGAGTTTGCTCGCCCCGATGTTAGTGGTACTCCGGACCTTGGTGATCAACTCTCGAGAATGGGTGCGATAGGCCTAAACATCAACTACGTTACAGGCTCTCCCGAAGACGGTGAAGAGCTCCTTCCCAACCCGAATCGGCTATTCTCCGATCCGTCCTTCACAACGCCGCGCGGTCTGATTGACTCAATGTACGGGCGGGAGCTCTGGGACAGCGCTGACGATGGGGCAGGCACGACCTGGTCATCGTCGACTGACTCACAGAATCACTACGCGCAGCGACTTGACAAACGAAAGTCTGGCGAGCAGTCAGATTTACTGAATCGAGACCTATTGCAACGGGATCTGATAGGCGACTTTGATCCCTACGAAAAGTCTAGAGACAGCGATCTGCTCAGAGGCACGTCGCCGGAGACCGATCCCAAGGATGGTGAGGAGCTGAATCCAAAGGTCTACGCTACTGCGCTTGACCAAACTGGAACCGTCGCAAAACTGACTCCGAAAGAATCCAAACCCTCGGCGTCCTCATTGAGCCCTAAACCAACGCTTACTGCCCCAGAGACCTTCCTCGGCGAACTAGAATCGAAAACCCAAGCCTTTCCGAATATCAAGCCGCAAGCTTCGCCGGAGAATTCACCAAAAGCAAAAGACATATCCAACCAGTATCAGGCCTCACCCTCGGCGGTGCGATCTACTCCACCACCGTCAACGGCAGCCGCTCCTACCTCACCAACACATCTAGCCGTGTGGTACAAGACGCTTACGATCCAGATGGAAGAAGCGAACAACGGTGCTACTGAACAGAACGAACTGCTAGCGATCCCAACCTCGGAGACGCAAATAACAATTGACAACACTGGATGGGACCATGATTCGCCGATCGAATCACGAGTTTTCGGTTCGCTCCTCTTAACAACAACTTTGTCCCAACAGGGGAACGTTGAAAACACTCACTCGACATTGACCGACCCAGTGATGTGGGAATTATTGCGGCTTTCACGCAGGGTCTCCAACCTTGAAAATCAACTCATTAACACCGAGTCGCCGACGACTTTTATCGACGCTCTCTTGAGCAAGACCGAGAAAGAACAATTAGAACAGTCACTGGCAACGGCGAGGCAAGAACTCAGACAATTCATAGACGACCAAATCGACACGCTGCGTCAGACGCATGACACGGATTGGCGTTCGGGCCTGTGGCGATTAAGGCATGCCATTGCCAAGGACATTCGCCTCTCGCCCAGCGATCACCTTGCCGTGACTAAGGCGATTGAATACATCGAACGATTTCGATCTCGATCGCCCTCAAACGCGCCGAGAAATTGGGTTCTTTCCGATTATCCAGAAAGGCCACTTCAATCCGTCTGGACGTGGCCGCGTAGTGCTCCCCTTACAAGCCAGATTTGGGGGCGAACCGATTTAATACCCCTCTCACAAGGGATTCCTCGTATTCCAGTAGGCAATTCAGTTCCCGTCTATCAGCGATACAATGGACCCTCTTCTTTGGGCCGTTTGCCCACTTCGACTCTTGCACGCGCTGACATTAGATACAACTGGCGATACTTCAAGACGAGAATCGTAAACTCGCTTGGAGAAATGCTCACGCTCTTCCCTCCCAAGCCGCCTGTGAGAGTCGCCCCACTCGGAGAAAGAGAAATCACTGAATTGGCCAACCGCGTTGCCGACTGGTACATGAAGTCAGTCGACGAGTTTTTAGAGACTCATCGCGGCGCACGACCCTACCAGGGAACTAGAAATCCAGCCTTGGAATACCTTGGCATACAGAACGAATTTACTTGGCCTTGGTGCGACGACTGGACGACGTTTTTATTTATAAAGTCCGACGAACTGCTTGACAGCACTATTACAATTGACGGAAACGAAGTAAAGCTTCATCTACTGCTGCGAATAGAACGAGTACAGTGGCACAGCAGAGTCATTCCATTCACCGATTTTTACTCAATTCAACACAACTACATACTAATTCGCCCATATGGCTATGAAACCAGGTCCCCTCCTGGAAGCGACTTTGGAATTCTATTGTTCGATCCATGGATGACAATTCGACCGGACATGTACAGAAACCCATCCCACCCGTTCCCGGGAACCAACACTGGAATCAAGTGACAGAGGCCAAAAGATGAAGCCTTCCGAAAAATGGCCGAGTACAAATC
>JAGQPS010000157.1 GCA_020426595.1 Planctomycetales bacterium
TTACAAGTCGCCTGGGGCCGATTTCAAGCAATCCGCCCCTGCCCGCCTACTGAATCCGTAAAAGATCGACACCCTGAACCGCAACCTTAGGGCGTTCATGGCGCCCTTTGCCGGTTAGAGCAAGTTGCCTGCCGCTTGCTCGCCGACCCCAGGCCGCTGGCTACGAGAGGGCGGCGCGACCGCTCTCTCAATTAGGGGTCCGGTTTCGGTCACAACCGAGCTCACCGAGAGAACGGAGTGACTGGATTAATTTTCAATCTGTGAGTGGGTACACGGAACCTGCTTTTGCGGAGCAAAAGCCGACACTGTCGCACGCCGGCGATCGGGCCAACCGCGGGCCCGCGAACAGAGCCGCAAGAGTGTAGGCTTTCGCTCCGCGAAAGCACGCCTCTTTCAGCGCCGTCGAGGCGACCATGTCGAGTTGCCCCTTGGCTCAAACTCATGCGCGATGCCGCAATCTACGCCTCGCCGCCCGAGGCTTGGCGCGGGGCCTCGATCTCCGAGGGCTCCGAGGTGGGTTCCTCGGCCGGCTCGACCGACATCGTTCCCGGCACGACTCGCGGACCGGAAATCGATTCTTGCATGATCGTCGCGAATTCGTCGGAGTCGATCGCCTCGTCCTCGATCAGTCGAAGCGTGAGTTTCTCGAGCGCGTCACGTCGGACTTCCAGAATATGCCGTGATCGCCCCAAGGCTTCGTCGATGATGCGACGCACCTCTTGATCGATCTCGCGCGAAGTCGCTTCGCTGTGTCGCGCCCCAGTCTCCTCGCCACTACCAGCGAGAAACGCGGAGCGGCGCTGATCGGCGTAGTTGATCCGGCCGAGTCGGCTCATGCCGAACTCCACCACCATGGCTCGAGCCAGATCGGTCACGCGCTGCAGGTCGTTCGACGCACCGGTCGAGATATCGCGGAACACGATTTCCTCGGCCAGCGTGCCGGCAAGCAGGATCTGCAGTTGGCTTTCGAGCTCCGAGCGCGTGACGAGGTATCGATCCGCTTCGGGACGCTGCATCGTGTAGCCCAACGCGGCGATGCCACGCGGGATGATCGAGACTTTGTGCACCGGGTCGGTGTTGGGCAAGCTGTACGCGACAAGCGCGTGCCCCGCCTCGTGATAGGCGATGCGCCGCTTCTCGTCGTCGCTCATCACGCGTTGTTTCTTTTCGAGACCGGCGGTGACTCGTTCGACCGCCGCGTTGAATTCCTTCATGCCGACCGCATCACGCTCTCCGCGAGCCGCGAGAAGCGCGGCCTCGTTGACCAAGTTGGCGAGGTCGGCGCCGACGAAGCCTGAAGTGATGCTGGCGACGTGCTTCAGGTCGACCGAGGGATCGAGTTTCACATTCTTGACGTGAACCTTGAGAATCGCCTCGCGACCACGTACGTCGGGACGGTCGACCAGGACGTGTCGGTCGAAGCGTCCCGGACGAAGCAAGGCTTGGTCGAGTGTCTCGGGGCGATTGGTCGCCGCCATCACGATCACGCCCGCGTTGGAATCAAAGCCATCCATTTGCACAAGCAATGCATTGAGCGTTTGCTCGCGTTCGTCATGGCCACTCACGATTCCGCCGCCGCGCGTCTTGCCGAGCGCGTCGAGTTCGTCGATGAAGATGATGCACGGCGCCTTGGCCTCGGCTTGCTGGAACAGATCGCGAACCCGAGCCGCTCCGACACCGACGAACATCTCGACGAAGTCACTTCCCGAGAGGCTAAAGAACGGCACGCCCGCCTCACCCGCGATCGCCTTGGCCAGCAGCGTCTTGCCGGTACCCGGAGGCCCGACGAGCAGGACTCCCTTGGGAATGCGGCCGCCGAGCCGTTGGTACTTGTCCGCATTGCGCAGAAAGTCGACGACCTCGCGTACTTCCTCGACCGCTTCGTCGATGCCCGCCACGTCGTCGAACGAGATGCCGATGTCCTCCTGGGCGTACATCTTGCCGCGACTGCGACTGAAGCTCATCGCACTGCCGGCTCCCCCCAACCGCCGAAAGATGAACGTGATGGCCACGAGCAACACGACCGTCATGACGATCATGAATCCGTAACGCTCCCACACCGTTTCGCCGCCGTCGGGACTATGCGTAACGCCCGCCTGTTCGAGGCGCTCGTACAGGCGGGAGGTCACGAGGTCGGATGGTTCCTTGGGAGTATTGAAGCGGACCTCTTCCTCCTCACCGGTCACCGAACCGCGAGCGTTGACCTTTTGAGCCAACACCTTGCCCTGGATGTCTCGGTCACCGATCACCAAATCGCGCAAACCGCTGTAACGAGTCTTGGTGCCGTCCTTGGAAGGCGACTCGACGTCGATGAACGCTCGAGTGGTCGCTCCATCCAGTCGACCTTCCAACTGCCCGTCCAGCAGTTCGTTGAATTGATTCCAGGTCAAATCGTGGTTTTGCTTCTCGCCGACGAGATAGATGCCAGCGAGGGTCGCGACGATCAAAATGCCCAGGAACCAGACCCAGTTTCCATTCGACTTGGGTTCGGAAGAGCGACGGGGCGATTCGTTCGACATGGGCACGGCTTCCGTGAGGGGGCTCGAGAATCAGGATCAGGAGGGGCGAGCAATGCATGACGCGTGCCAGAGCCGTCCCTAACTCCGCGTCGATCCCCCCTGCCTCTGGAGACGGCTTGCTGCCTCTGGAGATGGCTTGGGAGAAGCCAATCGAGGATGGCGATTGAATTCGTCTCAATCCCGGTCACTCGAATCGCGCTTTCCGTTGGCTTCATCGTAGAGGGGCGAGTCACGGTCGGCAAATGACGTCCCCTTGGTTGGTCCTTCCCCACGCGGCCGTTCTCGCCTTGTGGCGTTTGCCAGGCTTTCCTAGAATTTCGAGGCTCTAAAGTTTGATTGCAAAACGAGTTAGCCTCGATGGGCCGCCGCGGTTGGCCGTGGAATGAGCGCCCACCTGACCCGCATCGGGAACCGTCCGCCGGGGAAGCTCGATCGGTGAGCTTGGCGCGAAGCTCGGCTGGCGGTGAGCGTCCCACGCGATGTCGTCAGGCCATTTTCAGCGCGGC
Organism: Planctomycetales bacterium; assembly: GCA_020426595.1. Taxonomy (GTDB): domain Bacteria; phylum Planctomycetota; class Planctomycetia; order Pirellulales; family Pirellulaceae; genus UBA11682. Next base: position 3,026 of record JAGQPS010000157.1, read on the forward strand.
CGAGGGCGAACGGTCGGCGGTAAGCTATCGATCTAGGAGGATCGCGCCGCGGCTTGGGCGGGGATGATGGTTTCGTGCGAAGCTCGGATCGCGGTCTTCGGCCAGCGCCGTGTTGGCGATGTCGCTTGACGACGACAGTGAGGCGTGCAGGCACCACGCGAGGCGAAATCGCCACGAGTCAGCGAGTGGCGTGTGCGGCAAGAATCAGGGACCTACCGGATCGCGACTTTCAGTTGGACATTCATGCATTCCGCGCCCCGTAACATCGCGATCTTCGGTTCGACCGGCTCCATCGGTCGCAACGCGTTGGAGGTAGTGGAAGCCGCTCAAGATCGGTTTCGAGTCGCGGCGCTCTCGGCCCATTCGCGGCTGGATGAACTCGTCGAGCAGGCTCGCCGCTGGCAGCCTGATTGGATCATCGCGACCGACCCCGTGGCCGCGGCTCGCTTTGCTCCGCCGAGCGATCTCGCCGGTCAGTGGTTGGTCGGCCCCGAGCCGCTCGTCGAGATCGCGGCTCATGCCACCATCGACACCGTGGTGGCGGCGATCGTGGGGAGCGCCGGATTGCCGAGTACGCTGGCCGCGATCGAAGCGGGAAAACGGATCGCCTTGGCCAACAAGGAAACGATGGTGGTGGCGGGCGAACTGGCCGTTCGCCGAGCCGCGGAAACGGGAGCCGAAATCCTGCCGGTCGATAGCGAACACAGCGCCATTTTCCAGGCTCTTCGCGCCGGTTCAGTGGCCGAGGTGAAACGCATCTTGCTCACGGCGAGCGGCGGGCCGTTTCGGACGTGGACAACCGAACAGATGGAGCAAGCGACGCTGGATCAGGCGCTGGCTCATCCGAATTGGTCGATGGGAGCCAAGATCACGATCGATTCGGCAACCATGATGAATAAGGCGCTCGAGGTCATCGAGGCCCGGTGGCTGTTTGGCATCGATGCCGAGCGGATCGAGGTGTTGGTCCATCCGCAATCGATCGTCCATTCGCTCGTCGAATACGTCGATGGCAATGTCCTGGCTCAATTGGGAGCCCCGGACATGAAGATTCCGATCCAGTACGCGCTCACCTTCCCTGAAAGAGCCGCAGGCCCTACCCTGCCGTTGGATTTGTGTCGCATTGGGAGCCTGACCTTCGAGGCTCCCGACTACGACCGATTCCCGGCGCTGCGACTCGGGAGCGAGGTGGCTCGGCGCGGAGGCACGACGGGAGTCGTGCTCAACGCCGCCAATGAAATCGCCGTGGAGCGGTTTCAGCGGCACGAAATACGATTCACGCAGATCGCCCAGGCTTGCCGCACAATCCTGGACGCCCATGACTACGAACCCCAGCCGACGCTCGAGACGCTCATGCGACTCGACTCGTGGGCTCGGGAGGAGACCCGCAAGTGGACATCAGTTTGATTGCCGAGACCCGGTTTTCGTGGTTTGAACTCGCAAGTTGGATCGCGATCGCCAAGATGGTGGTCGGTTTCGGCTTCTTGATTTTCGTGCACGAACTCGGGCACTTCCTGGCCGCCAAGGCGTGTGGTGTTCGCTGCGACAAGTTCTACATCGGCTTTGATGCGTTCGACATCAAGATCGGTGACTTCGTGTTGATCCCCCGGAGGCTCTTCCATTTCCAATGGGGCGAGACCGAGTACGGCATCGGCATCATTCCGCTAGGCGGCTATGTGAAGATGCTCGGCCAAGTCGACAACCCGGCGGAACAACAGGCCGAGTTCGCTCGTGTGCGCGGAGAAGGCGGTGACACGGAAGCCGGGGGAACCGAGTCTCCCAAGGCGGGCGAGGAGAATATTGAAGGAAGTGAGCCGCTTGACCCTCGGAGCTTTCCGGCGAAGAGCGTTCCCCAGCGGCTCTTTATCATCAGCGCTGGCGTGGTGATGAACCTGATCTTCGCGGTAGTGCTCGCCATGATCGCGTTTTCGATGGGAGCGCCCTTTCAACCCGCCGTGGTGGGAGGAGTCGTCGCGGGTGGTCCGGCCTGGATGGCCGACGTGCAACCCGGCACGCGGATCCTGCATGTCAACGGGGATTCCAAGCCGCCCGAGCATCTACGCTGGGTCGATATCGCCAGCGGCGTGGCTCTGACCGGCATCGGCCATGAGGTGACGCTTGAGGTCCTCGAGCCTGCTTCCGAAACACCAAAGGATTTGACGCTCGTTCCTACCGGCGAACTGATCAAGGCTCGAAACGTGAGCATTGGTAGCGTTGGCATCGAGCCAGTTTCGAGCAATCAATTGGCGGACAATGATAAGGCGATTTTCGCCGGAATGGCCGCGTCGACCGCTGAGCCTCCATTGATGCCGGCGGACCGAGTCGTCGCGGTTAACGGAGTCGAGACCGCGTTCGGCCACGACCTGAAACGTGAGTTGCTCATTCATTACGATGAGCCAGTGACACTGACCGTTCAGCGACTGGGAGGAAAGCCGACCGACAAGGTCGAGAACAGACCCGTCGAGCAATTGGAAATCGTGGTGCAACCCCAGCCGTACCTCGACTACGGAATCTCGGTGGGCTTCGGACCGATCGCGGCCGTTCAGCCAGGTTCGCCCGCGGCGACGGCGGGGCTCCAGCCAGGAGACCAGATTCAAGCCATCGACGATCAACCGATCGCCGACATCGTGCTCTTGCCAGGGATGATGAGGCGCGCCGCGCGGTCCGGGCAGACCGTTAAGTTCACGATCCTGCGGGGCGAAGGGACGATCGACCTGAGCGTTCAGCCTCGTCTTCCACGAATGTTGCTCGATGCCCCAGGTCATATGCCGATGGGAATCGATGAGCTCGGAATCACGGTGGAATTGCTGACCGAGATCGCCGCCGTGCGAACTGGCAGCCCGGCTGACGCCGCTGGTCTCAAGGCGGGCGACTCCCTTGTGTCGGCCCAGTTTCTCGAAGGAGGAACGACGCTGACCGCTAAGAGCAAGTTGCGGGCGACTCCCGAGGAATTCACGTTCGAGGAATGGCCCCAGATCTGGCCGACCATCATGGACGTGACTCAATTCATGGCTTCCGAGAACGAGTTGAAGCTCGTTGTCCAGCGCGGAGATGAAAAGCAGACCGTGCGGCTGAAGCCGGTTCGACTCGACGGCGAATGGAGTCGCGGGCGCGGTTTCTCGCTGCAGCCCTATGAGGAGATCTTGACCGCGTACAGCTTTTCCGAGGCGGTGTCGCTTGGTTTCCGCGAGGCCAAGGAATCGACCTTCCAGGTGTACCTCACGCTTCGCCAAATCATGAGGGGTCGAGTTTCCGTCATCAACCTGCGTGGCCCCGGAACGATCGCCGCGGGGGCCACTCAAATGGCGTTGCGTGGCGATGCCGTGCTGCTGCTATTCCTGACGCTGATTAGTGCCAACTTGGCCGTCGTGAACTTTCTACCGATTCCGGTGCTCGACGGCGGGCACGCGGTGTTCCTGATCTACGAAGGGATCTTCGGCAAGCCTCCCTCCGAACGCGTCTACGTCATGCTGTCCTACATCGGACTGTTCATGTTGATCGGACTCATGCTGTTCGTGCTGACCTTGGACGCGTTTCAGTGGATCATCCCTTGAGCCGCCCCGAACTGAGCGGCGACGACCAAGACCGCGACAAACGGAGCGCCTGGGAGATCGCTCGGCGTGCCGATGTCATCGCGTTGGATGTCGTGGGTACGATCATCGACACGGCCGAGCCGTTTCCGGTGACTTACGCGCGAGTCGCTCGTCGGTTCGGTGTGGAAGCCGACGCGGAACAAGTGGCGGCTCGGTTTCCCGCCGCCATGCGTTCGATTTGGGGCGATGGTTCCAGCGAGACCGACGAGGACTCGGAACGCGAACGCTGGCAACAAGTCGTACGAGCCGTATTGCCCGACGTGGGCGAGCGGTTCGAGGATGTGTTTGACGAGTTGTGGGTCCACTTCTCCTCGGCCACCGCGTGGACCTGGTTTCCAGACGCGCGTGCCTTGGTCGAGCGACTCATCGGCGAGCAGCGATGTTGGGGGCTCGCTTCCAACTTCGACGGACGACTCCATCTGTGGACGAAGACCCAGTCGTTGGCTCGAGCCGCGAGCTTCGTTCGCACCAGCGCGGATCTCGGCGTGCTCAAACGCGACCCGCTCTTCTACGAGCGACTGGCGGGCACCGCGCGTTGGCAAGCATCGCGAAATGATCGTCGCGCCGAGTCCGAACAGGTGCGGATGGTGATGATTGGCGATCAACCGGCCAACGACTACGAACCGGCGATCGCCGCGGGTTGGGACGCGATTTGCCTTTGCCGAACCGAAGCGGCCTGGGAAGCGGCTGCGGAGGCGGGCCGACCCCGCATTCGGACTCTAGCCGAGTTGTTCGAACCGTCCATCGGCTAATCGCCCGATCGGCCACGTTGCTTGGCGCTGGCTCGGAGTTTGGTTGAGGACCATTCCGAGAATCCCACCCCGGCTTGATCGGTGGATTCCAAGGGCACCCATTTACGCGTTGGGCCGTTGTCGGCCGAGATTTTGGCTCGGCTCGACACGTCTCCCTGGAGCGGATGCCGGCGATCGGTTCGGATTGGTCGTCGAGACCAGTTTTAGGGGCGGCTTGGCGCATCGAGAACTGGCTTCTGTTAGAATACGGCGGTGATCCCAACCCCTCCCCGAGCCGGTCGTGGCTCGGATTCCCTTCCGCTACGGAGACAGCCATGAAGTACTTCACCATTTGGCTCGTCGCATTCGCCGCTTTCGTTTCTCTTTCGGCGTTCGACGCCCGCCAGTCGTCGGCTCAAGATGGTCCGCAAGGCATCTTTCCCGACAAGAATCTTGAAAGCGTGGTGCGCCGCTACGTGTTCGATAAGCGGTACACCGAGGATCCGATCACCGAAGAGGATGTGAAGTACCTGTCGGTCATCAAGGGAGTCGATGCCGGAGTCACCGACCTCACCGGTTTGGAGAAGTGTTACTCGCTGGCGGAACTCGATCTGCGCGAGAACGAGATCAGCGATCTCTCGGCATTGTCCGGCTTGAAGTATCTCCAGAGCGTCTCGCTGAGTGACAACAAGATCACCGACATCGGACCACTCGCCGAGTTGACTCGGATGCAGTACCTGGAGTTGTCCAACAACGAGGTCGAGGATCTCGCTCCCCTGGCCAACCTAACCGCCATGCGGTCGCTCTACCTGTCCAACAACCGCGTCAAGAACATCGCCGTCGTCGCGGGCATGACGAAGCTATGGTCGTTGTACTTGGATGGCAATGAAGTCACCGACTTGACTCCCATCAAGGATCATCGCTTCATTTCATCGCTGGATCTCAAGGGGAATGGCATCACCGATCTCACGCCGATCGCCAATTTCCAAGATCTCAACTTCCTGTTCCTGCAGGAAAACAAGTTGACCGACTTGTCGATCCTCGTGGACATGGCTCGTCGAGATATCGATGGCCGCCGCAACTTCGCGCCATTCTGGAAGCTCTATCTGCGCGATAACCCGCTCAGTGATGAGGCTCGTGGAGCCCAGGTACAGGCGTTGCAAGAGATGGGTGCTCGGATCGACTTCGAGTACTAGTCTCGAGTCGAGTCACCGGCGGCCGCGAGACCGAGTGGCCGCTGGTCTCGCGATCGGCGTGGGGGGAAAGCCATGCGGCCGATGTTGGCGCGAGTTGCTCCGATTCTTGGCGTGCCTCGCGTCCGCCAAGCCGCGGAATACTACCGAGACGTTTTCGGGTTCGAGCTCGACCCGACCGCCGGTGTCTTTCAGCCCGATCCCGGGCAACCCGATGGCGTCTATGGCATCGTGAATCTCGGGAACGCCTCGATTCACTTTCAGTATCGCGCATCGTTCACCGCTCCATCGCCCACGACGCGTGGTGACCTCGAGCGAGACGCTTACGTGTACGTCAGTGATGTGCATGCGATTTGGAGGCGTCTTCAGGAGCAAGCGGCGCGGATCGTCCAGCCCCTGTGGTTGGCTCCTTACGGCATCAACGAATGCACGGTCGAGGATCTCAACGGCTATCGCATTTCCTTCGGCCAGCCGCTTGATTACGAGGCTGGCGACAGGGGACAGGCCTGATTCTCGTTGTCCAGGCGAACACGACTCGACTTGTTGGCGACACGCTCGTCGACCTCATCGCTCGCACCTCATCGCATTCCGCCTAATGAAAGATGGAAACCAACATGAATCGCCTGTTGCGTTATCTCGGTGTTGGATTCGCGGAACCGATCGTGACCGGTTTGTTGATCACGATCTTGAGCGTCAGTCTTCTGTTACCCGAACTAGCGACGGACGATTCGCTGTGGCCCCCGTCTCGTGTCGTCGCGGTGGCGGTCGAGAGGGCTCCATCGGCGGCCGCCACGCCGGTTCGCGAGGACGACGAGACGGCCTCGTGGGATGTCGTGATTTATGGAGGAACGAGTGGTGGCGTGATCGCCGCGGTCCAGGCACGCGAGCTGGGTATGAGCGTGCTCTTGATCGAGCCGAGTGAACATCTCGGTGGCCTCACGTCGGGCGGACTGGGAGCGACCGATATCGGCAACAAGGGAGCGATTGGCGGTTTGTCGCGTGAGTTCTATCGCCGCATCAAGGAATACTACTCGCGAGACGAGTCGTGGGTTCAAGAGAGGTCCGCCGATTACCGAGGTCCCCATCGATCGGCGCAAGACGATGCGATGTGGACGTTCGAGCCACGAGTCGCGGAGGACATCTATCGAGCCTGGATCGCCGATTGCGGCGCGACGCTCTGGACGAACGAGCGTTTGGTGCGGTCGGGACAACCGGGTACGGCGGATGCGGGTGTCGAGCTGGAGGGTAATCGCATCGCGCGATTGCGACTTGAGTCAGGTCGAATCGTGCAAGGCTCGATGTTTATCGACGCGACCTACGAGGGAGATCTGTTGGCCGAAGCGGGCGTGTCGTATGTCGTCGGGCGCGAGGCGAACGCGGTTCATGGCGAAACGCTCAACGGGGTTCAAACAGCCCAGGCGACCAAGCATCAAATTCAGCCGGGAGTCGACCCATATCGCGAGCCTGGAAATCCGGCGAGCGGGTTGTTACCCGGCATCGATCCGCTGGGGCCGGGAACGGAAGGAGCGGGAGACCATCGGGTGCAGGCTTATTGCCTGCGGATGTGCGTGACCGACGTGCCGGAGAATCAAATTCCGTTCGCCAAGCCGGAGAACTATGACGAGTCGCTCTACGAATTGTTGCTGCGAAACTTCGAGGCGGGAGAACGACGCGAGCCCTGGAATCCGATCTTGATGCCGAACCGCAAGACCGATGCGAACAACAATCACGGTGTCTCATCGGATTGGATCGGTATGAGTTACGATTGGGCCGAGGCGAGTTACGAGGAGCGAGCCGAAATCTATCGGGCTCATCGCGACTACCAGGAGGGGCTCATGTGGACCCTCGCCAATCATCCACGCGTGCCGGAAGCGATTCGACGTGGCATCTCGCGTTGGGGAAATTGCCGCGACGAGTTCGTGGAAACCGACGGCTGGTCCCATCAGCTCTACGTGCGCGAGGCTCGTCGCATGGTGGGCTCGGTCGTGATGACCCAGCACCACTGCCAAGGGCGCCAGCGAGCGGACGACGCCGTCGGACTGGCCGCCTACACGATGGACTCCCACAATGTCCAGCGCTATGTCGACGAGCGTGGCTTCGCGCGTAACGAAGGCGACGTGCAGGTCGGAGGTTTTCCCCCGTATCCCATCGCTTATGGCGCGATCACGCCGAAGCAGAGCGAATGTGGAAACCTGTTGGTGCCGGTGGCTCTGAGTGCTTCCCACATCGCTTATGGGTCGATCCGCATGGAACCGGTATTCATGGTGCTCGGACAAAGCGCCGCCACGGCCGCGCATCTAGCTCTCGAGCAACAGTGTGACGTTCAAGAGATCGACATCGCCGTGCTCCAGGAACGCCTATTGGCCGACGGACAGATTCTCCAGTGGCAGGCCGCTGGGGGCGTTGATCCCGCACGCCTCCCCGGCATCGTGCTGGATGATTCCAAGGCGATCACGGTGGGAGAATGGACGGCCAGCACCTCGATCACTCCCTTCATCGGCGCCAACTACCGGCACGACAACGATGGTGGCCGAGACGACGCGGCTCGTCGCTCGGGCGCTGAGAAACCAGCCGCGTCGGCGACCTTTGATTTTGGCAACGCGCTCGACGGACGCTATCAAGTCGCGCTCGGCTACGTCCCCAATCCCAATCGAGCCTCGAATGTTCCCGTGACCATCGTCGTCGGTTCGAAACGGACGCAAGTCTTGGTCGATCAGAGGCAACCGGCCGAGATTGAAAAAGTGCTCCACGTAATTGGCGAGATCACCGCCGCGCCGGGCGAACCCTTGCGACTCGTCATTTCCAACCAAGACACCGACGGCTACGTCATCATCGATGGCGCCGCCCTGATCCCAGTCTCGGATGAGTGACCGCCACGGCACTCAACCATCGAAAGGGAGCCGTGAGTTTCGATGTTGCGCTTTTCACGCTCCGCCCCGGTCGACCGCGGCAAAAGCGTGGCAAGGCAAAGGAAACCCGAAGCGTCACGGGCTGTTGATGACATCAGACTCGCCGCATCGTGCGGCCGTGAGACGCCCATCGAGG
>JAGQPS010000158.1 GCA_020426595.1 Planctomycetales bacterium
TACACTCTCAACCGGCAGTTCCTACTGCCGACGTCACCAGTCACTCGCGCGCGGAACTAATCGCCTACCGAGGCTCGCCACCGTTAGTTTCGACCGATTCCCTTGAGTTGCCAAGAGTCCGACTGGCTTGACGACGTCTGGCTAGATTGGTTGCCGCTCCGAGATACGGCCGCGTGGTGGCGAAGGTCGCTTGCGAACAGAGGCAAGAAAAGACGGAAGCCGACCCTCGAGCAAGGATCGGCTTCCGCGGAAGCTCGGACTTGGGACAACGGAGCGCGGGGTGGGTACTCCGTCAATCGCCTCGCTTAGTAGCGAAGGATGAAGTCGAACGTGAGACGATTGTCGAGCACGTCACGACGAGCGGTCAAAGGCACTTCCCAAGCGGCACCGATTTCGGTGTGGCGGCTCGGCTTGAACTTCAAGCCAAACGCACCGGTCACGATATCGTTGCCCGTCACACCCGTCGAACCCAAGTTGAACAGGTCTCCACCTTCAACTCCGGGGATACCACCGGCACCGGAAGCGGTGTAGTTGTACCAGTTGAATTCGGTGAAGGCGTAAGTGACATCGCTGATCTTGCGGTCGAAGTGGTTCGACCAGTAGATGAACTCGCTCTCCACCGCCGGCGAGGTGGTCATCAAGCCGCCGACCGTCGAGAGCCAGTGGCCATTGTCGCCGATGCGACGACCGCCACTGAGGAACAAGTTGAACGTGCCATTGCCGTTGCCTTGCAACGACTGGGGCGATCCGAAAGGAGCCTCGTAGGTGGCACCGGCGCTGAGCAGCGTGCCGGTCGCGCTGTCGCGAAGCAAGCTGTACTTAACGCCCAAGTTGATGTCCGCCCAACCATCGTTGATCAACGGGTTGGAGCTCGTCATGTAGCCGTCCTTCGTCGCGATGATCGACAGCTTGTCGTTCACCGCGGCGCGGACTTGCAACGCGAAGAGGTTGACACGTCCACCACCCGCCGCCAAGGGAACCTTGTGCGTGAGGTAGATGGCTCGGGCCTCGGACACTTGTCGGGGATCCTCGAAGTAGACCGGGTTGGTCATCGGGCTGATGAAGTCATCGAAGCAAGGTTCGCTCGGAGCGAACAAGCTGAACGACAATCCGCCATCATCGCAGCAAGGCGTGCAGGAAAAGCACGAGCCGCAATCGTCGCAGGATGCCTCTGCCGCAGCCGCCTCGGATCCCTCCTCTGAAATCGTGTACCGAATGGTCTCGGCGCGAAGTTGGGCCCCGAAGGCCAGGGTCGCGATCGCCATCCAGAACACCCAACGTGAGACCTTCATGGTCACCTCTCATGGGTTGCGGGAAATCAGCCGGCCAGAACGTCCCACGACCTCCGTCACACGTTCTCCGCGCGGCTTACTTGTTTCCCTCTTTCGGTGACCTGTCGGGCGGAATCTAGCGGATCAATCGACGGGCCGGACAAGCTACCAGAACATCCCATCTTCAACCTGAATTCCGTGCCGAACCGCACGTCGCGGCGTGTGCAAGTCTCGACCGCACACCCATTTGTGATGGTGAACCCCATTTCAGGGACCGCCCGTCCCAAGGTTACCAAGTCGCCAGCGTGCTGCCGCAAAGGGCTCGCGACAACACCCACTCGATCGACGTGAGGTCAATCACCAACGATTGGGACCGAGCCGGCCGAGTGATCTGGTTCTTGGGAGGGAGCCCGTAACCGACTTCAATCGGGCCGCGCGGGGCGTCGCACGTCGAACGCCCCCCTCGGCATCAACACGCGAATCAAAGGGCTGAGTCCCGCCTTGCGAGGACGCCCCTGATCAGTCGCCAAACAAGTTGCCCAGTCCACCCAAGACGGATCCTTGCCCCTTGCTCGAACCGCCGATGGACGGAGCGTGCGCGATGACTCGATCGGCTAGCCGTGAGAAAGGCAGGCTCTGTAAATACACCGTGCCATGCCCTCGCAACGTGGCGAGGAACAAACCCTCGCCGCCGAAGAACATCGACTTGAGATTTCCGGCTCGCTGGATGTCGTACTCAACCCCTTGCGTGAAAGCGACCAAGCACCCCGTGTCCACTCGCAGCGTTTCGCCTTGGAGCTGCTTCTCAAGAATCGTGCCGCCGGCATGAATGAAGGCCAGTCCGTCACCGCTAAGCTTCTGCAGAATAAACCCCTCGCCGCCAAAGAAGCCGGCGCCCAATCGCTTCTGAAAGGCGATCGAAACCTTGGTGCCGAGCGCGGCGCAAAGGAAGGCGTCCTTCTGGCAAATCATCGTTCCTCCCGCCTGAGCCAGATCGACCGGAATGATCTTGCCTGGATAGGGAGCCGCGAAGGCGACTCGACGCTTGCCGGGGTAGGTGTTCGTGAAGTGAGTCATGAAGATCGACTCACCGGTCAAGGTGCGTCCCGCCGCCTGCAGCACCTTCTTGAAAAAGCCTTGTTGGACTTCCGAGCCATCGCCCATCTTGGCTTCAAACGTGATGCCGTCCTCCATGTAGTTCATCGCCCCCGCCTCGGCGATCACGGTCTCGCCTTGGTCGAGTTCGACTTCCACGATTTGCATGTCGTCGCCAAACAACTCGTAGTCAATCTCGTGGCTTCTCACAGCTTGCGCCCCCCTTGCATGATCGTTACTGCATGATCGTTACTGCATGATCGTTACTGCATGATCGTTACGTGAACCGCCGAACTCGACACGATGGACCGAAGTCATATTCATCGATGCCTACCCAACGCGATTCGTCACCTCGCGGAGATCGATTCCGATCGGGCATCGTTCTAACACAGTTCGCTTCTGGTCGAGAGTTCTTGAGCCTCTTTTCGCCCCGTCGGAAATCGGCTTGCCATCGCTTTCCGCAACCTCATCAGCTCCTTAGTCGAACCGACGCGACCGAGTCGTTCGAGGCGGTCGGTTGTTGAGCGGCGACCGGTCCGAGGAGGAGCAATGACCAGGCAACGAAGAATAAGACGCGGAGTTTGTTCACAACGGTCTCCCGATGTGAGTTAACTTCGCCTCATGGTCCCAGAGGATCTTGCGTGGTCCCGACATTCGTGAGTGTGTATAGCGCGAACGTGCCGAGCCAATGTTCACCCTCGTAATGCCCGCTCGCCACGTAAGCCAACCCGGTGATGAGGTGCTCCCGCGCGAGTTCCTCGAGCGAGGCACGACGCGGGTCTTCCTTTGGCAACGCGTCGGCGACGCCCTGCAAACACCAAGCACGAGAAAGATCAAGGCCCGCGAGGTGCACGATCTTGCCGTCGGTCACGTCGCTCACCTCGACCGGCTCCCACATCGGACTCTCCTTACCGCCGCCGAGACCAGGCAGGAACCGATCGAGCCACTCGGCGAACGCGTCCGGCTCGAGCACTCGTCGCATGAGATCGGCCTCGCACAGTCCAGCCGAGAAAAAGTCCTCGCCCGACGGCTCGTAAGCATCGGGATAATCGCGATCGGCTAGGAAGTAGTCCTTGCTTCGCGCCACGATCTGATCGGCCAAATCAGGTCGATTGACAGCCCGCGCGTAATCGAGAATCTGTCCAAGGGCGAACGCCGTATTGGGATGCACGCCCGTGCGAATGGGAAACTGAAGACGATTCAAATAGTCGGCCGTCCGTTCGACCAACAACAATTCGAGCGGACGCAGGGAGTCCCGCCATCGCTGCCCTTGTTCGTCCTCCCAAGTATGGAGTTCCATCGCGAGTCGCAGAAACCAAGCCCAACCGTACATTCGCTCGAAGCTCTTGTTCGCCGGCGTCGAGAAGAACTCCACCTCGCCCCTGAGATTCTCCTCGGTCAAATGACGGTCCAGCGCGGCACGGATCTCCGTGGCCCGAGCGTGGTCGGGGTCGAGTTTGAGCAAGCGGACGAGCACCCAATGACCATGGACCGACGAGTGCCAGTCGAAACAGCCGTGGAACGCGGGATAAAGTTCGCGCGGGGGTCGCGCGTCGGCGTCACTCGCCAGCGTATTGGATGGCTTGTTGGGATACTCGCGATCAATGCCGCTCAGGACCAGTGAAGCCAACATCTCATAGGCTTCGCTCGTCAAACCGCCTGACTCGTCGAGCATCGCCAAGCCTTCCTGCGTGGGTTGAGATATCGCGACCGTCACGGCAACGGGAACGCCCAGTTCCTGGGCGATGGTTCCTTGAACCAACACTCCACCCGCCAACAACGCCGACATCAGGGCGACAAGAGATCGACCGAGCCGAGCGTATCCACCCAGCGAACCACCATGACGCGCATCGCTGGCGAATCGAAAGTCGGTCAATGTGGGTCGTCGCCCATCGGATACCGAATTCATTCCAAGCTCCGCATTCCCGAGATCGATCATGGTGGATGTTCTTTTGTAAGGAGCTCGTTCGTTCGGTCCGCGGTCCACTGACCCACAAACGGTAACGCGGAGCCCTTTCGAACAAAGGACTCCGCGCACCCAGATTCATGTGGGCCTGCCGCCCCATTAAGCCATCGAGGGGAACTAGTGCTCGTCGGTCCCCATCATCTTCTCCTCGGCCTGATCCGCTTGCCAAGCGACGGCGGTCATGACCTTGTTGACGTCCAGCGCGGACATCGTGTCGGAGAGCTGATTGGCGACGACGGTGACCATATCACCGGAAGCGGTCTTCTCGACGGCGAAAGCGCCATGCACGAGTTGTGCGTTGAACTGCAACAGCAGCATCGCGTTCTCGGGAGTCGCGGGTCCGCAGGTCGATTTGTAACTGACGATCTCATGGCCCGAAGGATCCTTCGCGCCGAACACCACATCGACCTTCTGACGGCGGAGCGAACCAATGGGCACGGTCACCGTCCAACGATCGCCCGCTTCCTCCAACTGCCAGCCAGCGGCTTGCACCACGCCGCGGACAACCGTTTTCGGATCGGCGACTGGCGCGGCGCTCGCGGCCATGCCGGCACCCGCGGCCGCTCCCATCGCCGCCGCCGGAGCGGCTCCTCCCGCCGGGCTCGCGGGATTCACTCGCTGCAAGCCAGACATCGCTTGTTGCAACATGGCCGGCATCATCATGCCGAAACCGGCTCCCATGCCCATTTGCATGGCTCCGCCGGCGCCTCCCTCGCCCGAATGCTCGGCCATTTTCGCCATGCTGTTGGCCGCCTGGTACATCGTGAACGCATGCAGGTCGCCAATGGCTCCCATGCTGCTCCGCGCGTCGATCGCCTCTTGCACCGTCTCGGGAAGATTGAGACTGTTGATGAAGAAGTCGACGAGTTCGAGTCCATTCTTGCCAAAGTCGTCCGCGACCTTGGCGCGTGTTCCGGAGCCAATCTCCTCGTACATCGCCTGCAAGTCGAGCACGCTCATGTTCGAAGTGGCGATGAGATCGGTCAGCCGCGAGACAATCAAATCCTTCATGTAGCTCGTGACTTGCTCGGTCGAGTACGTCCCTTGCGTACCGACCAAACGCTCGAGCAACAACGTCGAATCACTGACTCGGAAACTGAACTTGCCGAACGCCCGCACGCGTACCAGACCGAAGTCCTTGTCTCGCAGCGTGATCGGCTGACGCGTGCCCCATTTCTGGTCGATGAAGTCCTGCCGACCGACGAAATACACGCTCGCCGTGAACGGGCTCTTCTCCCAGGGAATCGTCAGGATACGCGTAAGGATGGGCACGTTGGCGGTCGTGAGCGTGTAGCGCCCCGGCCCGAACTTGTCCATCGCCTTTCCGTCGCGAAAGAACACCGCCTCCTGCTGCTGCTGGACAATCAGCTGCGCGCCGTACTTGATGTCCGCCGACCCTTGAGGCGGATACCGATGCACGAGCGACCGGTTCGACTCGTCAAAGTACTCCAGAACCTCCAACTGAATTCCCATCCGTTGAATCCTCGTCGTAAGTAGCACGGCCGATAATGTTTGATCGGCTCAGGCACGGCGTTATGCGGAGCGAGTCCCGCCTATCAGGACTCGTGAAAACATGCGGCGCTGACATCTCGATTCAGCGCCACGCGCGGTAACGAATCACGGTTCCAGGCCAGCCAGCAAATCGTCTCGCATGTCAAACGAGCGATCGACTTGATCGATCTGATCGACCAGTCCTTGCAACGTGGCTCGCGGATCACTGTCCGAGGCCCGTAGCGACTCGATGGCGCTGGCCACCCCTTCGACCTGTTCCATCATCTTCGCGTCGTGAGCGTAGACCTGATCAAGCCGGTCCTCTCGGACGCGCACGAAGTCAAACAAACCACTGTATCCGACGGGAGCCGAGCGAAAACGGCCAATCACCTTATCCATGCGGGCACGGAGCCGATCCCCATCGCCGAGCGCCGAGAGATTACCTTGCTCGGTCAACTCACGCATGAAGTCGTTGAGTTTCGGCTTGGCTCGTTCCAAACGCTCCGCCAGCCACTTACGAGCAAGTTGGTCACTGTCGCGACGGTATTCCTTCTCGAGATACCCTTTGAAGCCCGGGATCCACCGAAGAATGGACTCAATCCAGTTTCGCTGATCGGCATGCTTGTTTGGATCTGGCACCATCCGTTGTTTCCTCGTCTTTGCTGAAGTGAAACTTCGCCGTCGCTATCGCGGGAGCTATTCGTTCGCCGCCGCCCAATATCGGTTTCCCTACCCTACCCGCCAACTCGTCCCGCTATCGAGTTCCGAGCCAGCACCCCGCGCGAGCGATCGGCGGGAGCACGTATGGTAGCCAATCTCCACACCCCGCACAGACAGGATGGGGCCTGGCGGGGCGATCTTGCGTGAAACGGGCAGGAGAGCAGTAGAACAGTGGAGCAGTAGAGCAGTAGAGTCGGCGGGGCTTGGGGCGGGAGATCGGTTTCTGGGGCTGGAGGGGACCGCGGGTCAGGGGCCTTTATTTCCGCCAAGTGCTTCAGGAGGCTTGCTTGGTCAGTCGTCGAGAAAGGAACGAAGCTTGGCCAACATTCGCTCGGCGGTCCACTTCTGGATTTGGCATTCCCAAATCACCAGAACCCGCCAACCCGCTCGCCGCAATCGTCGGCGGGTCCGCAGGTCTCGACGTCGATTCGCTTCCAACTTGGACCGCCAAAAACCGACTCGGGATTTGGGCAACCGTGCCCCCAACCGACAAG
This sequence comes from Planctomycetales bacterium, assembly GCA_020426595.1. Taxonomy (GTDB): domain Bacteria; phylum Planctomycetota; class Planctomycetia; order Pirellulales; family Pirellulaceae; genus UBA11682. Next base: position 7,038 of record JAGQPS010000158.1, read on the forward strand.
CGTGGCGATGCCAGAAACAGCCATGCACGAAGACGACCTTCTTCCTCGAAGGAAAAACGAGGTCGGGCGAGCCGGGGAGGTCACGCACATGGAGGCGATAGCGATACCCACTCCGATGCAGCAAACTCCGAATGATCATCTCTGGCTTCGTGTCTTTCCCCCGCACGAGAGACATGCGTTGGCTGCGTTCCTCGGGTGATAAAGAGTCAGCCATGAGAACAAGCAAGCCTTCGTGCAAAAGCCGACTTCCAACGCACCCTTCAACCCAGCGTTTACTCCATGAGTCGCGCAACGACTCGCCGATGCCGACCACGCGAGGTCGAGCGAACATCCACCCTCATAAGTCCCTCCGGCGTCTCCCGACAATCGGCGATGGCACCTGGGCCAATTCGACCAGAATCGAGTGCTAGAACCACAGCGACCCTATCGGATGCTCGAAACGCGACGGCTTCGTTTGGGTTTGACTTGCAATGTCTCGGCCAGCCTTTTCGCGACAGCATGCGCGAGTCCGACGGGAACCGCGTTGCCCAATTGACGCATCGACTCGGTCCACGATCCCGCGAATACCCAGTCATCGGGAAAGGTTTGGATACGAGCACACTCACGCACCGAGAAATATCGCACGGAGCCATCCTCGAGCCGCAGCGTATTCTCACCACCAGGCACACCATGATCGCCCGCCTTCAGCGCTTTCGCGGGCCAGTCGTAGGGGCTTCCATCATGGCCGGGATAGCTCCGCGCTCCCGGATTAAGGAAGTGGTTGGCTGTCTCGGAACACGACTCCCCCTCGGCGATCCGCGGGAGATCGGCGATGGCATCCCGCACCGTCCGCCAAGGTGAACCAAGCGTCCCGGCGGAACAATCACCAAGACGTTCGACCCTTGACGCCAATCGCGCGTTCATGGTCGGCCGATCGCGACGACTTATGCGGTGGCGTTCCCAATAGTCTCCGGTCACCCATTGGTCATGAAGCAATGCACCTTCCGAATGAGTCGCCGACGGAAACGTGAACTTGGCGGCCAGGTCGGAACGCAATCCGACCAGCAGCACACGATGTCGACGTTGAGGCACTCCATGGTCGGCCGCGTCAAGCAATTGATAAACGACGTCGTAGGACAGTCCCTTGTGGTTCCCTCGCGCCGCGATCCTCTCCAAACGAGCTAAATGATGGTTCCATTCCTCATCGCCCTTGGGCTTCACTTCGGGAAACGAAAGCTGGTGAACGATGTAGCGGTAGTAGTCTCGGAAGGCGGGCCGCAATAACCCCTTCACGTTCTCGAAGAGAAACGCCTTCGGAGCGATTTCTCGAATCGCTCGAACCGCTTGGGGAAACATGTTCCGGCGGTCGGTTTGGCCCAAGTGCTTTCCACCGAGAGAAAATGGCTGGCAGGGTGGGCCTCCGGCCACGAAGCCGACCTTGCCGGCATGCCGTGAGAAGTCGTAGTCCCTCACATCTCCTTCGTGAATATCCCACGAGCCAACGTGGGAAACACCCGCGGCGTGATTACGGCGAAGCGTGTCGCAGGCATTGCGGTTCCATTCGAGCACGACGTCATGCTCAAAGCCGGCTTGGGCGACTCCCAGCGCCAACCCTCCAGCACCCGCGAAAAGCTCGACCGACCTCATTGGCATCCATTCCCTCGACGAAGCACCCGTTAGTCGTTGGGGCCTCAAACGGTAGTTGTGCGCCCTCCGCACTCAACCGCCGTCAAGAGTGCTCCCGCGCCTTCAAGGCAAAGCCGTGCGCGGGCGATTCTCGCGGGTGATCCTCACGGCGTCAAGAAACGAAACAACCGGCGCGCGACCAATCGAATTCGCTGAATCGCTCCGTGCGTTGTTCCCAACGCCGCGCTTCGCGCAAGGGATAGGCTGGAACCATTGGTGGCGAAACGAGTTGTTGGGTTGTTCGCGCATGCGAAGAATCCCTCGCTCACGCTTCGGGTTTCCTTTGGTTTTCCGCGATTTGGACGTTTCCTCTTGGGAAGTGATGGGAATAGCGGCCCATCAAGAACGCCCCATCACGGCTTGCTCGGTGCCGTGTGCGCGTAGTACGGATGAGTCGCCTCGGCGAGAAGGCCCGCATGATTGATCTCCGCCAATGCTCCCGCGACCGCTCGCCGTAGCGCGGCGTCTCCGTCGGTCGCGTTTCCCTCGGTTCGACCGGCTGGCTCCTGGATCGATGCCGAGTTCGCGAGAATCGCCTCCGCCTCACTGACCGCGCCGACCACCCGCGGATCATCGGCCTTCAAGAAGGCCGGCAGCTCTTGCCAGCTTGTCTCGGAGTTCGCCGGGAGTTGCTCATTGCCCAACCGAGCCTGTTCAAACGCAACCGTCGCCGCGAAGTAAAGCATCGACGCGGTCGTGAATTCACCGAATCGCGGCAGAGCCCGATAGCAGGCCGCGACCAGTCGATCCAACCACTCGATCTCAAGGCGAAGGGTCGCATCGTAGGCGTCGGAAAACTCGAGCGGAGGAAGTCTTCTCGCGGGTTGAACCTCGAACGCCCGCGCGAGTCGTTCGATCGAAACCATCGTGTGCGCGATCCCTGAACTATGCAGCGGGTCGATGAACCCCGCGGCCCCCGGCAACATCCACCATCCCGCTCCCGCGACACGCCGTCGCGTGAATTGCATCCGCTCGATCAATGCCCAATCACCCTGCGGCTCGATTCGCCGGGCCGATGAGGCCTGACGCTCCAGCCAGGGTGACCGTCGCAGCCGCTGACGCCACCACGCATCGCGACTCTCGCCACGTCGAGGCAAATGCTCCGGCGCGACACACCATCCGACGCTGGTGATCGAGTTATCGAAGGCGAGCTGCCACAACCAACCATCATCGACGACATGGTGGAGGGCCGCTTGGTCCATTGGGTAAGGATGCCTTCCTATCGTTTGATGCTCGCCACCAGTCACTTCCGAAAGCGGCACCCAATCGCGCACGTGACCGAAGATGGCGCCGCTCCGCGTTCGCAAACCGACAACCGTCGGTTCGAGCGCCAGGGAATCTCCGAGCGGACTGCCACGCCCCGATGCGTCGATGATCCCCAGCGCTCGACAACAGAGACTCTCACCGGGGTCGTCGAGCCGACTGATGTGCAGCTCCCAAGGCGCCGAGGGATTCTCGCGCGTGACTCTCTCGACTCGCGTCCGTTCCCACGCCTCGATACCCGCGGCCTCCAACGATCGAGCGAAATACTGATCGACACTCGCTCGGTGCCAGTGCGTGTCGGCTGATTCCAACGAGGTACTCGCCGCGACCAACATCTCATGCTCGGCGACTTGTTGCTGGCCAGGCTGGTAGTTGCTCGAGTCGATGTAGGTGAAACCTCGCTTGGGACCAACAACAACATTCGGCATACGTTTGGCGGACGAATACTGAGTCAGCGGCAACAAATCGTCTAAACCGTACCGACGACACAGGTCGCGCAACACACAATCCGCCATCGGCGTCGAACTCTCGCCAATCGTGAACCTGGGATGGCTCCCTTGTTCGAACACCGTGACACGGTAGCCGATCGATCCCAGAATCCGAGCGATCAAACAGCCTCCAAATCCGCCGCCGAGGACAGCGATATCGGTCATGAATGGCTGCGAGCTCACGGCGATTTCTCCACGGCGAACGAGCGGGGCCAGGGCGTCGTTGGTGCTGGCGAGCCATGACAATTTGAACTACAAACGCGGTCTCGAGCGGGACCTCACGGGCTCGTTCCCGCTCCGACCGAAACCAATGAAGTCACTCAAGGCCAGTTGATTGGCTGACACCGCCGACCGGATTGTACCCATGGAGCACATCGAGTTGAGCGCGGATGAGCCGCCGGTATCCGCGCGTCGCAATGTCGGCTGGTTGCTCCGTTCCACCGCGCGGACTTGGCCCGATCAATTGGCGATCGCCTTTCCCACCGGGCGAGATCGTCGCGGAAAGCGAACCTACCGGCGAGTCTCCTTCGCGGAACTCGACCGGATGAGCGATCGGATTGCCCAAGGACTGCGCGACGCGGGTCTCGAGCCCGGAACGCGAGTCGCGATGATGGTGCCGCAAAGCATCGAGTTCATCTCTATCGTCTTCGCTCTCTTCAAGGCAGGTCTCGTTCAAATCCTGATCGATCCCGGCATGGGCAAGCGCAACATGTTGCGCTGTTTGGCCGAGGCCGAACCGCGAGCTCTGATCGGCATTCCCAAGGCCCACTTCGCCACTTGGCTCTTCGGCCGGCGATTTCCCTTGCTCAAGAAACGCATCTGCGTCGGGGCGCCCCGCTTTCCCGGTTCGGTTTCTCTCGCGACTTGGCTCGGCGACGATCGACTCGCGACGTCGACCGATGATCCAACCGCCTATCTCGAGCCGGTCGGCGACCGTTCCGAAGCGGCGATCATCTTCACAACGGGCAGCACGGGTCCTCCGAAGGGTGTGCTCTATCATCACGCGACTTTCCGAGGCCAAGCCATGGAAGTCCAACGCTTTTACGACATCGCCCCTGGTGAAATCGATCTGCCGGGATTCCCGCTGTTCGCGTTGTTTAAC
>JAGQPS010000159.1 GCA_020426595.1 Planctomycetales bacterium
CCTGCCCCTAGACTATGATGCGGCGCCCCCAAAGGGGGCTTAGCATACGGTGGTTCGACTCTCTTCCATCCAGAACGTCGGTTGCTTGGGCACGAATCACAATGCTTCGGCCTTAAATCAACAGCCCGGTGAGCGAGGGACTCTTCGCGTTCGCGACCATGGCTGCGACAAGAGCGCGTTGACTCTTGGGACACGTTCGACGGGGGGCTCAACGGGCGTTGGTTTCTTCTTGCCGCACGCACACGCGCCGGATGGCGGTCGCCTTGTTGGTCTCGGCACAGAGTTCCACGATCGTGCCCGAAAGTCGCAAGTCTCCCTTGGCCACCAGGAAGGTGACAGGCCGAGCCGTCAGCGTTGTCTCCAAGACTCGATCGAATTGTCGACCAATGATTCCGTCGTGGGGACCGGTCATCCCGACGTCGCATTGAAAGGCGGTGCCCCCTGGGAGCAAACATTCATCTGCGGTTGTTACGTGGGTGTGCGTTCCGAGCATCGCCGTGACTCGCCCATCGAGGTAACGCCCCATGAGTTGCTTATCGCTGGTCGCCTCGGCATGAAAGTCGACCAGCACGGCGTCGGGGCGATGCGATTCAAGTTCGCCGAGCACGCGGTCGGCCGCTCGAAAGGGACAGTCGACCGGCTTCATGAATACCCGTCCAAGCAACGCGAACACGGCCAGGGTTCTTCCCTCGGCCGACTCGAGCAGCATCCATTCGCGCCCCGGTGCGTCCGGCGGCATATTGGCCGGTTTGACAATGGTCTCGTCCGCCTCAAGCGTCTGCATGATCTCGCGTTTGCGATAGATGTGATCGCCCAGCGTGATGCCATCGACGCCCGCTTGTTTGAGACGTTTGAATTGATTGCGAGTGAGGCCGGATCCCTCTTCGACGTTCTCCGCATTGACGACGATCCAGTCGATCGACTCGTCCGCGCGGAGCTTGGGAATGACGTCACACGCGAAATCCAGACCGTTCCTGCCGACGACATCTCCGACAAACAACAGCTTCGGCACGTCGCATCCTTCCATGTCTTGGGCGGGAGGAACCGGGAGAGTCGCCCCACGACGGCTCACCGAGCACGCCCCGAGACTCGTCCGCGGAGCGGAACGGGTCGGGCCGTTGAAGCCAATTCGGGGAATACCCGCATGAGCGAGCAAGTCTTGAAAGGGGACGCCCCCACTACCGTTCGTCCCACGAGACGGAACTTCGTCACGAGCGATCACCGCGAAATTCCCGGCCCAGCGGCCTAGGGTCGCATGGGCCGGGAAGCAAGTCGCGTTACGGTTCGACCGCCTCGCTCGTGATCAACGAGCAAGCTCGGTGAAACGCGATTCGCGTATCACCGTGACCTTGATCTCGCCTGGATAAGCCAGACGTTCCTCGTAGGCGCCGGCGATGTCGCGGCACACCTTGGCGGCCACCCGATCGTCGACGTCGTCGGAACTCACCAACACGCGGACCTCGCGGCCCGCTTGAATCGCGAAGGCCTGCTGCACACCTTGGTGCTCGAGCGCGATGGACTCCAATTCCTCCATCCGTTTCACATAGCGTTCAAGCGACTCGCGACGCGCGCCGGGGCGAGACGCGCTGCACGCGTCGGCGGTCGCGACCAACATCGTGTAGGGATGTTCGATCACGATATCGTCGTGGTGTCCGAGCGCGGCATGCACGACTTGAGGCCCTTCGCCGTGGCGTTTCAACAGGTCGGCGCCGATCTTGGGATGCCCGCCTTCCAATTCGTGATCCGCCGCCTTGCCGATGTCGTGCAGCAAACCGCAGCGACGCCCGACGTTGCCGTCGAGACCAACCATCTCGGCCAACATGCCCGAAAGAAACGCCACTTCGATACTATGCCGCAGCACGTTTTGGCTGTAGCTCGTTCGGAAATGGAGCCGTCCGAGGAGGTAGATGATGCGTTCATGCAACCCAGGCACGTCGGCCTCTTGAGCCGCTTCCTTGCCCTTGCGGATGATGAAGTCCTCGAGTTCCGCCTGGGTTTCCTTGACGACTTCCTCGATCCGAACCGGATGAATCCGGCCATCGGCGATGAGCTTGACGAGCGACTGCCGAGCCACCTCGCGGCGGACCGGATCGAATCCACTGACGATCACGACTCCAGGCGTGTCATCGATGATGACATCGACGCCGGTCTCCTTCTCGAAGGCCCGAATGTTACGGCCTTCACGGCCAATGATGCGGCCCTTCATGTCGTCGTTGGGAATGTCGACCGTGCTCGTGGTCGATTCGGCGGTGTGAGTCGCCGCGAAACGCTGCATCGTCGTGATGAGCAACTCGCGAGACTTCTCTTCGACGGTTTCCTTGATCTGGCGCTCATGCTTCAGAATCATCGCGCCGGTTTCGGACGCGAGCTCATCCTCAAGCAGCTTCATCAACCGCGTCGTCGCCTCGGCCTTATCGAGCCCACTCACTTGATGCAGCATTTGTCGCTGCTGATCGAGCACCTTCTCGAGCTCGGTTTCACGAACCGAGATTCGCTCCAACTTGTCGGTCAGCTTGCGTTGGTTGCCCTCGACGATTCGTTCCTGTTTACGGAGACCGTCGGACTTTTGCTCGAGGCTGGCCTGGCGACGATCGAGGTCTCGCTCCAGGTCTCGCAGTTTGTCCTTCGTCTCGTTGGTTTCCTGGTCGAGTCGAGCCTTGGCGGCGAGTTCATTCTCGCGCATCTTCAGCTCGGCTTCCTTGGCGAGATCGCCAGCGGCGCGCCGACCTTCTTCGAGAATCGCGGCCGCCTGTCGACGGGCGTCCTGTTTGGTGATGAAGAGCCAGACAATGACGGCCACAAGGCCGACGACGGCTCCCACCACCCCACCGATGAGATAGGGTGTCATCCAGTTGTTCTCCAATGGCTAAGCAGCCCGCGGAGGAACGCCGGATTCAATCGACTACGAGTGGACGGATGGCGAACGATCTCGCCGAGTCTGAGGAGAGCTTCGCTCCGGTTCCCGATGAGCCCGCCAGACCGCGACCATTGGCCGTCCTTCTCGATGGCGCTTCCGCGCTCGTCGACGAGACAACCAAAGGGCGGGGAGAGTCTGGAAACCGGCGAAAGTTTCGCGCAAGGAGTCGACCGAGAAAACACGCCAACCCACCAGCGGAATTCGAACCGCCCAAAAGCGACCCGAGTACCGCGTGCTAATCGAGCGAATGCGTTGAGACCCCCGTCCCATGAGGCACCGAGCTGGCGCCGGAACAGGTTGCAAACGCGAGGCCCGAACTCCAATCAGGCGCATGATGGCCAGGCAAAGGCCTGTGATCCAATCCATGACAAGACCCGCTGACAAGAGAATTGGCCGGTCGAACAACCGGAAGTGCGAACAGGCGAAGCTCACCCCCATCATCGCAGCGACGTGAAACGGCATTGCGCGGGGTGAGTTGTATACCTTTGGCCCTCGAATTGGGACGACGCCCCAATTCGGACCGCTCGTATCGTAACAGAGTCGGGAGCGACTGCAAGCTTTGCCCGGCCAATCCTTGCCTGGACGGCCTGTCACCGCGATTCATCAGCCTCGCGACACGGTCGATCCCTTCCCGGACGGCCCGAGAAACGGGCTCGGCGGAGCCCTGCCGAAGCTCGCCTCAAGTCGATCGCGCGGCCGGTTCCCGGATCAGCGACGCGGGAACGGGAGCTCGCCCCAAGGCTCGGTAGAGGTACCACCCCCAGCCGCCGACGAGCAGGGCCGGCATTGTCAACATGAAGAGGATGCTCCAGTAAAATCCCTCGGCCCACCGCTGACCATTGGCTCCCAACGTGTCCTTGCATGTGGGACAAGCCTGGACATCGCCAGACGAAACGACCACGACGACCGCGGCGAGGAGGCCCCACCGAATCAGGCTCGAGCCCAATCGAGCCCCTCGAGTCTTGAGAATTCCTGATCGTTTGGTCATGTCGCGTCTCCTCGCGTCACGTTTCCCTGATTCACTCTCAAGCCGCTCGATGCTCCGGCGACGCTCGGCTCCGCCGCGCGTTCGATCACGGCACTCACCGCCGGCTCGGGGGCCTCGGCGACAGGCGGGAACCACCAATACAGCATGAAATACACGAGCACGCCGGTAACGGAGACATACAGCCAAATCGGAAACGCCCATTTGGCGATCTTGCGGTGTTGCTCGCGGCGGTCCTTAAATCCCAAGACTATGGCCCAAATCGCCAGCACGGGCACCGCCATGGCGAGCGTGAAATGCGAAATCAAAAGGGCGTAATAGCCGTATGCCGCCGTTGGATAAGCCTCTCGTGGAAACTCGGTCGTTCCCTTGAACGCCTTGTGAATCAGGTAACAGACCAGAAAGACGGCCGACACCGCGAACGCCGAGACCATCGTGGCCTTGTGCAATCGCTCGTCACCCCGCTTGATCAACAGCAGACCCACGACCAACAACACCGTCGCCACGGCATTGAGCGTTGCATTGAGATGAGGCAACATTTCGATCATGTCAGCGATTCTCCCTTCACGCTCATGACTCGCGGGCTGTCGAGGAACGAACCCACATGCCGACGATTCGAGTCATGCGTCCACTCGGCCGCGGCGGAGCAAGACATCAACACAATCGCTTCGCCATCGGACCGCACCCGCGTTGAAAGCCGATCTTCTCGCGACTCATCTTGAGGTGAGGACTCGTCGTCCGCCTCGCCGTCGCCCGTCTCACCGTCGAGCGGCGTTTCCTCGTCGTCCCATTCTTCCTCTTGCGGCTGAGGCATGGGCGTCGGAGGAGCAGGGGCCTCGGTTTCGGTTCGCAGCTCATTGACGAGTTGCCTCAAGGCAACCATCGCCTCGTCGTCGTCGTAGCGATACGATCCGCGGACCGTTCCCCACTTGTCGATCACGAACAGCCGCTCGTCATGAGCCTCGCCATCGGCGAATGCCTGAAAGAATTCGCTTGCGACTCGCCGCGTCTGCAGCGGCTCGCCCACCAACATGAGCCAAGATCGGTCGTGCAAACTCAAGCCTCGGTCCCGCGCGTAGGCGGCCAACACCACCGGAGTATCGTAGGCGGAATCGCTGGTGATACTCACGAACGTCACGCCTTGATCGGCCAACGTGGAGTGAAGCGAATCGACCCGAGCCATCATTCGCTTGCAAATCGATGGGCAACGCGTGAAGAAAAAGTTGGCCACCCAAACCCGACCTTGCAACGACTCGCTCGTCACCAACTCGCCATTGCGTTCCACCAACGTGAATCGGTCGTTCCAGGGACGTTCCCGCCAATCATCTCCGACGAGTTTCGCGACCTCATCGGTCGTTTGTACAAGCCGACGGGGCTGCTCGTCCTCGGCCGAGGCGATCGCGACGCGCGTCCGCAAGGTCCGTCCCGCGGGAGGTTCGGTTTCGGCGACGCACGTATCCACCAGCTTCATCAACCGATCAAGTTCCGGAGCCTGCTCCCAATCAATGCGATCCCGGTAGCGTCCCCAACGATCAACCACCATGAGACTGGTGGAATGAGTCTCCGGGCCAACCGCCACCTGAAAATTCTCCTTGCCGACTCGCACGACATCGACCATCGAACCGGTCAGGAAACGCCAGCCTTGATCATCCGCCGGAGCGCCATACTTCGCGGCGTAATCCAGCAAGATCTCGGGGCGGTCGTAATCGGGATCGCAGGTGATGCTGACGAAGGTGACCGGTCGATCGCCGAGCTTCACCCTCAACCGCTGGATCGTCTCGTTCTGTCGCTTACAGACCGATGGGCAGCGAGAGAAGAAATAACTCACGATCCAAACCTCGCCCCGCAACGATTCCGACTCGAACGCCCCGCCGTCTCGGCCAATGAGCGAGAAGGGGCGCACCTCGGGCAAGTCATCCCAGTTCACGTCATAGAGCTCGTGGAGCGGCGCGGAGTGTTCGACTTCCGCCGTTTGTCGGTCCCGGTAGCGAATAGCGGTCAGAATCACCATCACGCCACCGGCGAACAAGACAATGATGCTGGCGAGCACTCCCGGTTTTCGGATGAATGAGTCTGCCATTGGTTCCTCTTCGCCGCGCTCGCGCGGGCGCACTCCCTAAACCGTGACCTTAGTTGTTGCGATCTCAGGGATGGAGCTAGACGGAAATGTTGGTTGTGCGACGAGTCGTTGGCTTGGTCGAGAGGTCGAAGAATCCCTCGCACACGCTCTTGGATGTTGCGCTTTTTGGGATGGGGCTAGACGGAAGTGTTGGTGGTGTAACGAGTTGATGGCTTGTTCGAGAAGTCGAAGAATCCCTCGCTCACGCTTCGGGTTTCCTTGGGTTTTCCCACGCTTTTGAATTGGTTGGCCTGGGCGAAGTTGAAAGGCGCGACATCAAAATCCTGGGCCTCGGAGCGATGCTACTGGTTGCTCGCCGCCTCGTTGGTTTCCGAGGAGTCTGGCTCGGTCGTCGCGGCACCGGCACCCGACTCGGCATGAGGCGCGTCGGCATGTGCCGCTTCGGTATGCGAGCCGTCGGAGCTCGCGGCGGGCGATGCTCCTTCCGTCGCATGAAGCCAGCGGTTCTCGGAGTAAGCCGCCGTTCGCATGGCGATATCGGGGACCAGAGCCACGACCAGCAGAACGCCCATGATGAGCGTCGGGATCGTTAGCACGTACTTCCAGCTTTGCTCCCAGCGCAAGTGCATGAAGAACGAGATGACCAAGAACGCCTTGGCGCAGCTCACCACCATCATCATCAACCAGCCGACGAGCTTGCTGTTCATCAACGGCGAGTTGGCCACTCCGAACGAAATCGCCGTCAACACGCACAAGGCGGCGAACACCTTGAGGAAGACACCAATCTTCACGCCGTGTGGTTCGTCGGCATGGTCGGTGGTGATCGAGGCTTCTTGATTCATCGTGCGTGTCCTTGGCTCGTTCCTCGGTGTGCCCAGGTCGGCCGGGCGTTTGGATCAACTCGTTAGAACAGATACAGCAGCGGAAACAGGAAGATCCAAACGAGATCGACGAAGTGCCAGTAGAGTCCCATGTTTTCGAGAATCGGGGCCGAAGCCGCCGAAAGTCTCATCGGCAAAACGAGAGCGAATGCCAAGAGACCAATGAGCACGTGCAGTGCATGGAATCCCGTGAGCAGGAAATAGGTATCCGCCCACGTATTGCCGCTTGGAATCATGATCGGCAATTCCAGGTGCAACGACTCGGCCAAACCATGCTCGGCCTCCTGCACGACCTTCAGCATCTCGATCCGTCCGTCGAGACGAGTCACTTCGTTCGTCAATTCCGTCCGACGTTGGTCGAGTGGCGTTTGCTCGGTGAACAACTCGTTGAGCCGAGAGAGCACCTCGGTGAGTCGAGTCGCCTCGGCTTCCGAGAGTTCCTCGCCATCGCGTTGCTTGGTTTGCAAGGCGGTTTGTTCCGCGGTGAGCTGATCGATTTCGATCTGCAGCTGTTGTGATCGTTGATCGGCGGTGGAGAGTTCGGTTCGCAGCGTGCCGACTTGCTCGGTCAACTCAGTCGCCTCGCCTTGCATGGCGTCGATCAGGACTTCGTCGTGATGGAGCGGGTAGATCCCATGGGCGAAGAGCCCCAAGTCCATGCGTTGTTGGATCGGTTCGGTCTCGCGGCCGACGGCTAGGCTCGTCCAGTTCACCCAGTATTCCCGGACTTGCTTGAGGTGGGCGACTCGCTCGACCAACGCCTCGTCCGCCTCGCCAGCATCGATGGCGCCCTGGTGTTCCGAGACTTGCTTGTCGATCGCGGAGCCGACCGCCGACACGTAATAGATGTCGGCCTTGTCATAGATGCGGCTACGTGGCCGAGCCGGGTGAATGCCGTGTGCGAACTTGGCGTTGTACTCGTGCGCCTTGATGCCGAGAAACGCGCTGCCGAGCAGGAACGTACCAAACAAGAAGGCCTTGGCTCGCGACGCTCGCTTGGCCTTGGCTTCTTCCAGGGCCAACACGATCGTGACGCTAGAACAAAGCAGGATGAAGGTATTGAGGGCTCCAATCCACTCGACCAGATGCACCTGCGCGGGTCCCGGCCAAGCTCCATCCGGAACGCCAAAACGCAACACGATGTAGGAACCGATCAGAGCCGAGAAAAACATGATCTCGGTCGAGAGGAAGACCCACATGCACAGCTTGCCACGGGAAATCGGCAACCCAGCGGCATATTGCAGGGCGACGGCGTGGTGACCGTCACCCGTGGCGCCGCCAGCTTGGTGAGGATCTTCGCTTGAGTGATCGTGCGAGTTTGTCATGGAAATTCGTTCGAGCTTCAAGGGTCGGCTCGGCGTGAGCCGGGGCCATGGAATCCGATCACCGCGTGGCCGCCACTAGGATGGCAGTGAATACGAAAACAAAGTCGCGAGGATCATCGCGAGCAACGTGAACGGTAGGTGCAACAGCGAAACGCGTAGTAAGCGCCGCGCGGTCGTTTCGCTTCGCTCGAGCAGGAAACGCCAACTCGCCGAGAGATACAAACCGGTCAGCACCAACGCGATAACGAGGTAGACCCATCGCACCGGGCCATCGAGCAACCAAGCTGGAATCGCGACCACCGGCACCAACGCGACCGCGGTCACCACCGCCTCGATACCCGACCAATAGCCAGAAGGATCGACGACGGGGAGCATCTTCATGCCACCCTCGGCGTACTCCTTGCGGTAGAGCCAGGCGATCGCCATGAAGTGCGGGAATTGCCACAGGAAGAGCAACAGGAACACCGACACGATCCAGGCGTGCGTCGGAGCCCCGGTCGCATACCAACCAATCAGCACCGGCATCGCTCCGGCCACCGCGCCGACGATCGTGTTGGTCCAGGTGCGCGTCTTCATCGGCGTGTAGATCCAGACATAGAGCACCCACGTCCCCACACCCAACGCGGCGGACAGCGTGCCGAGAGTCGTCCAGAGGTACACCGTTCCAACGCAAAAACAGATCGTGCCAAACGTCACGACTTCGTTGAGCGAGAGCCGATTGGACGGCAATGGTCGATTGCTCGTACGGCTCATACGAGCATCCAACCAGCGTTCGATCGCCTGGTTCAAGGCGCTGCCACTCGCGGCGATCAACAGCGTGCCAAGGCAAGCATGCAAGACATCCCAAGGGGATACCGGGCCGACCATGGCGGCGAGGTAACCAGCCGCGGCCACGGTCGCCAGGACCATCACCGAGATCCGAGGCTTGGTCAGAGCCACGTAATCACGGACTCGGGATGGCTCACTCGTTCGGACATCTTCGACCGTCATGGTTTCACTCGTCATGCCAGAACTCCATCCATTCCCGAATTCAATTCCGCGCCGTGATCCGCGGCGGTGACCACCGTATTCGCTCGCGGTTCGGCGTGCCCATGGCCCATGAGCCGATCCTTGCGAGACTCCATGTGATGCTCAAGCGCCGCCGTTCCAACAAAGGCGGTATGGCGTCCCACGATCAGCATTAGCCAAATCGCACTGCCCAGCACCAGGGAACCGATGGCCACATGAGCCGTCACGATGTTCGCCTGCAACATACTCTTGGCCGGCACGACATAAGTGGCGAACCAATTCCATTCCCCATAAGGGCTCGGAATACCAAACTTCAGCATCCAAGTTCCCGCGCCGAGAAGAAACTGAGCCAGCACGAGCAGGGTGACGAACATCGCGGCTCGACGGCAGCGTCCCAAATGACCGACCAGCGAGAGTTGACCGATGCGAAGCGCGTGAAACACGACGAGCAAGGCGCCGGTCACATGAGCCGTCACGAGCGTGCGGTAGACAATCGGATCGGCCTCGACCGAGATATGCCGCATGTTGGCGCCGATCACCAACTGCAGGTAGGCCAGCACCGCCAGCCCCAGAGTCCAAGCCCAATCGGTCGGACGGAGCAACGACGTCTCGTCGGCGGTCACTTGAGTCCACCGACGGCTCGTGACCGCCAGCAGAGCCAGGCTTAGCCCGAAGAAGGCCGGCCCGACACAACCATGCACGAGCGCGACCGCGCGATCAGCCGCCAAGACACGCACGCCGCCGAGAGCTCCCTGGGCGATGACCAGCAGCAGAGCCACGACCGACAAGCCAAACACCCATCGGCGAGGCTCCGAGCGATAGGTCACGAACACAAGGGCGATCGCGACGAGCCCAGCGAGGGATCCGAGCAAACGATGGCCATGCTCGATAAACAAGTCCCAAGGACCCAGCCACCATTCCTCGATCGGATACAGGAACAAGTTGTAGCCGTAGGTTCCCGGCCAATCCGGCACCGCCATTCCGGCGTCTTGAGACGTCACCAGGCCACCGACCCATATCAGTGGAAAGGTCACGAGCGCCAACAGCATCGCCATACGATGCGGCCACGGTGAACGAGCCGCGGCGGCAGCCGACTCATGAGTCGCGTTCGGCGTTGTCGGTGATGATGGGTTCATGTGCTTTCACTCTCGCCCAACCGCCGTTCATTGGCATGGTCGGGCACCGCTGAAAAATCGAGTCACCTTCGAGGCGTGACCTAGGTCGCTCCTTCCAGAGCATCGGCCGGACAATTGTCGACCTGCATTTGATGGTCTCGCGGTCCGTCACCGCCAAACTCATACGGGCCACGAACGACGATCGGTTGAAAATCAAAGTTCCCGTGAGGCGGTGGGCTGACGGTCGTCCATTCCAGCGTGTTGGCTTGCCAAGGATTACGCCCCGCCTTCTTGCCCCAAACCATCGAGCCCAGGAAGTTGATCACGAAGATGATCTGCACCGCTCCCAAGAGGATGGCGCAGACCGTCATGACTTGATTGATCGGCAGCAACGCTTGGAACGCCTCGAAGTGATAGGGATCCGCGTAACGCCTTGGAAATCCCGCGGCTCCCAACACATGCATTGGATAGAAGGTGCCATTGGTCAGGATGAAGGTCAGCAGGAAGTGAATCCATCCCCACCGCTCGTTCATCATTCGGCCGAAGAACTTGGGGTACCAGAAATACACCGCGCCGAACACGGCCAACATCGTGCCGCCAAACAAGACGTAGTGAAAGTGAGCCACGATGAAGTAGGTGTCGTGGATGTAGATATCCACGGGCGTCGCCGCCATGAAGATGCCCGACAAGCCACCGATGATGAACATCGAGAGAAAGCCGATGCAGAACAGCATCGCGGTGGTGAACTTGATATCGCCCTTCCACAACGTGGCCAACCAGTTGAAGGTCTTCACACCGCTGGGGAGCGCGATGAGCATCGTCGACATCATGAACGAGAGGCCCAGCGCCGGCGACATGCCCGACACGAACATATGGTGGCCCCACACGATGAAACCGAGTCCGGCGATCGCCGACACCGAGTAGATCATCGGCTTGTAACCGAATAGCGGCTTGCGGGCGAAACACGAAAGCATGTCCGAAACCATGCCCATCGCCGGCAGCAACATGATGTACACCGCGGGATGGGAATAGAACCAGAACAAGTGTTGCCATAGCAACGGCTGACCACCGCCGGCCGAGGCGACTCCATTGTTCGCGAACAGTCCTTCGGGCAAGAAGAAACTGGTACCAAAGACTCGATCGGTGAATTGCATGAACACGCCAGCGGTCAAAACCGGC
>JAGQPS010000015.1 GCA_020426595.1 Planctomycetales bacterium
CGGACCTGGCGAACCGGTGGGACGATTTCCGCCGGGCCCTCGACGAGGCCCCTGGCGATTGTTTCCTTCGGTTTCCAAGGCTTGTCGCGCCTCGGCTCGTTCGTCGGCATCCAAGAAGCCATTGGCATCGGCGTCAAAGCGGTCGACGAGTTCAATCTTGGCTTGTTGCCCTGGACCTCCCGGCCCAAATCCAGGAGGCCCTCCCCGACCTGGCGGTCCAGGAAAGCCGCCTGGCCCTTGCCGATCCCCTGGACCGGGCACCCCGCCAGGCCCCTGAAAACCGGGGCGTTGCAAGTCCTGGGGTTGGTCGTCCAGACGATTGGGTCGAGTTTCCAAGCCGCGATCGGCCTGGGGTGCCGCCGCTGCCCATGAACTTGTGGCAACCAGGGCAAGACAACCAATGCCCGTGGTGATCATCAAGCTGTTGATGGAAAGGAGTCGCATAGCGACACGGTCCTCCGAGAAAAGAGAAGCAAACATGCACAAGCTGGGCTGTCGCGGAATCGCGCCGCGCGGTGATCGACCGGAAGAGGAGCGGGAGTCGAGCGATGACGGCTGCTCAAGGACACCTTAGTGAGTCGTCGAACGACTCAGTGAGGTCGGCCCGAACCTGGGATGAGCGTTACACCCCATCTCGTTACGCCGCGACCGCCGACGTTTCTACACGAAGGATCGTGAAATGCACGTCGCGCGTGTCGCCAGCTCAGGCGTCCGACCGATAACCCAACGCGACGAAACGGCGCCGCGCGACCGAGGGTCGCGCGAGTGCGATGAGCGGAATCGACCTTACGGGATTGACAGCGGGATCCGGTCTAGTGGGGGTTACACCTTCAGCTTTAAGATCGTGTAGTCGGCGCAGGGTTACTAGGTCGAAAGTCAATGTAACCGTTCGCGACCTACGACTCGACCCGCATCATTCCCTAACCGGAATCGAGTCGAAGGATCCTCACCTTGGACCGCCTGTTGCATTGGCCGCCGAGCGAACTTGCGAGATGGCTCTCCCGCGGTTTCGATGCCTGCCCTCACGGACTCGCACCCTGGTACTTCACCGAACCGATCGATTGACTCCTTGTCGCGGGCCCACCCACCGACCCCACCTTTTCCCACTCATCGAATTGGCGAGCAACACGGCGAATTTCTGAGTCCGTGGACCGCGCGTCCCCAGGGTACGACCATTCACGTGACCGTTTTCCGGCGGCTTTGGCTCCGTTTCCTCGCAGTAGGATGCACGCAGTGACGCTCACTTCCGAGTCAAATTCCTCCGCTGCCGAGCACGCGTTACCGGCACGCCTGAATCACCTGCTGCACCAGCTTGAACACGCGGCTCATCTCTTGCCGGCTCAAGGGCCAATCCGAGTCTTTGTTCACCACAATACGCTGCATTCGTTTGAGGAACTGCCCTTCGACAAGGCCGTGGTCGCCGGCGCCCGGACGTTTTCCTGCCAACCTTATCTCGCGGAAAGCCGCTACCGGGACTTCTTACAGCGTGGCCGGATCCGAACCGAGGATCTTCAGGCCGTGCTCCGCGATGACCTCGGCGAGCGCGCTGGAGACAAGGTCGCCAATCTCTCGAGCCGCTTGGACATTCGCTCCAGCATGCTGGGCTATTCGCTTCGCTCGGCTCCGACGGCGGAGTTGCGATGGCTGGTGGCGGAGACCGATGCTCTGAACCGATTTCGCTCCGAGGCTCCTTCCGCCGTCCGCGAGGGCTTTATCGACGAAACGCGTCGCTGGATCATGCGAGACTGGCGCAACGGTCATCGGCCGCAATCGACAACCGGCGAGCCCGATGGGGCGGAGTTGGTCACGTCGCTGCTCGAGCAATTCGGTCGCAAGTCGATCGAGCGTTGGACGGCAGCTCAGTGGGAAGCCATCTCGCTGCAGCTCACTTGGCGACTGTGTCTTGCCGGAGCGCGTCATTTCCAACCAGCGGCTCCCCAACCGACCGCGGCGAGCCGGCGGCATCGCACCGTGCTGTTCGAGGCCACGGGTCTGGACATCGACCTCTGGGTCGACGACGTGATGATCCGCTTTTGTGGAGCGTTCCTCGACCAGGGTTTCGCCAGGTGGCCGTTGCCGGACCGTAGTCGCGGATTCTTGCGGTCGTTCTGCGAACTCTACGACCGGCTCGCTCCCATCGAGTCGTGGATGAAGCAACTCGGCAACGAGCTGCAACGAGTCCGTTCGTCGAAGCAATCCGCGTTGGCGTTGATCGCCGAGATTCTTGACGACCTCGGTGTGGAGCAGGGGGAGACGGCGGACTTCATTGGAGCGACCTTGCTCGCGCTGCGTGGCTGGGCCGGCATGGTATGGCAAGTCGAGACGCGCGGTGATCGGGCCGTCGTGCCGATTCCTCATGGGAGTCTCGTGGAGTACCTCGCGGTTCGGTTGCTGCTCGAGCGAGTCGCGCTCAACCACGCCCAGCGGACCGTCACGAAGTTCCGTGGCCCCTTGTCCCAGCTCCGTCAGGCACTCGCGCCGCCCGAGCGCGCGGAGAGTCAAGGGCTGGAGCAGCGAGCCTTTCGACTGTTTCAGTTGGCTCAAGTTCTCGGTTGGTCTCCCAATTGTCTCTACGGGCTATCTCCGACTCAGTGGGAAGCGCTAAGCGGTGAGGTCGAGGCGTTTCATGGCCTCGAACGAAGACGTGTGCTTCAGGCCGCGTATGAAAGGAACTACCGACAGAAGGTGTTGGACGCGCACGCGATTCGCAACCGCCTGCCGGTCGAGCGTCCCCGAGAGCCACTCTTCCAAGTCATCACGTGCATTGATGATCGCGAGGAGAGTTTCCGACGACACATCGAGGAAGTCGAGCCGCGCGCCGAGACGTTTGGGGCGGCCGGGTTCTTCAGCGTCGCCATGTATTATCGCGGCGCGGGGGACGCTCAGTACGTACCGCTCTGCCCCGTGGTCGTGCAGCCGCAACATTTCGTCCGCGAGGACGTGATGGTGACTTATGAGGAGTCCCATAAGCGGCGAGCCAAGACCCGCCAGGCTCTTGGCAATGCTTCCCACTCGGTGCATGTTGGCAGCCGAACCATCGCGGGCGGAGCCTTGTTGACCGGATTGTTTGGGCCACTGGCGTCGGTGCCGCTCGTCGCCCGAGTGTTGTTTCCTCGCTTCACCGGGCAAATCAAGCGATTCGCCAGTCGACTCGTCCAGCCCCCGCCCATGACTCAGTTGCAGTTGGAACGCTCGGCGCCAACTCCGGGCAACCACGAAGAGGAAATTGGCTTCTCCGTCGAGGAGATGACCAACATTTGCGAGCGATTGCTCCGCGATATGGGGCTCACTTCCAACTTCGCGCGGCTCGTGCTCGTGATGGGGCACGGCAGCAACAGCCTCAATAATCCGCACAAGAGCGCGTACGACTGTGGTGCCTGTGGCGGTGGCGCGGGAGGCCCGAACGCGCGAGCCATTTCCGAAATGATGAACGATCCACGAGTCCGGGAGGGACTCGCCGCCAGGGGTCTGACGCTGACCCGAGACACGTATTTCGTGGGAGCGTTTCACAATACGTGCGACGATTCGATCACCTATTACGATCTCGAGCGATTACCCAAGAGCCATCAACGGTCGTTCGGCGACGCGTTCCGGGCCATTGACGAGGCATGCGATCGCAACGCGCACGAACGCTGCCGTCGATTCGTCTCGGCTCCGCTCTCCCTGACGTTCGAGCAAGCTCGGCGGCACGTCGAGGCGCGCAGCGAGGATCTGGCTCAAACACGCCCCGAGTGCGGCCACGCGACCAACGCGATTTGCATGGTCGGGCGGCGCGAGCGCACTCGCGGTTTGTTCATGGATCGACGAGCCTTCTTGACGAGCTACGATCCGACGCAGGACACGGCCGACTCGGCGATTCTGACTCGGATTCTCCAGGCCGTCGTCCCGGTCTGTGGTGGCATCAATCTCGAGTATTACTTTTCCTACGTCGATCCGACCGGCTGGGGTTGCGGCACCAAACTTCCCCACAACGTCTCGAGCATGCTGGGTGTGATGGACGGTCCATTGAGCGACCTGCGCACCGGGCTCCCGTGGCAGATGGTCGAGATTCACGAACCGGTGCGGCTGTTGTTCGTGATCGAGTCGACTCCCGAGCGACTACGGGGCATCATGCAAGCCAACCCGCCGATCGCCCGCATGATCGAGAACCACTGGGTGCAGTTGGCCACTCTTTCGCCCGACAACGACGAGATTCATGTTTACGAGCGGGGCGAGTTCCATCGGTATCAACCTGAAGTCGATTCCTTGCCGAACGTCGACAACAGCGTCGAGTGGTACCGAGGTTGGCGCGACCACCTTGGTTTTGCCCTCGTGCGACCGTCCTTGCCAACAACCAACGAGAAGGGTCGGTAGTCCATGAACTGGGATCCTTGGTTTCTATCGTTGGGTTTGGCGACGGTGATCGCACCGACCGTCCTGACGATCGTCCTGTCATTGCCGGCTCTGATTAGCCGCCCGCTGGGCGAGGGAACGATCGCCCGATTGACGCAGGTCTCGGTCGTCGTGGGACTCGTTTCATCCATCGCGATCCTGGCGTTGATGCTGTTCACGGGCAGCCGGGATGTCCCGATCGATCTGGGCACGTGGGTGCATTTGGAGGAACAAGACTTCCACTTCAGTGTCCTGTTCCGATTCGATCGCCTTAGCGTCCCGTTCGCGATCTTGACGTTCGTGCTTTGCGGAACCATCAGCGCTTTCGCCAGCAAGTACTTGCATCGCGAACCGGGCTATGTCCGCTTCTTCGTCCTGTTCTCGTTCTTCCAACTCGGCATGATCATCGCGAGCCTCGCGGCCACGATCGAGACGCTGTTCGCGGGATGGGAACTGGTGGGTCTTTCGAGCGCCTTGCTCGTGGCGTTCTTCCAGGAACGTGTTTCACCCGTTCGCAACGGTCTGCGCGTCTGGGCGGTTTACCGAGTCGCGGACGCCGCGTTCCTGGTCGCCGCCGTGGCGCTGCACCACATGACCGGCAAGGGTGACTTCTTCAAGTTGATGGGCGAGACTCCCTGGCCCGATGGAACGACGGCTCTCGCGAGCAACCAAGCGTTCTTCGTGGGGATCCTGCTGTTGATCGCGGCGGCCGGGAAAAGCGCGTTGGTGCCGTTCAGTGGTTGGCTGCCTCGAGCCATGGAAGGACCGACTCCTTCCAGCGCGGTGTTCTATGGAGCCCTTTCGGTTCATCTCGGAGCGTTCTTGTTGTTGCGTTTCAGCCCGATCATCGAGGCAGCCGTCGCGACTCGAGTCCTGACCGTCGCGCTCGGACTCGGTACGGCGCTGTTCGCGACCTCGGCGGCTCGAGTCCAAACCGATATCAAGACCGCGCTAAGCTTCGCATCGCTAACTCAAGTCGGTTTGATCGTCGCCGAGATCGGCTTTGGTCTGTATTACATCGCCTTGATCCACATCATCGGACACGCGTGTCTGCGAACCTTGCAACTGCTCCGGGCTCCCTCGCTGTTGCGTGACTATCACTCACTCGAAAACGCGATTGGTGGGCAGCTTTCCACGGAGCGTCCGGAGGAAGAGCGAACCGGCGTGTGGCTCAGTCACGTCTGGTATCGCTGGGCGTTCGATCGCGGATTACTTGACGCGGGCCTCCAGCGAGTGTTCGTCGATCCCTTCCTGTCGATGTTTCGTCTATTCGACCGTTGGGAACGAAAATGGACGGACACGCTCAGCGGTGGCGAGTCTCGGGAATCCGATCGCGTGTCGGCTCACATTGACTCGTTGGAGGACTTGGCGTGATCGAGCTGCACATTCCTTGGCTGGAACTCGCCGTCCTCTTGCCCGCGTTGGGAGCCTTGCTGCTTGGTCGCGGAGGCCGTCCCGAGGTCAATTGGTATCGCAGCGTGTGGTTCAATGGCCTGACTCTCGTCTGCGCGACCGGCGCGTGGTGGGACTTTGGCACGCTGCACACCTGGGAAGCCCACGATCGCTGGAGCGTCTTCTCGACCGTGTTCGGTCATGAGATGTTGGTGATCGACGAGCTCAGCGCCCCGTTGTTGCCGTTGGCCGCGTTGCTTTACTTGCTCACGACCCTCACCACCCTGCGAACCAAGCAGCGGCGATTCTCGTTTTCGTGGAACCTGCTTTCCGAGTCGATCCTGATGGCCACGTTGGCTTGCAAGGATCCTTGGGGAGTCATCGCGCTGCTGACCCTGGCGACATTGCCACCGGCGATCGAATTGCGAGCCCGCGGCCGGTCGCTCCGCGTGTACGCGCTGCACATGGGACTGTTCGTCGCGCTGATGATCATCGGCTACGCGATGGTCGAACGTGCGGGACGAGACGCGGTGCATTCGGCTTGGGCGATGGCTCCGCTGATCGCCGCCGTATTGATTCGCAGCGGAGTCGTTCCGCTGCACTGCTGGATGACCGACCTCTTCGAGAACGCCACGTTTGGTACCGCGTTGCTGTTCGTGACTCCGATGACCGGCGCTTACGCGGCGATGCGATTGATCATGCCCATCGCGCCCGACTGGGCTTTGCAGAGCATCGCGGTCCTCTCGTTGTTAACCAGCGTGTACGCGGCCGGGATGGCGATGGTGCAACACGAGGCAAGGCGGTTCTTCTGTTACTTGCTGCTGAGTCACGCATCGCTGGTGCTCGTCGGTTTGGAACTCGCCACGCCGATCGGTTTGACCGGCGCGCTGAGCATCTGGCTGTCGGTCGGACTCTCGCTCGGCGGCTTTGGGCTGACGCTCCGCTGTATGGAATCGCGGACCGGTCGCCTGACGCTCGATGGCTTCCACGGCTATGCCGAGCAAGCTCCCGTCTTGGCGAGCTTCTTCTTGTTGACCGGATTGGCGAGTGTCGGTTTTCCGGGGACGATCGGTTTCATCGCCATCGAACTCATGGTGGAGAGCGCCTTGGACGTCTTTCCCGTCGCCGGTCTCGCGGTGATTATCGCGGCCGCGATCAACGGCATCGCGGTCGTGAACGCTTTCTTCCGCATCTTCACGGGCACGCGGCACATCACGACGATCTCGCTCGGCTCGCGCCCCCGCGAACGATTCGCGGTGCTGACGCTTACACTCTTGATCTTGGGAGGAGGCCTGTATCCCCAACCAGGGATCCACTCGCGGCACCATGCCGCCATGAAGTTGTTGGAGGAACGAGCCCAATCGGGAGCGATCACCGACGAATCGCTGAAGCGAGAGCTGTCGGGCGAGCACGACGGTGATACGGAAGACGATGGCGATCCGGAACACGATGGCGATCCGGAACACGATGGCGATCCGGAACACGATGGCGATCCGGGACAGGATGGTGCCGGAGGACAAGAGGGCGGATTGGAGCAAGAAGTCGCTCCGGGAATCGAGGACAATGCGGAGCCGTCCGGTGCGGTGCGACTCGGCGGTGACGAAGTGATCAGCGTGCCGCCGACCACGGGAGTTTCCGAGGACACTCCGAATTAGGAAACGCCGTCGGGCCAGCAAGACGGGCGCGAGCGCTGGCGTACGCGGCAGGTTCTTGGGATAGCCCGACCGATGTTCGCGGATGCCGGCCCCAGCGGTTGGATTAATCGAGGGGACTTTTGGACGAAGCCAACTTGGCGCGCGGCGATCGTTCTAGGCGACGAGCTCGTCGTCCGATGCGGACTCCGATCGTTCGATCGCTTCGTCCGAGATTTCTCCGTCGTCGCTCACGTCCTCGAATCGCACGCTGACTCGCTTGCTGATGCCCGATTCCTGCATCGTGACACCGTAAAGCGTGTTGGCCGCGGTCATCGTCTTCTTGGAGTGCGTGACGATGATGAACTTGGTCGTATCGAGGAAGCCCTTGAGAACATCGACGAAACGACCAATGTTGGCTTCGTCGAACGGCGCGTCGACTTCGTCCAGCACGCAGAAGGGGCTAGGTCGGTGCTGGAAAATCGCCATCAACAAGGCGACGGCGGTCAGCGCCTTTTCGCCACCACTCAGCAGTGAGTTGCTGAACTCCGGCTTGCCAGGCGGAGTCGCCACGATGTCGATCCCGGCCTCGAGTATGTCGGCGTCTTGTTCGACCACGAGATCGGCCTTTCCACCGCCGAACGAGCGACGATAAAGCACTTGGAAGTTGGCGCGAATCGCCTCCAACGTTTCGGCGAACATCCGTCGACTATCGGCGTTGATTCGTTCGATGATCTTCTCGAGTTGGGACTTGCTGTCGATCAAGTCTCGATACTGAGCGTCGAGCATCGAGAAGCGTGCCTCGAGTTCGTTCAATTCATTGAGCGCGTCGAGATTCACGGCGCCGATCGCGTTGATCTTGCGGCGGAGCGATTCGATTTCTTGCTCGATCTCCGAGCGATCGGTGTCACCACCCTCGGGCTCTTGCACGTCGATGGAACTGATATCGATGCCATAATCGTCGCGAAGTCGCTCGGCGAGCTTGGCTTTCTCCAATTGCAGCTGGCCCAGCTCCAACTCCAATTTATGCAGTTCCCCCTCGAGTCGCCGCTGCGTTTCGCGAGAGCGTTCCAGTACGTCAAGCGCCTCGCGTCGACGAGCGTTCACGGTTTGACGTTCGCTCTGCAGTTCCTTGACTGCTTGATGAAGTTGCTGGTGTTCCCACGCGGCCAGCGCGATTTCCGTCGTGGCGGCGAGCTGTCCGAGCATTGCTTGCCGCAGGGCGGACTCGGCCCGCTGGCATTGCCCCAGTGTCTCGGCGAGCGTCGTGCATCGTTCGTCGCGTTCTTCCCGCAGCGTCTCGGCCCGAGTCTCCTCGTGGGCCAGCATTTGCTCGGCTTTCGCTCGCGCTACTTCCGCGTCGGTGAGTCGCTTGGACATTCCAGCGAGCTCTTTCTCCACGCGCTTGAGTTCACTTTGCCGCTCACCCAGGCTGGATTCACCTTCGCCAATCCGGATCGAGAGATCATCGATGGTCTCGCCGGCTTGGTCATGCTGGGCATCGATTCGCGATTTACGGTCTCGCTTTTGGACAACGTCTTGTTCGCCATCAGCGATGTCGGCCAGAACTCGTTCGACCTTCTGAGCGATGGACTGAAGCACGAGTTTTTGTTCGCCGAGTCCCTTGGCGAGTTCTTGTTGCTGGCCGCGAAGCAGAGTGACCTCGCCTTGCTTTTGCTCGATCCGGTCGCGAAGTTCGATCAACTCCCCTTGAATGACATCTTGGCGTCCCTCGAGATCGGATAGTTCTCGCTTCAGGGCTCGCAACTCACTGCGGCGCGAAACAATGCCGAGCCCGCGGCCTCGAGGTCCGACCGACACGGTTCCGTCGACATCGACGATCTGACCGTCGAGCGTGAGATAGCAGACGTCATGCGCTCGCTCGGACCGCAAACGCAGCGCGTCGTCGAGCGACTTGACGATCCATGTTCCGCCTAGCAACTGAGTCGCCAGTTCGCGAAACCCGGATGCCGTTTGCACCATTTGGTCGGCCCGCCCGACGACGCCCTCGAGCCCCGCGAGATCGGGCCGAATGGCGGCTGGTGGCCGAAACCGACCGAGCCGCAACAGGACGACTCGGCCTTCCAACACCGTGGCGCCGCTCGCGACGGAGCGAATCAAACCGTCGTCCTCGACGACGACCGCCTGGGCCATTTCCCCGAGCGCCGTATCGACGAGCTCGGCTTGTTGCACTTGGACTTGGATCAGATCGGCCACCATGCCGACGACCCCTTGGAACTGAGGCGACTCGTTTTGTTGAGCCGCTCGCAACACCTGCTTGGTTCCAGCGGTGATGCCCTCGAGCTTTTGCTCCAACTCCTCGATCACGGCGGCACGTTGCTCGACGCCGTGATATTGGTTTCGTAGGGTCGCCGCTTGCTCTTGAAGCTGATCACGGCGCCGCGTGGCTCGGTCGAGCTCGGCCGAGGTTCCGGCCAGCGCGGTGGACCGCGAGTCCATTTCTTCCTCAAGCGAGCGTTGCTTGGCTTTAGCCGCTTGCTGTTCTTGCGCGAGCTGTTGTTGGTCGAGCCCCCATCGCTGCAGCCGAGCATCGAGCTGATCGATTTGCTGCTGCAGCTGGTTGCCTTCTTGCTCCAAGAGATCGCGAGTCCGCTCGGCTTGAGCCAAGAGCGATTTCTGTTCGGCGAGCTCCGTCCGGCCTAGCTCGATCGATTCGCGAAGTTCGTTGGATTGGGCTTGGGCCGATTCGATCGAGGAACGAGCCGATTCGACTTGGTCGCTCGCGGCCCGGTACGTGAGCTCGGCCTCGATCAAGACCTGTTCATGGGCATCGAGTTGCCTGAGGAGTTCGGCATCACGTCGGCGCTGCGCGTGGTATTGTCGCCGGAGCGGACCAATTTGTTGCTCGAGTTCCTCGCCGCGCGAGTGTTGCAGCTTGCGAAGCGATTCCTGTTCGGCCAACCGGCCTTTCACCGCCGCCAGACGACTTTCCTCGCCCGCGGCACCCTCGACGATTTCGCTCAGCCGCGATTCGGCGACTTGGAAATCGGCTTCGGCTTGTTCGACCCGCGCGCTCGACTCTCGCAACGCTTCCTGGAACGAGCCTTGATCATCGAGCAACTGAGTTTCACGCTCCGTCATGCGGCGCCAATCGACTTGGCCCACGAAGGTGCGTAGCTCCTGAAGTCGCTGAGTGCATTCCTGGTAGCGAACCGCCTTGGAAGCCTGGGCCCGCACGGTACGCAAGCGATTCTCGACTTCCTCGACGATGTCCGAGAGCCGCAGGAAATTCTGTTCGACTCGAGCCAGACGACGCTGGGTCTCGATCTTCTTGACCTTGAAGCGACTGATCCCGGCCGCTTCCTCGAAGATGGCTCGTCGGTCCTTCGGCGAGGCCTGTAGCATCCGGTCGACCTTGCCTTGCTCGATCAAGCTGTAGGCATCGGTGCCGGCTCCCGTGCCGCGAAACAGATGGCGGATATCCTTGAGGCGACAGGGCTCGCCATTGATCAGGTACTCGCCCTCGCCATCCCGATAGACCCGCCGCGTGACTCGGACCTCATCGGCATCGAATTCGAATCGCCGATCGGTGTTCTCCAGCACGATGGAGGCTTCGGCCATGCTGGCTGGCTTGCGCCCACCTCCGCCGGCTCCCTTGAAGATGACATCGGCCATGTCCTTGCCGCGGAGTCCCTTGGCGCTTTGCTCGCCCAGAACCCACTTGATGCCATCGACGATGTTCGACTTGCCCGAACCATTGGGACCGACGACCACCGTGATTCCCGGTGGAAACTCAAACCGAGTCTTGTCGGCGAAGCTTTTGAAGCCGACGAGTTCCAAGGCCTTGAGCATGCGACGAATCCGACTAGTTGCAGACGACGATGTGCCCCGAAATGCTTCGCGGCGTGCGATTCATTCGGGCCGAGTGATGGAAGCTGGCTCGCCCCGTTCGGGCGATTCTCGGGCAGCCACCACAATAACCTGCGGGCCGGCCAGAGGCCAATGCGGTCGCTCCTCCGACGAGCCGCGCATCGACGGTGGATTCACGATGGTCGAGCGGCCGCGGTGCCCGCCGGTCGTTTAGACCAGTGGCGATCGCCATCCAAGCCGAGGGCCCGGCGGACGACTCGCCATCGCGCCGTGGACCTGGCCGCCTGAATATCCAGCCACGAAGCCCCCAGCCTAGCGACTGAACCAACCACCGACTCGCTCGAATAGGTTGGGAGACTCCTCGGGCACGAGCTGGTCGATCGACTCGGTCGCGAGTCGTTGTCCACTGTCATTCCGCCAGTCGGGAGCCGAATCAATCGGCTCATTGAACAGGCTCGGAAGATCCGGCTGTGCCGTGGTGAGTTGTCCCGGTTCGCGATTGTAGCGCCGGTTCGGATCGGGAATCGCATGGACCGCGAGCTGGCCGGCCAGCATGCGATTGGCGTCGACTTGGCGGAACATCCGCAGCATTTCGCCATAACGCACGCCCAACGCTCCGAGCGTGAAGATCAACTCCTCGAGCTGAGTCGAGGTAGTCCGCACTTGATCGCCCGAGGGATCGTACTTGCTGACCTGTAGGCTCCCGTCGCCCATTCCTTTCACCGTCAGGCCCGTCCCGACGTACAGGAACTGATCCGACACACGTTGATCATGGCCAAAGATGACGACTTCTGGCTGCCGAACTCGCGAGAAATGGAGCGCCGGCGGCCCGCTGCTGTTGAGCGAATGGAGACGGAACTCGTTGTTGATGTTGCGGCCAGACACCGTCGGGTCGTAGGGCGAGCGAACCAGCATGGCTCGGAACGCGCCGTATCGAGTCTCGATGTCAGGATGATTGAGCAGGTGCTCGAGAGCCGCGCCCGCCTCGACGTCATCCATGCTGGCGAGGGCGGTGATCGCATGCCAGCGGAAGGTGGGAATGTTGTTGGCGATCTCCCCCAACACGCTCGCTGCTTCGCGGACGCCTTGGTAAGCGAGCCCCTCGGCGGAAAGGAATCGAACCTCCGGGTCCGGATGCGAGAGGCCTCGCAAGAGAATTGGTTGGGCATCGCGGCCGATCGCCTCGAGTCGAGCGGCGGCGGTTCCGGCGGACAGCGGGTCACCAAGCTGCTGAGCCAATTCCTCGAGCAACGGCCCGCGCATCGCGGCGGTTTCATTGAACGACAAGTGGCGAATGACTTGCAGGTACCGACCAATGTTGTGCTGGTATTGCTTGGGAATCATCAGCTCGATGATCTTGTTGTCCTTGGGCGTCGCCACGCCAGTACGAGCACCCTCGAAGTAGGTGTCGAATCGTTCATTGATCGTACGGGCGATGCGAACCGTCGCCACGACGCTCTGCGCATCGTCGCGAATGAAGAGCCCGATGGGGCGATTTTGGAGAGCGACTCCGCCGCCGAGGACTCGACCATGGAGCTCGAGCGTGTCGTCACCTTCCCAGAAGACACTGTCGACCAGGATCGAACCCTTGGCCATGCTCAGCAGGTGGCCGGTCCGCACGGCGGCTCCGACGACTTCGGCCGTGGTCAAACGGGTTGAGAGCAGCGTGCCGCCATGGAGACTCTTGGTGTCCGATCGCCTCGGCACGTAGACCTCGACGTCATACGTATCTCCTTTTTGGATTCCGGGAGGCAACAAGCCTCGCACGATCACGAGGGACGTATTGGGGTCGTTGAGCACGGCATTCGCGTCGGGAATGTCGTGGATCTTCATTTCATTGAGCAGGCGTCGGCGGAGGTCATCGGCGGGAGGCGAGGAGCCGGTTCCCGACAGATTGGTGACCAGCGAGATGCCTTCGACCTTGGCGAAGTTCGTTCCCCAGACGCCTGCGATCTCACCGATGAAGCGTGGGCGAGAGACGTCGAAATACTCTTGCTTGAAGTGCTCGGCGTCGCTTTCGTCATCCTTGCCGAAGAACGACTTGCAGCCAGCGAAGAAGGCGGCCCCAAGCGACAGAAAAGCACGCCGCGACCAAAAGAAGCCGCCGGGTGGGATGGCTCGATCGGAAAGGCCAAAATCCTCGGGCGTATGGTTGGAGCTCGAGTGGGCCGTGGCGAGTTCGCCCCCAGCGGTAGGTTGGCCGGATGATGGTTGGCTGGTCTCGGACCGACGCGCTTCCATGCTCATCTCCCTCAAAGTCCTCTCGAGATCGGCCCGCGACGGTTGGGTCGGGGCGGTCTTGAAAGGGCCGGGCATCCTTGCCCACGTGGCTTACGTGCGAGCCTTTCGTTCGGTCGATCAGGCCGACGAAACTAGCTCGGGTGATTCGAATGGGGGACGGTAGTGGGACTCCCCAGGAGTGTCAATATCGTTCGGTCATCCCGCGGGAACGGCGGTCGAGCGGAGCACGCCGTTGCAGGTTTATGGAGCCACGCATGGGCTTGTTGCGAATCGATACACCTTGCCGATTTACGCTGGGATGGATCGAACAGTGGCTCGAGATTCGCCGGGAGGCCATTCGACTCGAACTTGACTCCGGCATGCGGAAATACCGGGCTTTCGCACGTTTCGGTCGGATTTCTCCTGGTTGGCATCGCGCTTGCCTTAAGGGAACCGCAACGTCGGCAATCGTTGTCGACGGGCCAGCCCGTGAGGTCCTGGCGCGTTGGGGTCGTCCGTGGTTGCCCCCACAATCGCGAGTCATCGGCCGATCGGCCCAGAGTCGATCCGCCAGGAGCCTCACTTTTTTATTCATCGCACCGTTCGCCGTCGGTGGTCCCGCGTTCCCTGTGACTTACCTCAGGGTGGACGCGTATTCCCACCCAACGAAACGTCGAACCAGCCAGATCCGCTGGGAAAGCGTTCGGGATCAGGGCGAACGGGTTATTGAACGTTCCCCAGGGGGAATGAAAAGGGATCAAAGCCGGGACAAGACGGGGGGATAGGAGAGGCGATTGAGGGTGAGAGAAGGTCGTCACATGTGGACCTCTGTGGCTCTCATATCTTCAAAAACCTCTTCCACCGCCCGTTTTCCTTGCTCACCCAAGAGCCCCCAATTACCATGAATGGAGTCCTCGCGGAGAGCCCATGTGAAGTGGCTGTTCGCGAGGCTTTTCGGCTTACCTGCTCGCATCTTCTCCATCGCGGCTTCCGCGGCGAAACGAGTCCTGTTTGGAGGTCTTCATCTATGAGCTTGCGTCGAATCGGTCTTGGTCTGATGGCTGCCTTGGCGGCTTTCGGGCTCGTGACGCAAACCAGCATGCCAGCGATGGCTCAGAACACCGGTGTTCAGCCTGCCGGTGTGGAAATCAGCCCCGAGGGTGTGCTTCGTACCCTGACGGTGGCGGATCCCACCGGAACTTTGACTCGAACCCGCATGGCGGAAGCTCGAAGTCGAGTTGATGGGGACGCGATGCGTCACAGCGAGCTCCGAAAGGTCTCGTTGGTTCGCCTCGAGGAGGCGATTCGCGAGCGAGTCGAGGCGGGACGTCCGTTGACTCCTGAAATGCTCTCGTTGGCGGGTCTCACCGAAATCCGCTACGTCTTCTATTACCCCGAGACCCAAGACATCGTCTTGGCGGGTCCGGCCGAAGGTTTCTTCGAGGACGTGACCGGTCGCACCGTGGGTATCGAGACCGGCAAGGCGACTCTGCAACTCGAGGACTTGGTCGTCGCGTTGCGGACCTTTGCTCCTGGCGAGTCTCGCTCGACCGTGATTGCTTGCTCGATCGACCCGACCCAAGAGGGTTTGGCGGCCATGCAGCAATTCCTGGCGAACGTCAATTTCCGTGGCTTGGGTGATGCTCCTCGCATCGCCGACGGCCTCAAGCAAAGCCTCGGACTGCAAACCGTGACGCTCCAAGGCGTTCCGGGTTCGAGCCACTTCGCTCAGGTGCTCGTCGAAGCCGACTACCGCATGAAGCTCATTGGGATTGGCCTCGAGCGTCCGGCCGCGGAGATTCGCAGCTATGTGGCGATCGCCAATCCGGCCGAAGTCCGCGCCAATGCCTTGGCTCGCTGGTACTTCACTCCGAATTACGACTGCGTTCGCGTCAGCGAGGACCGCAATGCGATGGAACTCGTCGGTTCCCGCGTCCGTCTGATTGGCGAGGACGAGCGAGTCACGAACGATGGTGTTCGCGTGGCCGAAGGCCGCCGTCACAATCGAGCCAGCATCGCGTTCACCGAAGGCTTCACCAAGCAGTACGACGCCTTGGCGACGAACTCGCCGGTCTTCGCTCAATTGCGAAACTGCATGGACTTGGCCATCGCGGCGGCTTACATCCAACAACAAGACTTCTATGGACAGTCGGGTTGGAACATGGACTTGCTGCAAGACGAGTCGATCGTGAATGTCGAGCGTCTCGTTGAGCCGCAACAGGTCGAGACCGCGGTCAACGCCGTGCTGAAGGGGAACCAATTGGTGACTCCGATCGGTGGTGGCGTTCAGATCGAAGCTCACCGAGCCATTGATCCGGCTCGCGTCCAAGTCGACCAACAAGGCGAGCTGAGCCGAGCTCAAGGTTCGGTGGATCCGGCCGCCGTCGACGTCAACCGCTGGTGGTGGGACTGAGTTTCCCTCAGCGAGCTGAATTAAGAACGAGGCACGCGGTCATCGACCGCGTGCCTTTTTTCATGCGCGGATCGTGTGATTGCTTCCTTCCCAACGACCGCATGGAACCGTGCGAGGCGATGAGAACAGCAAGAGTCGGACAGCGGAACAGTTAGGCTGGCGACGTCGTATTTCGCCGCTGAAACTCGTCAGCGAATTCTTGCGAGACGGCGATTCGGCCCGGACAATGCGACGTGTTTTTCGGTGTAAGTCGGACCCAGTCGATTGACTCCACCCGCCGCATCCGAAAGGCTGACCGAGCGATCGTAATCTCCCCACACCCCGCGCCGAGAGTCGATGACCATGTCGCATCGTTCGCCTTCGTCCGCAGTGTCTTCCCTTACTCGCCGCCACTGGCTGGGACTCACCAGCCTCGCCGCCGCCTCGTTCGCCCTGGTTCCAGGAATCGATGCGAGCGCGGACGACTCAACCTCGGCGGACGATTTCAAGATCGACACGCATCAGCACCTCTGGGACCTCTCTAAGTTCCGCTTGCCCTGGACCGACGGCAGCGAGTTGTTGGGCAAGAGTTTTCTGCTCGACCAATACGCCGAAGCGATCGAGGGAACGGGGATTCGCCATGCCGTCTACATGGAAGTCGGCATGGACAAGAGCCAGCAAGCCGACGAGGCTCAATGGGTCGTTGAGCTCTGCGAGGACAAATCCAATGGCACGCTCGCTGGAGTGATCGCCGGGCAGCCCTACGAGGAAGGTTTCGAAGCCTACGTAAGACGGTTCGCGCGACACGACTGTATCAAGGGAGTAAGGCACTTGCTGCACACGGCCGATGCTCCTCCAGGCACATGCCGAACGGCCGAGTATCGCCGAGGCATCCAACTCTTGGGTGAACTCGGCTTGCGTTTCGACCTGTGTGTCCGGCCCCAGGAATTGGCGGACGCTTTCGCCTTGGCCGAGAGTTGCCCGGAATCTCGTTTCGTGCTCGACCATTGCGGCAATGCCGACGTCGCCGCGTTCGTGCCCGCTGGTAAGGCGTGGCGTGAGCCGGGACATGACGCGGACCAATGGCGCCGAGACATCGAGCGTCTCGCATCGCTCGACCACGTCATTTGCAAGATCAGCGGCATCATCGCGCGGGTCCAACCGTCCGCCTGGACCGCCGAGCAGCTCGCGCCGATCGTCGATCATTGTCTCGACTGTTTCGGTCCGCGGCGTGTGGTCTTCGCGAGCGATTGGCCGGTCTGCTTGAACGGCGCGAGTCTCGCCGAATGGGTCGAAGCCCTCGAGGCGATCACGGCGGGGCGAGGAGAAGAGTATCAGCGCGGTTTATTCCGCGACAATGCCCGCCGCTTTTATGAGCTTGAGATCGACCTTTAGGCCCGCGGCGCGAATCATCCGGCGCGACTCATTCACTGGATGCAATTCGTCGGGCCCGATCCATCGCACCGACGAAGAAGGTCACGCGCTGGCGATCGTGGAATGGAGCCAACGGACGGCGCCGCGATTCATGCAACGAACCGCGGCGCCGCGCTGGCCTTTGGGCTAATGGCGAGCGTAGTAGTAGGAATCGACCTTGGCTTCGAATTCCTCGCCTGGCTCAATCGTCCCTTGCCATCGAACCACGGAGTGTTGGTTGATCGCCACGCTTCCGCGGTAGTTTTCCCAATCCGCACCGTTGAATGGCATCAGTTGAACCACTCCTTCGGCTCCCGCTTCCGTCACCGTACCTGGCACGTGGCAGATGATCTCGAAGTCGATCGCCTCTCGCTTGCGATTGGCCAAGAGGATCTCGCCTTGCTTGGCGATCTTCGCATAGTCGTAGCCATCCCAATTCAAGGCTCGTAGCTCGCGACCGGTCTCCGATTCCTCGTAAGCCCCGCGCAAGTCAACCGCGACGGTGACCGGAACCCGCACCTTGCCCCCTCGTGGCGTGTAGGTCAGCAGTTCCTGCGCCAGAGGCTGGGCCCCTTCGAGAATCATCGCGGCCCCCGTTGTCCAAGGCACGTCCGAGTTGTTCGTGAGTTCGAGGTAATGCCAAACCTCGTTGGTGGTCAGCTTGAGTGGCGACGCGGCTCCCGATTGAGTCGGAGCGGTTTCAACATCGGCCCTCGTGACCGAAATGTTCCACGAGTAGATATGTCGGCAAGGAACGGTCTGTCGCGAAATGGGAATGACCGACCGAGCTCCGCGCGCGATCTCTTGTGGATCGAGGTGAATCACGTAGAGGTCCTGAGTCCCCGCTCCGTTGAGTTCCGCCGGTACCTCGGGCAACGTGTCGTTGTTCACGATCGCGCCGCGATCCATCTCTCCGCCACGTTGCGAGAGCATGACTTGGGACCGGTTGTTGGCGAATCCATTGTTGAACATCTGCGGCGCCGCTTGCGCGAGCGTGTGTCGCATCTCGGCTTCGAGGCTAAGTGGACTCGGTGTATTGCGGAAGCGAAAATTAGGCACGCCCACCACGAGATCGATGGCGGTCTCCTCGAGATCCTCGGCCTCGTTGAGGATCTCGGCCTGCAACGAGAGTACCGCCTCCGACGTGTCATCCGTCAGAGCGACTCGATAGGTGGGAATCCAACGAATCCCGGATCGAAAATAGATCAAGCGAACTTCGACTTCCGCGTTGGGGCGGTCGAATTGTAGCGCCCACTGCTTGGTGTTTCGCCTGACGGCCGTGGTCCGCTCGACGTCGGTCTTCAACGCAGGACTTTGGAGCCGACGAATCTCGGATACGGACAAGGCGGTGTCGCCTAGCGGAGTCGCGATGATCACATGGGTCGCCATGCGTCGGATCGCCAACGCCGCCTCGATGACTCGGTCGTCCGGATCGGTACCGAATCTTGATTCGGTCGTCGGTACCGCCGTCGTTGTCTCGCTACCAACGAGTCGCTTGAGCGTTCCTTGAATCAGATCACCTTGCGTGGTCGTGATCGTCACTTCTCCCTCGAGATTCGCCTCGAGCAGATCATTCAACGTCTCGCACGAAACGGATTCCTTCTTCTCGGACTCCAGGTTCACGCGGTTGGCGACCACGCTAAGTAGCTTCGCCGGGTTCTCGGCCTCACCCTCGGCGACATCGGTAACGTCCAAGGCATCAATCCAAACGGAGCCCAGCACGGCTTCGTCGGGCACCTCTTCCGAGATGACTCGTCCCTCGGCATCGGTCTTGGCGGTGCCCTGTTTGACGAACAGGCAATAGCCATCCTTGAACACAATGACCCGTTCGGTGCGGAACTCGATGGTTCCCTCCTGGGCGTGACTCGAACGGTTGACGGAGAGCAGGGCGGCGAGGGCGAGCAGGCCACCATGAAGCATGGCCAATGGCATGGAACGGCGTGGCATATCGTGGGCTCCCGATGCGAAGTAAGGTGCGAATCGCCCGCAAGCGACTTTTCTCGATCTTACTGACGCGACGGCCCGCTTAGCGCAACATCCGCGCAACGCTGGCGGCGAGAGACAAGCGAGAAATCACCGCCGTGTCGCATGTCGATCACGAGCCGTGGGGCCAGGCCCGCCACCGAGGGCACGCAATCGAATGGTTCCCGCGACGACTAGCCCACGAGCCGATCCACGATCTCCGGGGCGAGCGAGGCCGCTTCGTATGGCAGGACTCCCAACATCCGGGCGCCGATTTTCCGCGTGAGAAAATCAACATGCGTTTCGGAGTCCGCTGGATCGCGCGGATGGGGTTGACTGAGGACCACGCCAGCGATCGGCAGGTCGGGGCCATGGAGCTCGGCGGCCGCCAGCGCCATGAGGACTTGATTCATCGCACCTAAGCGATCGGGAGCGACCAAGAGCAAGGGGAGCTTGAGTCGAACAGCCAGATCGATGACCAGCAGCGTGGGCGTGATCGGGGAACAAAGGCCTCCGGCTCCCTCCACCAGCAGCCAATCCACCGCGTCGGAGTAAACCGACATGCCCGAGATAAGAAGCCGCTCGTCGACCGTCCTTCCCTCTTGCCGAGCCGCCAGGTAGGGAGCGAGCGGAGCGGCGAAATGCTGGGGGCAGACCCGATCCAGAGACCCCGACTCGCCAGCCGCGCGCCACAACTGGAAGGCGTCGGTGGTTCGCGGGTCATCTCCCCAACCCGTCTCCACCGGTTTATAGACTCCGACCCGGTCGCCTCGCTCGGTGAGGGCGGCCGCGAGGCGAACTCCGAATCGTGTCTTGCCGACCGAGGTGTCGGTCCCCACGATGAACCATCCGCGAGGTCTCTTTTCATCCATGGTCGATCCGCTACGATCTTCGAGGTCCTGGGACTGCCTTTCGCATTGATCGTCGGGGATCGAGCACCGCTTGTCGACCGGTCAGCGAAGAGCCGCAGGGGACTTTGGACTTCTTTCCGTTCCACGCATAGGTCAGTCGGCATGTCGTCCTCAAGAACACGTTCCTCCGAGTCCGGTTCCCGCGTTCGAGTCGCTGCCATCCAAAGCACCGCCTCGACGAATGTCTCCGAAAATGTCGATCGGACCGTGGAAAAAATCCGCGAGGCGGCCCAAGAGGGTGCTCGGCTCGTTTGCCTACAAGAGCTTTTCGCCAGCCGGTATTTTTGCCAGAGCGAGGACCACACCCAGTTCGATTTAGCGGAGAGCATTCCGGGGCCAATTTCCGAGCGGCTCGCGGCTCTCGCCAAGGAGCTGGGCATCGTGCTGGTCAGTAGCCTGTTCGAACGTCGGGCTCCTGGTCTGTTTCATAACACGGCCGTGATCTTCGAGAGAGACGGCTCGACTGCGGGCGTGTATCGGAAGATGCACATTCCCGATGACCCGCACTACTACGAGAAGTTCTTTTTCACTCCGGGCGATCTTGGCTTCCAGGCATTCGACACCAGCGTTGGCAAGGTGGGCGTTTGCATTTGCTGGGACCAGTGGTATCCCGAAGCCGCGCGGCTCACGGCGCTGCGTGGAGCCCAGTTCTTGATCTATCCCACCGCGATTGGCTGGCTGGCGGAAGACAAACAAGAGTATGGCGAGACTCAAGTCTCGGCGTGGCAAACGATGATGCGGTCCCATGCGATCGCCAACGGCGTCTTTGTCATCGCGCCTAAT
This sequence comes from Planctomycetales bacterium, assembly GCA_020426595.1. GTDB lineage: Bacteria > Planctomycetota > Planctomycetia > Pirellulales > Pirellulaceae > UBA11682. The sequence continues at coordinate 20,907 of JAGQPS010000015.1, forward strand.
CGTGTGGGCGTGGAAGACTCGATCGAGTTCTGGGGCCATTCGTTCGTCGCGAATCCGACGGGTCGGATGTTGGCCGAGGCCGACGACGCGCGGGAATCGACTTTGTTGGTCGATTGCGATCTCGATGAAATCGAGTTTGCTCGAACTCATTGGCCCTTCCTCAGGGATCGACGCATCGATGCCTATGGGGACATCGTGAAACGATTCATCGATTGACGTTGCCGCAACCCTTGTTCTCTTGGCTCGACCATGGGATGTGGCGTTCTGGAATTCGTGACGGTGCCCAAACCGTTCCACGCGTCGCGTTTGCTTCCGTTAGTTGGAAAGCCCTGCAATATGCATGACCTCGCGGTTCCCTATCGCGGACTTCGCTGGCCGGCGGAGTTTTCTCCTCACGACGCCACGTGGGTTTCGTGGCCTCGTAATGCCGAGACATGGCCGAACAACCTGGCGCTTTCCCAGTCGGAGCACGCGACGTTCGTCCGCACGATCGCGGATTTCGAAAAGGTCCATGTGCTCGCTGGCGGTGACGCCCGGGAAACGGCGGAGCGTGCGTTGGGAGATCACCCGAACATTGAACTGGTCGACATCCCGACCAACGACGCTTGGGCTCGAGACCATGCACCCACGTTCGTGTTGGATGAAGACCAGCGGCTTGTCGCCATCAACTGGATCTTTAATGCGTGGGGAGGCAAGTACCCGCCGTTCGACAACGATCAGGCCGCCGGAAGCCTGATCGCCAAACACCTCGGCTGCGGACTCGTGCGATCCGACAAGGTGTTCGAAGGGGGCGCGATCGAGACCAATGGCGAGGGACTCCTGCTGACCACGCGGTCGTGTGCCCTCGACCCGATTCGCAATCCCGGCATCACCGCGGAGGAATTCGAGTCGATCTTCCGGAGCCTGCTCGGAGTCGATCGGATCGCTTGGCTCCCTGGCGATCCCATCATCGGCGACGACACCGATGGACACATCGACCAGATAGCGCGTTTCGTGGATCGCCACCGCGTATTGGTGGCGGTGCAACAAGAGACCGACGATCCCAATCACGCGCCGCTCCAAGGCAATTGGAATGAGCTCCATGCCTGGAACGAACGTGAACAAGCGGGGCTCGAATTGATCGAACTTCCGATGCCGGGTCCGGTGGAGTTGTTTGGAGTCCGCTTGCCGGCCAGCTATGCGAATTTCTACATCGCCAACTCGTTGGTACTGGTCCCGCAATTCGATGATCCTCGTGACGATTACGCGCTGGGACTCCTCAAGGATCTTTTCCCGAAACGACAGGTGATCGGTTCACCAGCCCGGAACCTGGTCGTGGGTCTTGGCTCGATCCACTGTATGACTCAGCAGCAACCGGCTCAGTTCTAACCGCGGGCCTTCGGCGATTGGCCTGGTGGGCGGCCGGTCCTTGACGGGCGCCGCCTGCCGCGACGGTGTGGGGCCGATTCCAATTCGCGAGGCCAATCCGGTTCGGTTGCTCGCGGCCTCAGGGGCCGTCGGTTAGAATGTGGGTGGTTCCTTCATCACCGCTGATACCGGTCGAAGTCGATCATGTGCTCCGCCCCCGATGTCCGTTTCCTTGTCGCGACAACGCGAGGGAACTCACGCGGGCGGCCACGGATGCTTTGATCGAAGCGATTCGACGATTTTGATCGAAGCGACCCTCGTCGAAGCGCTGTCCGTAACACTCGGCGGCGATCGTGAACCGAATCCTCACGAGCCGTTTGACGGCTCCCCGCCTACCCTCCAAAACACTTTTTGTACTCCACCCGTCGTTGGACTCCACGATCACGTCGACATGGTTGTCATTGAGCAACTTCCGACCGCTTTGATTCGTGGCTTGAAAGGAGCGTATTCGCAGACCATGGCTTCATTCCCGCTTTCCTTGTTGTCGAGTCAACTAGCTCGACTGCGGCGATCGGCCGCATGCTGCCTAACTGGACTGGTCCTGCTTTCGATGGTGACGAGTCCCTTGTCGGCCGAGGAACTCGAGCTGCGACAAGGGGACCATGTGATCATCGTCGGCGGCACGATGCCCGAACGAATGCAGCAATTCAATCACTTCGAGACGCGGATGCAGATCCGACATCCGGAGCTTGAGTTGTATGTGCGCGACTTGGCATGGTCGGCCGACGAAGTCGCATTGCGGCCACGTTCCCAAGCGTTTCAAGATCACGGCCATAGCTTGCAAGAGCATGGAGCCACCGTGGTCCTGGCTTTCTGGGGCTTCAATGAATCGTTCGGTGGCGAGGCGAAGCTTGGCGAATTCGAGACCAACTTGAATCGCTGGATCGATGAGACCAATGCGATCAAGACCGCGGATGGTCGCGAGATGAAGATCGTGTTGATCGCTCCCATGGCTCACGAGAATCTTGGGAATGTCCACATCCCCGATGGCTCGGCGACCAACGCCAACCTCGAGATCTACACCGCCGCGATGCAAAAGGTGGCCGAGGCCAAGGGATGCCATTTCGTCGATTTGTTCCATCCCACCTTGGCCGCCATGGAGAGCGATGCCGAGCCTTGGACGCTCAATGGCATTCATCAAACCGAAGCGGGCGACGCGAAGATCGCCGCGATCTTGGATGAAGCACTCTTTGGCGATTTCGATTGCCAAGTCGATTACGAGGCCGTGCGCGGTGAGGTTTCGGAAAAGAACCTCCAGTTTTGGTACGACTATCGAGCCGTGAACGGCTTCTACATTTACGGTGGTCGAAAGGAACCGTTCGGAGTCGTCAACTTCCCCGCCGAGTTCGCGAAGCTGCGCAACATGATCGGCGTGCGAGATCGGCGCGTCTGGGCGGCCGCCAAGGGTGAGTCGCTTCCGGCCGAGATCGACGATTCGCAAACCGGCGAATTTGTCGAGATCCCGACCAACGTCGAGGCGGAAGTCGTGATTTCGTCCCCCGAGCAGCAACTCAACTCGTTCCATCTTCCCGATGGATACACGGTGGATTGCTTTGCGTCGGAAGTCGACTTTCCGGATCTGAAGAACCCGGTTCAATTCGCGATCGACGCGCGGGGACGCGTGTGGGTCTGCACCATGCCGTCGTACCCGATGTACCTGCCAGGCGAGCCGGTCAACGACAAGATCTTGATCCTCGAGGATACGGATGGGGACGGTAAGGCCGATAAGCAAACGGTCTTCGCCGAAGGCTTGCACCTGCCCACGGGCATCGAACTCGGTTACGGCGGCTGCTTCGTCGCTCAGCAGCCCAACTTGATGTTCCTGAAGGACACCGATGGCGATGACGTGGCCGATGTGCGCGAGATCGTGCTGCACGGTTTCGACTCGGCCGACTCGCACCACTCGATCAGCGCCTTTACTTGGGGACCGAGTGGCGAACTGTACTTCCAGGAAGGCACCTTCCATCACACGCAAGTCGAGACTCCTTACGGTCCTCAACGAGTCAAGAACGCCTCGGTGTTCCGGTTTGAACCGCGCACCTGGCGATTCGAGATCTTCGTGTCGTACGGTTTCGCCAATCCATGGGGACACACGTTCGACGACTGGGGTCAAAACTTCGTCGCCGACGCGTCGGGTGGAGCCAACTACTTCGGCACCGCTTTCTCGGGCGATGTGGTGTATCCCCACAAGCACGCCGGGCTCAAGCAGTTCCTGGTGAAGCAGTGGCGACCGACGTGCGGATGTGAGTTTGTCTCGAGCCACAATTTCCCGGCCGAGGCGCAAGGCAACTACTTGCTCAACAACTGCATCGGCTTCCACGGTGTGTTGCAATACAAGATGCACGACGAAGGGTCGGGCTTTGGAGCCGATCCGGTCGAGCCTCTACTTCGCAGCGAGGACACCAACTTCCGACCTGTCGACCTGCAGTTTGGCGCCGATGGCAGCTTGTTCATCTGCGACTGGTTCAACCCGCTCGTCGGCCACATGCAACACAACTTGCGTGATCCCAAGCGCGACAAGAACCACGGACGCATTTGGCGAGTCTGGTATCAAGACAATCCGCTCCGCGAGGTCACGGATCTGTCTCAAGCGTCGAACGAGGAATTGCTCGAAACGCTCAAGGATTACGAGTACCGCGTACGCTACCGAGCCCGTCGTGAGTTGACTCAACGCGATACGGCGGACGTAATGGCCGCGCTCGACCAGTGGGTGAGTTCGTTGGACGAGTCGGATGAGGGAACCACGCACGCGTTGCTCGAGGCCCTCTGGCTCCGCCAGTGCCACGATCAAGTCGATCGCAACCTGTTGGAAGCTTGTTTGCGTCACGACGACTATCGAGTCCGTGCCGCCGCGACTCGTGTCTTGTGCTACTGGCGCGATCGGTTCGACGATACGCTGGAACTCTTGCGTGTCCAGGTCAACGACGATCATCCGCGTGTCCGCTTGGAAGCCGTGCGTGCCGCCAGCTTCTTGAGTGGCACCGATGCGGAAGAGATGGTGACCGAAGTCCTGATCTACGACATGGACGACTATCTCAACTACACGTTGGATGAGACGCTCAAGACGCTGCAACACAAGGCCAACCAATAGTCGGCTCTGTGTTGTCGAGCGACCATCGCGGTTCGCGGCGCCAAGTAGGTCAATCTTCTTGGCGCCGCACGGATGGCTCGAGCAGAAAACGAATCCGTTCCCGAGTGGATCGAAGCGAGGCAGCGGAGTCCTCGTCGCGGGGTACGAATTGTGCTTCCCGTCAGCACGAGATTCCGGGCCCGAGAACCGGCCTTATCTAGCGAGACCGGTTTGTCCTTTGCCTTTTGTTTTAGAGAATCCAGGATGCCCACGATCCGACGCGGCGCCCTTACCGCGCTGTTCACCGCCTGTTTGATGTTGATTTCGATCCATGCGGCCAAGGCGCAAAACGCCGATGCCTTGATGCGACTTCTGCGCAGCGGGCGCTTGCCCGCGGAGCGAATGGGGAACGTGATCGACGCGGTTAGCAAACGCGGGTCGGCGGAGGATCTGGGATTCTTGCTTGAGCAATGCGCCTCGGCCGATGGGTTTCCCGCCGAGGTCCGGGCGACGACGATGAGTGCGTTGGCCGACGCGGCGACCGCTCGAGGCGTCTTGCCGGCGGTCGAACCCCAAGTCTTGACTCCACTTCTGGTGGATTCGGACGCGGTGGTGCAGTTGGCGGCCTTGCGATTGGCCACGAGGTGGAAGGATCCCGCGTTCGGTGAACCATTGATCGAGGCGTCTCGATCGAGTGAATTGAACGAGCGGCAAGCCGAGGCGATTTACCTGGCCTTGGCCGCGAATGGATCGGCGCCGTGCGTTGCCGCGCTTCAATCGGAAATGGTCAACCGAGCTTCCAGAATCGCGTCGTTGGCGGCGGGCGCGTTGGCGAGCACGTCGGATATCGAGGCTCAGGAAGCGGCCGTGGCTTGGATACTCGCGGCCGACCCCAGTGCGGACATCGCCCCGGTCGTCCGCGCGTTTCTCAATCGTCAAGGCGGAGCCGAGCAGCTTGCCTCGATGTTGAGTCAAAACGAAGTGACTCAGGATCAAGCGCGGCTTCTGCTCCGCACGATCTACGCGGCGGGTCGGAGCGATGAGTCATTGTTGAATCTGCTGACCGAGAAGGCCGGACTCGAGGCCGAGAACGAACCCTGGACGGCCGAACGGATGGCCAGCGAAGTTCAAATGGTCATGACCGAAGGCGATCCGGCTCGCGGTGAGGACGTGTTTCGGCGGGCCGATCTCAATTGCTTCAATTGCCACGCTCTCAGTGGAGCCGGAGGGCAGATTGGTCCGGATCTCAGTCCCGTGGGCGTGAGCTCGCCACCGGACTACCTGATTCATGCCATCATCAATCCCGCCCAGGACGTCAAGGAGGTCTATCAGGTTCACAAGATCATGACCCTCGATGGCTTGGTCATTTCTGGAGTCCGAGTGACCGAGGATGACGAGACCTTCGTGCTGCGAGACGCGGAAGGCAAGACTCATGTCATCCCGCAAGAGGATATCGACCAGAGCGTCGAAGGGGGCTCGTTGATGCCCAACGGGCTTAAGGTGTTGATGACCGATCAGGAGTTCCATGACCTGATCGCCTTCCTTTCCCAGCTCGGGAAGCCGGGGCCCTATGTCGTGCGCAGCAGACAAACCGTACAGCGCTGGAAGGTTTCGGGAGCCAAGCGACTTGGGCTCACGCTGGCCGTCGCGACGCCCCCCAATGGAATGCGATCGGCGGCGCTTTCCAGTATCGACGATTGGCAAAGCGTGTACGCCAAGGTGGCCGGAGCATTGCCCTTGGCCGAAGTCGCCGACACAACGGAAGACAACACGCTGTTTCTCAAGGCTGAGATCGAAGTCGTTGTCGGTGGCGAGATCCGTTTCTCTTGGCAAGGCCCGGCGGCCGCCACGTTGTACGTCGACGATCAACCATGGACCGGAGCCGATCAGACATTCACGCTAGAACCGGGACGGCACCAAGTCACGATCGGTATCTCGCGAGATGCCTGCGTGGGCGAAGCGTTGGGTGAGTTCATCAAACCCGAGGGGTCGACGATCGATTTTGGAGTCGTTGGCGGGCAGTAGTCATCGCGACGTCAACCGTTCTAGCCGCCGCTTTCCCATAGCGACTCGAGGTCCTCGGCATCGACGAAGCAGAGACGCAAGCGTTGGAAGACGCGTGACTTTGCCTTACGCACCGCCACCAAACTCATGCCGAGTTCCTCGGCGACCACATGAGTCGCGATGCCGTCGGCGGGCGTGCGCCAGAACGCCTGCCAAGTGCGTGGCTCGAATTCGGCCCGTACCATTTCGAGCGCGTGCCGCAAAAGCAACTCGCGTTCCTCGACCGACTGGGCGGGCAGGGCGTCGGTCTCGGCTAAGGGGTCCTCGACCGACTGCAAACGCGTTAACGCCTCGGAACCGCCATGAGCCATGGCGTGGCGAGTTTGAGAGCGCAGGTGGTCAATGATCTTGTGCCGCGTGACGGTGCGCAACCATGCTCGGAACGAGTCCTGGGGCCGATTCTTCTGGAACTGATGCAACTGGCAATAGACCGTCCGAAACACATCTTGAAAAACGTCGGCTCGATCGGCCTCTTCCAATCCGGCTCGGCGACACCAGTAGAGCACCAGCCTTCCGTAAAGGTCGACCAAGCGTTCCCAAGCCACTGGGTCCGCCGCCCGCGCCGCATCGAGCAGGCCGGTGGAGGTCGAGTCATTTACGGGAGAAGGGGGGCGCACGAGCTACCTCGAGAAACCAAAAGCCGTTGATCGGGAACGATCCATCATAAGTACCTAGAGTGTCGTTGTCAGACGAAACGAATTCGAGTCCGCCCTCGCGGGGGAGCCGCGGCCGGAGACCTTCGACACGAATCATCGGGTGGGAGACATCGCCGAACTCCAACCGCTCGTGCCGATGGCTAACGGCCGCAAGTCGCTCAAGTCACATCGCGGCCAATTTGACCCTGACTTCGCGAATCGCTTCTCTATTCGTGGCCAATGACTGAAACTTCGCTGCGTGCTTGGAGGATTCTCCGCATTCCACGATCCACTTCGGCCGTGCCGCGCGCTGGTTTGCTTGTGCGTCGCGCGCTAAGATGCATGAGCCGCCTCACGGCTCAGCCTGGGCCGACCTCACTCTCGAACACCGTGATCCGCCATGAATTCGCTTCGCATTGTGATGTTGTCGTCGGTTTGGCTTTTTTCCCTCTTGCCGGGCGCCTCAAACCGCTTGGCGGCCCAGGAATCGCGGGACGAGCCGCCGCTGATCATGGCTCATTACATGCCGTGGTACTCGGCCGACGAGGGCGCGGGACGGTGGGGTTGGCATTGGACAATGAACCACTTCGACCCGACTCGGGTGACCGAGGGACGCCGGGAGATTGCTTCCCATCACTACCCTCTGATCGGTCCCTATGATTCCACCGACCCGATCGTCGTCGACTACCACTTACTCACGATGAAGGCCGCGGGGATCGACGGAGTCATCATTGACTGGTACGGCCGCGAGGAGTTTCGAGATTACGCCCAGTTGCATCGCGCCACATCGCTCGTGATCGAGCGGGCCGAGGCTTTGGACATGAAGTTCATCATCTGTTACGAGGATCAAATCCTCGGCGCGCAGGTCGAAGCCGGATTGCTGTTGGAAGACCAAACCGTCGCGCGAGCCCAAGACGACATTCGTTGGGTGGCCGAACATTGGTTTCCGCTCCGTGGTTATGTTCGCCTCGATGACCGACCGATCCTGCTTTCCTTTGGACAAAACGGCCTATCGAATTCGCAGTGGACCGAGTGCCTCAAAGGGATCGATCTCCCGTTGCACTATGTGAGTCTGCACCGCCGACGCGAGACGGCGAGCGGCGCGTATGATTGGCCGCTCCCCGCGGAAGGACTCGATGCCGTCAAGCGTTTTGAATCCGAGAGTCGCGCATGGAGCCTCGCCATTCCCGTCGCGTTTCCGAGGTTCGTCGACATCTACGAACAAGCGGGACTGCACGACAGTTGGGGGACGATTCACGATGACGATGGCAGGACGTTCCGAGCCACGCTGGCTCGTGCCCTCGCCAGCAGACCTCGTATCGTGCAGATCGCGACCTGGAATGATTGGGGCGAGGGTACCGAGATCGAACCGAGCCACGAATTTGGTTATCGAGACCTCGAGGAGATCCAACGGCGACGCAAGACGTGGGATCCCGATTACACCGAGGCAACCGCCGACGACATCCGTCTCGGCTACTTGCTTTACGAGGCGCGGCGAGCGGATCCCGATGGGTCCCACCAGGAGCAATACGATCGACTCGTCCAAGCGATCGTCAAATGCGAATGGCCGCGCGCTCGAGCCCAGGCCGCATCGCTCGAAGACCGTACGCGGTGAGTAGCGATGCCGCGTCCCTCACGCCTCGCCTCAGTCGACAAATCAAAAGCGTGGCAAAACCAAAGGAAACCCGAAGCGTGAGCGAGGGATTCTTCGATCTCTGATAAAGACCAACAACTCGAGACGCCACGAGCACTTCCGGTTAGCCCCATCCTTGAAGGCGCAACACTCCAGGCGGTGAGTCCCCTTACTCCGTCACCCTCGAGTCAGCGCAACGCTTGAGCCAGTCGAGTACGCGATCAATGGAGAAGGGTTTGCCCAGAACCGTCTCGTTGACCATGCGTTGCAAGGATTCCACGGATGGGTCGTCGGGTGGACCGTTCAGATCCTCGACACGAGGGTAATTCACCAATCGCAATCGCTCGGAAGTAAGCGCGGCTATCGCGGCGTCGGTGACTCCCGCTGGACCGCACCCCGCTTCGTCACGGATCCAGCCAACGACTCGTTCGAATGAGAAGCCGGAATCGGACTCGTGCCACACCGACTCGCCACGGACCCAGCAGGCTTCCAGACCAACCTCGCCCACCAACGCCGACAACGCCTCGAAAGTCTCTCGATCCTGCGCCTCGATGACGATCCACGCCGAGGGTTCGGAAGCCGAAGGGCGCGGTGCCGTTGCCAGGGAAAGCTTGCGGGTCCTTGCTCGGCGAATCGATTCGCTCAACCATTGTTCGACCGAGTTCCAGGTTCTGGGGCGCCAATTCCGAGGCGCCAACCAATCGGCGTTGAGCTGCCGCCACTCGGTCCACCGCACGCGCTCCATTCCATCGACGGGAAAGCCGGTTCGCATTTCGCCGTCACACCAAGGCCCGACCACTTGAATGCATCGAGCCAACGGAGCCGCCACGTTCCAGGCCTCCACGATTCGTTGATCGAGCAAGCCGGGACGAGGCGTCCAGAATACGACACCGCCGACATTCTCGGTTGTCGCGACCTCGCTTAGCCAATCCGCATCGGCCCGGCGGGCCTCGTCCCACGTGACTCGTCCAACCGTCGATCGCATCGCTTCAAGCGGGCCCCAGCGAAACTCGTCGCCGGCGATATCGCCAACAACCCACCACTTCGCCGTGTTCATCGAACCATCCTCAATGACGCGAAACATGCTCGACAGCCCGTCGGGCCCTTGGTCCGTCGCCAAGACGACTGCGAATCACGAAGGCCGACTAACCGTCGATCATCGCATCGTAATCGGCCACGACCTGAACCGCTTCCGCGGAGGTTTCGCTGGCGCGCAGGCGAGGGACGAAATCAGGCAGCGCGAGCAAGCGGCTCAGGCGCGCGAGAGTTCTTAAATGAGTCGCATCGTCGGTCGAGGCCAACAGAAAGAAGACATCGGTCAGGGCCCCACGCGGACCGCCGAAGGGAACGCCGTGCCGAGTCATTCCCAGACCGATCAATCGGTCGGGGAGAATACCGGGCAGGGGCCGCCGAGGGTGCAACAAGGCGACTCCGTTGTCGAGCGCGGTGGGATGCAATTCCTCGCGCTGCAGGATAGCGTCACACATCTCCTCAGGGTCCCACAACCAACCGGCATTCATCAAATGGTCGCACAATTCGCGGACAAGAGCCGTCTTGCTACGCGATGTCAAAGGAAGCTTGACGCAATCGACGGGAATCAAATCGGCGACCTTGATGATATCGCTCGTCCCGGTATCCTTCCGCTGACGCTGTTGCAGTACGTTCTCCACGCGCTCGAGCGCTTGCTCGTCCGCCACTCCGATTTGTTGTTCGAGCCAGTGGTGGATCTCCGACTCGTTGAATCGCCATTCGCCACCCACCTTGCGCCCCGGAATCTTGTCCCGACTCGCCAGTTTCATGACTTGAGCCGGAGTCAGGTGAAGATAACTCGCAAGTTCCTCCAGCGACATCTCGTTCAATTTGTTTCCCCCGGACGCGAGTACTCGGACGGCGAAGCTGTACGACCTTGGAGTAAAATACTCCCGCTCGTATCTACAGACGGCAGTTCGAGATCTTCGTCTCGAGAATGGCGGTGGCCCCAAGCTGATCGAGTTTCTCCATCACGTCGATCACGTCGTTCTTACGGACCATGGCTCGCACGGCACAGAGCGTGGCATCCTCGAGCGGATTGACGGTGGGTGAGTTGAATCCGGGCGTGAGCGCCTCGGCCTCGGCCAACCGATCGCGCGGCACGTTGTACTCGAGCAACGAAAACGCTCGAGCGATCACGACACCCTCGATACGCTTCACGATCCGATCACATAGCTCGGTCGACTCGGTGTGGTCGTTCTGAACCAGCACCGTTTCATACTGCCCAATATCCGTGAGCACCTTGAGTCGGTTGGCCGCGAGCGTGCTGCCCGTCTCGACCAAATCGACGATCGCATCAGCGACTCCCAGCGCGATCATGACCTCGACGCTACCAGTCAACAAAACGAGATGAGCCTCGATGCCATGCTCCGAGAGGAACTGGCGAGTCACGTTGGGAAAGCTGGTGGCGATTCGCTTGCCGTGGAGATCCTTGATCGCCTGGATTGGACCTTCGTCGGGCACGCAGACACTCAAGCGACAACGGCCGACTCCCAGCGGGAGCCGAAGCTTCAGATCGACCTCGGCCTCGGCCAACAAGTCGCTACCGGTGATCCCCATGTCGATCGCCCCCTCGGCGCACAACACGGGAATGTCCTCGGTTCGCAGGAAGGTCACGTCGACCGGGAGTTCCTTCACCTTGGCGAAGAGGCTGCGATTCTGTCGGCGAAAGCTGAGCCCGGCATCCGACAACAATTGCTCGGCGAGTTCCGATAAACGCCCCTTGCTCGGAATCCCAATTCGAAATGGAGTCATGCCACCAATCTTCGTTTAGAGTCGAACGCGGCCCACGAGTGGGTGCATTGGAAAGAAGCCCAAGTCGGGAACGGTAACGCCCCAGGACCAACCGTTCCCACGACGGGGCGACTGTATTAGTTGTCAAGTTTTGAGTCGGTACGCGTAACCTGCATTCGCGGAGCGAAAGCCGACGATGTCGCACGCCGGCGATCGGGCAAACGGTGGAGCCAAGAACGGAGCCGCAAGAGTGTCGGCTTTCGCTCCGCGAAGGCACGTCTCTTTCAACCCAGTCGTCGGGAGACCTTCTCGATCAATATGGAGTACCTTCAGGTGGGCAACTCGATGAAGCCCAGCCCCGGCGCAGTCCTATTCTGATCGGATACCCGAGCTGTCGAAAGGGGCCAGTCTCGCGGCGTATCTCGCCGCTGATCATCGCCGACACTGGGAAAGTGTCTCGTGCCGGGGGCCGCTTCACCTGAGCCTGGGCCGAGCACGGCGTCTCCCGGCCGGTCCCGGACCGCCCCAGTCACTCGGACTTCGCGGCACCCGGACGAGACGCCTTTTCGTCGATCCCAGAAACGCCAAACCTTCGGCCAAGCTCCTCTTCCACCTCACGCCAGTGCACGCCGCGCAGGCCGAGCAACACCATGAGATGGAACGTCACATCCGCCGCTTCCTTGATCGTGTGAACTCGCCCCTCTTCACCGGGCTCGCCAGCCGCCTCGATCACCTCGTGACTTTCCTCGAGAATCTTCTCCGCGATTTTGGGAATGCCACCTTGGAAAAGCTTGGTCGTGTACGACTTTTCAGGAGGATGATCGCGACGATCCTCGATAACGGCCATCAGCTGATGAAGGATCGCCGCCGATCCGCTGGCTTGGCTGTTCATTTCATCCACTCACTTTCCTCGATACCCCAATCGATCAATCCGATCACGGCCCGGGCTGTCATCGCCTTACCGGTCATGTGCTGACTGTGAAATAAAAGACGGGCCTCGGCAAGATCACCGAGGCCCGTCATGGTTGGAACTTCACGAGACCTTATCGCGGGTCTCGTTCGACTGGGTCGAACCCGATCGACTAGGCATCGAGGGTGTAACCGTCGCGGTACACCGGCTTGATGATCCGCTTGACTTCCTCGTTGGCGCCAGCGGCCTCGAGCGTCTCGGCATTCCATTGCACCGCGTCACCCACGGTCTCGTGACCCGGGCCTTCGCCAGCGGCGACCCACACGGCCAAGTTGCCGAGCAACACCGTCTCGGAGAGCGGAGTCGCGTAGTTCGGGAAGTTCGAAACGGCTTCGCCTTCACCCTTGATCGCGTTGGCGAATTCCACGAAGTGACCCGGCGAGCGGGTGAAGCGAGCATCGCGGTTGCGAATTTCGCTTTGCGGAATGAACTGACCGTCACGCACGACACCGGTGTTGGTGCTGTCGCCGCCGTAGTCACCCGGCGAGAAGAGGTTGCCGTTCTCGCCGATGACCAAGGCACCGGAGCTGAACAGGTTGCCGTTTCCATCGCGCGGGCAGCCCGCCAGGATCGCCTCGGGAGGCAGCTTGCCACCGTCATACCAGTGCATGGTGACCGCGCCGCGATCTCCCAGGGCCGGGAACTCGTACACGATCTGCGACCACTTCGGATAGGTCTGCTTGTTGTGACCATCGGTCGTGGCTTGAACCGAAGTCGGATCCTTGAGATCCAAGGCCATGAACGACATGTTCAGCGTGTGGCAAGCCATGTCGCCGAGAGCACCGGTGCCGAAATCCCACCAACCACGCCACTTGAACGGATGGTAGATGGCGTTGTACGGACGCTCCTTCGCCGGGCCGAGCCAGAGATCCCACTTAACGTGCTCGGGCACGGGCGGGTTGTCGGTCGGCATCTCGAGACCTTGAGGCCAAACCGGACGGTTGGTCCAGATGTGGACTTCCTTCACGGCTCCGATCTCACCGGCGCGAATCAACGCGGCGCTCTTACGCAGCGTGCTGTCCGCCGTGCCTTGGTTACCCATCTGCGTCACGAGTTGCTTCTCGCGGGCCAAGTTGCCCATCAAGCGAGCCTCGTAGATCGAGTGAGTCATGGGCTTCTGGCAGAAGCAATGCTTGCCCATCCGCATCGCCATCAAGGCGGCCGGGGCATGCGTGTGGTCAGGAGTACTGACCGTCACCGCATCGATGTTCTTGCCCATCTCGTCGAGCATGGCGCGGAAGTCGTGATAGACAGCGGCACCAGGGAACTTCTCGGCGGCTCCCGCCAAGGTTTGATCGTCGATGTCGCAAACCGCGACCACGTTGCCGTTCGCCTTGGCGTCGGCCGAGTCGCTGGAGCCCTTTCCGCCAATACCGATACAGGCAAAGCTGATTTCATCGATCGCCATGCGGCTCGCCCGGGCGGATACGCCACCGGCGGCCCAGAAGCCCACGCCGACGGCGGCCGTGGTCTTGATGAAATCGCGACGATTAGAAGATTGAACCATGGGGAGAACACTCCTTCGCGAAGAAAGCGAATCTGGAAGCTCGGTATCGACAGTGACCGGGAGTCGGAACGGACGCGCGATTCCGCTCCGCTCGTGATCGCTTGAGAGCTCGATACCGTTCGAGCCGCCAACGGTCACACCCTGACCCTGCCTATCTACGCCTCACCCGTCTCCTTCGTTCGCACAAGCAAGCCAAGGAAGGGAAAACGCATGCACCGAACCGAAGCCATCGGTGAAGCCCGCTCTTTGGCGAGCGAATTCCCCCAAGGCTTCTGGAAAGGGTTGATATCAACCCGCACACGATAACTGCTGGCACTCGCTCAAGCAATCATTTGCCGATGCAAAACCGCGCGAAGACACGGTCCAATAAATCGTCGGTCGCGATCTCCCCGGTAACCGAGCCGAGCTCATTGAGGGCCAATCGCAGGTTGGCCGCGACAATTTCATCCCCCCAAAGGCCGCGAACCGCCTCGGATGCCTCATCCAAGAATTCATCAGCCGCGCTAAGGGCCGAATGACACCTTTGAGCCGTTCCGTCAACCGCTCCCCCCGCCTGCAAAACAGTCGCCAACTCCGCCGCTATCCGCTGACGCAATTCCTCGAGCCCTTGCCCGGTCGCGGCGGAAACAGCACCAATCGACGCCGGCAAGGATGAAGCCGCCCCCTCCGTCGAACCAGGTGGAGCGGAAATTGGCACTCCTTCATCGACCTTGGTTGCCAGCAAGATCAGTCGCTCACTTGGCAACGCGAGGGTCTCGCGGAATCGATTCAACATCAGAGGGTCGAGCGTCGTCCAAGTTTCGGCGGGCAAACAAAGAATCACTAAATCGCAATTGGCGATCGCCAGCAAACTCCGTTGCTGAGCGGCCGCATCCACGGCATCCAATGTCCAATGCGCTGCGCTGGCGACGGTATCCAACGGAGGCCGATGAGACTGTTCGCTGATCGGCGATTCGACCGCTGACTCCGAGATCAGCGCGCCCAGCCCCGCGGTATCGATCAGCACGCACGCTTGACCCCCGCACTCCCACTCCGCCTCGAGGTGGTCGCGGGTCGTCCCACGCTGGTCCGATACCAAGGCCCAATCCTGATTCACCAGCGCGTTGAACAGCGTGCTCTTCCCGGCATTGGGAGGCCCCACGAGCGCGACTCGGGGCACGAGTCCCGAGCGGCGCCGTCCGTGGAACCGATCGATCAACTCGCGAACTTGTACTTGCGCGGCTTGCACCGCACGCAAGACCTCGTCGCTCGAAACGAACTCGATGTCCTCATCCACGAAGTCCAGCCCCGCCTCGAGATCAGCCAAGACTCCCAGCAGCGTTTCCCTCAGCGCTTGCAGCGGCCGGTACAGTCCTCCCGCCAGTTGATCGAGTCCCGTTCGCAGTTCGTTGGCGTTGCGCGCGTCGATGACACCCAACACCGCTTCCGCGCGAGTCAGATCGATGCGACCGGCTAGAAACGCCCGCAGGGTGAACTCGCCTCGCTCCGCGGGCCGCGCGCCCGCCGCCACGCAAGAAGCGATGAGCCGCTCGACTCGCCTTGGCCCGGCTCGCCAATGAAACTCAACAACCGGCTCACGAGTGAAGCTGCGGTCGGATGGCCACACGAACAAATCGATCGGTCGGCCGTCCTCGAGAGCACCGCCCTCGTCCAGCTCAAACGATTCGGTATCGTGGGTTGGAGCTGGACGAAGCGTGCCGCTAACCAGCGCCGCATGACTCGGTGGCCAACAGGCGGGATTGAGTGGCTCGAAGACTTCTCGTGCAACTTCCAAGGCTCGCTTGCCCGAAAGTCGCACGATGGAGCGAATGCCGGGTCCCGAGGCGGTGGCAGGAGCCACGATGACATCGTCGAGATCGAATCGCACCGCCAGTCACTCCACGAATCGCGGCAGGGTGAGGTCATCGTCTTGATGAGTGGCCGCGACGCCAATCAAGCCGTCGCGGCACGACTCGCGCGACCATCACTTCTTCTTGGGATCACGCCGCTTCTGACGTCGACGGCGTTCTTCCTCGATTCGAGCCTGTCCGGCGCTCTTGTCTCGAGCCGCCTCGTCGGCATCGACTTCGGTCGTCTCGATCGAGGCGATGCGGCCGTCGATGCTTGGCTTGGGGAGAACCTTGCGCTCGACGATGCCCCACAAGCTCGAGGTGATGAAGTAGATACACAGTCCCGAGGGAACCTTGAAGAACATCAACCCCATGAAGACCATCATGAAGGTCATCATCTTTTGGGTCGCTTTTTGTTGTTCGTCGACCGCCGGCGGCATGAACATCTTTTGCTGAATCAGGAACAGCACGATCGTGATGATCGGCAGCACGTTGAAGTAGGGACCAAGCCAGCCGGTTTCCGACGTGAGGAATGGCGCCCAGTTGCCCCATTCGAAGAGTCGATCGGGACCGGCGAGGTTGGAACACCACGACAAACCGGGGAGCAGCGATTGATCTCGCAATTCAACGTCCACGCTCAGGCCTCGGTAGAGTCCGAGGAAGATGGGGAGCTGGATGAACATCAGCAAACAGCCGCCCATCGGATTGTAGTTGTACTTGCGGAACAACTCCTGCTGAGCCTTGGCTCGCTTCTCCATGTCGTTCTTATACAGCTCGGCGATCTTCTTCATCTCCGGCTGCAGGTGCTGCATCATTTGAGCGTTCATCGCCGCTCGTCGGCTCACTGGAATCATCGCGGCCCGCACGACGACGGTCAGCATGATGATCGCGATGCCATAGTTGCCCACGATCATGTAGAAGAAGTGCAGCGTCCAAACCAAGGGCTTCGAGAACAGCGCGAACCAGCCGTAGGAGACGACTTCGTTGAGATTGTATTGCTCGAGGAGTTCCGGAAACTTCGGTCCGGTGAAGATCGTGAAGTCGTAGGTCTGTCCGTCGCCGCCCGCCGCCGCATCGTAAGGCTCGACCTCCAGCGGCATGGTCTGCAAACGAAAACTCACATCGGTTCGTCGCCGTTGCTTGCGATCGATGTCGCTCGGGTCCTGCGTGACATCGACCGAGCCAGAGAAGCAAGTAAACGGGGGTTGTCCCTCGGCCACTTCGGGAATCATCGCGACATTGAAGTACTGCGTGTCCACGGCGGCGAACTCGACCGTGCGATCATCGGTGTCATAGGTTTGCGGGAAAATCTCTAACCGGCTGCCGTCCTCCTGGAGCGCGTTGGCGACGATCTCGGGACCACCCAAGAATCGGAATCCGAGCCCTCGACTCGACCCTACCACGTCTCGGCTACCCGCCGTGTAGAAGATGGCGGTGGAACGACCGTGGATCTTGTTGAGATACCACCATCCTTCCTCGGGCAACCCGGTGGGACCGCCGAACTGCACCGCGAGCCGCTGCACCTCGGTGGTTTGGTTGCGAATCTCGAATTGCATCTCGAGGTGATACGACCGATCGAACTCCGGTAGTCGAGTCGGCTCCGAGACCTGGGCTCGTCGGGCGATACGGAATCGCTTGATCAGCGTGATCGGACCTTGCAGCCGGGTTCCGGCCAATTCCTTATCCGTCAAGACGTAGTGAAACGTCACGAGGTCTTCGTCCGCGGGGGCGTCCGAGGCGTCACCGGGTTCGCCAACCGCCCAATCCGCCGTGGTCAAGTCCACGGTAGGCGCCGTGAACAGGCCATTGACGATGCCACCGACGACCGTGGTGAACGACGGAGGATTCCAAAGGTCCGGATCGCTCGTCTCCTGAGGGAAGGGCTGGATCACTTCCATGGGTCGAGCCAACAACTCGGCGGTCAACGTCAACGGCGAACCATCGCGTTGGACTTTGATTTCCAGCTTGTCGCCCGGCTTCGTGCGACCGAGTTTGGCGAAGTAGTCGCCCGCGTCGAGCACCGGCTCACCCGCCAACTCGACAATCAAATCGCCCGGTCGTATTCCGACCGTGCCATCGCTGGCCGCGGCCTGTGCGGCGGGAGTGCCACTTCCCACGAAACGGACGATCGCACCGGAGGAAGTCAGCTCCGTCTCGACCTCAAGATTGCCAAGATATCCAGCGCGGTCATCGACGTGCTTGAAGCGAAACTGGCCATCTGGCTTGCGATCGGAAAGTTCGATTCGGCGGACGCTGCCACCTCGGGAATCGAGCGTCACCAGCATGCGATACGGGGAATCGCTCGAGAGTGATCCGAGCCCGACGAGTTCGGGCGCGGCGACGAACGGTGGTTCCTCGGGGGTTTCTGGGCCCGCATTGTCTCCGGTCCCATCACCCGAACTTGGTTCCGTGACCTCGCCATCGGTCGAAGTCGAATCTCCCTCCGATCCTTCGTCGGTTCCAGACGGATCCCCGTCGCCATTCTCTTGGGCCAGTCGGTTCGGCGGAGCTTGCGGGGGATTGAGGATCGGTTCGAGAGCGATCCAGGAAAGCAGGACCACTGACGAAAGCAGAATGAAGGTGATGGCACGTCGATCCACGAGTTCATCCGTCCAAAGAGGGCCAAGCCGGGCCAGAATACAAACTCCTCATTCTGACGAACGAGTCCAAGATTGGCTAGGAGGAACCTCCCCCGGAGACGCGGGGAGTGGCGATGTTGTTAGCAAGCAATCAGCGCGACTCGCAGAATCACCCCCGCCGCTTCGGATCAAGGCGGCCGATTCACGCCCGTCCCCCCAACGAGTCGAAACGGCGGGCCCGTCAACTCCGATTGCGGAGCGAGGCGGGGCATAAGAAGGCCTGGGGCGCTAGCGACCCAGCTCGAGTCGGTCGCCCAACAGATCGTCCAGTTCGGGGATCTGGTGGATCTTGGCTCGAGTCCGCTCCCAGGGATACTCGACTCGGACGAATTCGAGTCGGTCGTCGTGAATGAGCAAGTAACAAGCGCGGGGATCGTTATCGCGAGGCTGCCCCACGCTCCCCACATTCACCATGAACTTCTCGTCGGTCCAATGGTAGCCCTCGACCAAATCGGCGGGCCTCAGGAATCGACAGTCCGAGGTAAACACTCCGGGGACATGCGTGTGCCCCTGGAAGCAGCACCGAGGAATCATCGCGAAGATCTTCTGGATCTTTCGCTCGTTGTAGATGTCCTCGGGAAAGACGTATTCGTTCAACGGCGCACGCACCGAACCATGCACGAAAGTCTTCCCGTCGACCAACAACGTCCGAGGCAGCACCGCGAGAAACTGAATGCGGGCCAAGCTCTCGGGGCCTTCGTTGGCCACTAATTGCTGACGGGTCCAAAAGGCGGCGCGTTCGGCGTTTTGACTGAACCCTTCTGGGTCGAACAAGGCCGCCTGATCGTGGTTGCCGAGCAAACAAAACTCGAACTGTCGCGCTCGATCCAAGCACTCGCACGGATTGGGACCGTAGCCGATGACATCGCCGAGACACCCGATCCGAGTGATCCCACGCCGCTCAATGTCGCCCAGCACCGCTTCCAGCGCTTCGAGATTGCCGTGGATGTCACTCAAAATCGCCAGCGTCACGATGCACCCAAAAGACGAAGGAAGGTGAGGCCTAGTCGTTCCCCAATGTTCGGTTCCAAACCCGTTCGGCCAACTCTAGAAACCCGCGACTCGCTCCGGCGCCGCCCCAAGTCGTGTCGACGATCCGGAGATCTCTCCGGTCACCGCCGCACAATCATAGCAAATCCAACTCCCGTGTGAGCGAGCGAGGAGTTTTAGGAGAAAGTGCCGGCTCACGGTCGCCAATCGACTCGGGCGAGCGACTCGACGGCGGACGTTTTGATGTCGCGCTCTTCACGCATCGCCCCGTTCGACCAAGCCAATTGCGTGGCAAAACCAAGGAAACCCGAAGCGTCACGGGCTGTTGATGTCATCAGACTCGCCGCATCGTGCGGCCGTGAGACGCCCATCGAGGTCGTCTCACGGATCGGTTTTGGGGTGGGCACTCG
>JAGQPS010000160.1 GCA_020426595.1 Planctomycetales bacterium
TCAACCCGTTACGCCACCAACAATTCCGCCTAGCCCAATGCCTGAAAGCGCAACATCTAAGACCACCGCCTAGGCCGCCTGACGCTTGCGCCTCAACGAATCAGCGGTCTCGCCTTGCAGTTCGTACACGTATTTGAGCACCTCGCCGACGGCGCCATAGTACTTGTCGGGAATCTCCTGCCCTTCTTCCACCTCCGCGTACAACGCCCGGGCGAGTTCCTTGCGTTCGACGATGGGAATGTTGTTCTCGAGCGCGAGGCGGCGAATGCGTTGAGCCAACACACCGGCTCCCTTGGCGACGACCTGAGGCGCGCCGGCCTTGGAGATATCGTACTTGAGCGCGACGGCGATCTCGGTTGGGTTCGAGACAACGAAGTTGGCGGTCGGAACCGAAGTCGCCAATCGATTGGCCACCATCTGTCGGTGGACCATCCGCCGGAGTTGGACGAGGCGCGGATCACCCTGGGTCTGTTTGATTTCGTCGCGCAGTTCCTGCTCGGTCATGCGCAAGTCTTGTTCGAGCTTCCAGCGTTGGAACATGAAGTCGAAGAAGGCCAACAGCAACAATACGGCGGCGATCTTGAGGCTCGTCCAAAGCGTGACCTGCAGCACGTAGCGAGCAATTTGAGACACCGACATATCGATGACGGAAATCAGCTTCTCACGTTCCTGCCACAACGCCAGAAACGCGACGAGCATGACAACGCCCATCTTGGCCAAACCCATGACGACCCGAACGAGATTCTGGCTCGAGAAGAGCCGCTTGACTCCTTGAGCCGGATTGATGCGGCGAAAGTCGGGATTGAGCTTCTCGGGAAGAATCAACCACCCGACTTGCATCAGGTGCATGACACCCGCGACGAGCAGCAGCAGGGCCAAAAGAGGCGCGACGATCCAAGCGATGACCAGCCCCATGCGGAGCAGGAGATTCTTGACGTCGGTCATCTCGGCATCAAGACTCGGCGAATCGCGCAGCGTGAGGTTGGCATACCAGGTGAGTTGCCCGCCCGCTTGATCGCCAACGAGCAGCAGCGCCGAGACTCCGGCGAAGAGCAGGGCGACGGCGACGAGATCCTGACTGCGCGCGACTTGGCCTTGCTTCCGCGCTTGTTGGCGACGATGGAGCGTCGCCTCGTATTTCTTCTCGCCGGTTTGCTCGGCCATCGGTCGCGCTTCCTTGCTACCGACCTACCCTCAAGCCCCAGTCGATTCCGACTAGATCTGGGCCAGGTGTCCCACGATTCGGTCTCGCAAGTGATCCAGTGTGTGAAAGAGTTCATCTTCAAACCAGATCAATCCGCCACCTAAACTCATCGCCAGGACAAATAGTGCGACGAGCCCATTCAGGCTAAATCCGATCTGCTGGAGGTTCATCTGCGGGAGGGCTCGGCCAATGAGCCCCAGCACGAGCAATGACGTGAGCATCGTGACGACGACCGGTGCCGCGATCTTGATCCCCAGCACGAACGCCGAGCTAAGAATCTCGACGACCACCAGGGTGGATCCCGCTTCCCAATGCACTTGGGTCACGGGCATGGACTGAAAC
Organism: Planctomycetales bacterium; assembly: GCA_020426595.1. Classification (GTDB taxonomy): domain Bacteria; phylum Planctomycetota; class Planctomycetia; order Pirellulales; family Pirellulaceae; genus UBA11682. The sequence goes on from JAGQPS010000160.1 coordinate 1,547, forward strand.
GTGTCGATCAAGGCGCCGATCGCCATCTGATGACCGCCAATGGCGACGAAGATGGCGACCATCATCATGTCGAGCATCTGCGCCATCAACGGCACCGAAGCACCCAACGACGGATTGTAAATGTCAGCCGCCTGCATGCCGCTCATGAACCCAATGATCTGTCCGGCCAATTGAGCCGCCGAGAAGATCATGTTGATGCCGGTGCCCAACAGCACGCCGACGCCAATTTCGTTCCCCATCAGCCACACCAATTGCCCCAGGTTGGTCGGTGTCGCGAGGGAGTCGACGGCTTGCAGCGGAGCGATCAGCAAGGACAACGCCAGAATGAACAGCGCTCGCACGCGCATGGGAACGGTGCCGGCTCCAAAACCGGGAGCGATCAACACAAGTCCCGAGACTCGCGCCGACACAAACAGAAACAAGAACAGGTACTGCAGCGGTAGCTCGAAGCTCATCCGCCTCCTCCCAGATTCCCGCCTGGTCCCGCGCCGAAGATCTGGGCGCTGAACTCCACCAGGACTTGCAGGGCCCACGGGAGCGAAAGCCCGCAAGCCACCATCATCAGCAGGAGCTTCGGGACGAACGCGATCGTTTGATCTTGAATCTGGGTGACCGCTTGCATCAGGCCGATGATCAGTCCCGATAGGACACCGACAATGAGCACCGGCGCGCAAATCAACATGGTCACCACCATGGCTTGCCGCGAGATCTCCACGATGTAGTCGACATCCATGACGTCATCCCTCTTTTCGCTCGGTCTGGCACACATCGAGCTCCGCGGCTTGGCGTGCCTTTCAACCCTTACCGACCCGATCACGGGCGGCTGCTAGTCGCTTCGCCACCGGCCCCAATCGCCGGTCCGAGCCTACGAACCACCGATGAAGAAGCTGTCCAGCAACATGCCGACGACGAGGTGCCAACCATCAACCAGCACGAACAGAATCAACTTGAAAGGGAGGCTGATCATCGACGGTGGAAGCATCATCATGCCCATCGCGATCGACACGGTCGAAACGACGATATCGATCACCAGGAAGGGCAAGTAGATCTGGAAGCCAATCAGAAACGCGACCTTGAGTTCCGAGATCAAGAATGCGGGCAAGAGGACCTTGAGCGGCACTTCGTCATAGGTTTCAGGCACGTCCTGACGCTCTTCCTCGGGCAAGTGCCGAAAGAACAGCCAAACATCCTCCGAGTTATCCGCCGCCTCGATTTGATGGCTCATGAAGGTCCGAATCGGTCGTGAACCCTTCTCCCAAGCATCCTCCCAAGACATCTGGCCATCACTGGCGATGTAGGGGAGGATCGCGTCGTCCTTCACTTGCGTGAAGGTGGGAGCCATGACGAACAACGTCATGAACATCGCAAGTGACGTGATCACCTGACTCGGAGGCAAGGACTGGGTTCCCAGGGCCTGCCGCAACAATCCGAGCACGACCACGATCCGCACGAAGCTGGTCGTCATCATGAGGATCGCGGGAGCCAGACTCAGGACCGTCAACAAGACCATGATCTTGATGGTCGACACCAACCCGCGCGGACTCGTCCATTCATCTGGTCCGGCCGAAACGAAGTCAGCCAGATCGTTGCCCACCAGGTCGGTCGTGAGCGGCTCGAGTGGTTCGACGCCGCGCGTCGCCTCGGTCGGTCGCCCACTGAGCGCGGGGTACTCGTTGGCTCCCTCGCCCTGACCGATCACGGGTGACGTCAACCACGTGACTACCAACGGCAACGCGAGCCAAAATGCCCAAACCCCAATACGACGGGCCGTCGGTCGCGTTTGTTTTTCCTTGGACGCGCGGCTCTTTCTCGCGACTCGAGGTACTTCGGATCGCGTCTCGCTCGCCTTGGATTGGCAAGCTCGATCGTCCGCCGGAATGAGCTCCGAGGATCCCGACTGCGCGGCGCGACGAGCCGGTTGGGCATCCTCGTCACGAAGCTCGATTTCGGAATCCATCTCAGGCCCTCCTTAGCCGTCGATTACGTTCTCTATCTCGATCATGCCGGACACTCGATCACTCACGCCAGCGATGTCGTGCGAGGCATCCATCGAGCGAGGCGTTGGCCTCGCGTGAGTACGACCTAGGCATGCGTCCACATGCGGCGACCCTTGTTTCCCGCTCCTCGATTGCCCGCGCCACGTCGCTCGGCAGCGCCCAAGAATCCACCACCGGCGGGCTCTTGTTCGTCTAGGCGGAGGCTCTCGCGGAAACTATCCGCCGAACTGCCGGATTGCCGCGAACGACACATGCCAAGCAGATGTTCCACTTCGGCCGGGTCCTCGACCTCGGAAACGCTCGTGACTCCCTGAGCCGAAACATTGATCAATACAAGCTTCCTGCCGAACCGAACGAGCTGCAGGTACTGCTTGGTGTCGATGGGAATTCGCCCGAGCAGCTCGACCGCCTCACGAGGCAACGCGCTCATCGATCGAGGCTGAGCCTTTTTGGTCACCCACGCGACACCGAGGAACAGCAGCAGCACGACGCTCAGGGCGACGACGGTTTGGACTCCCGCCCCTTGCGGCAACTGGAAACCACGCGATTTCGATTTCTCTTGATCGGGCTGGGGAATTGACAACGGAATCGGGGCAGCGGACTCCCGAGTCGAACGGTCGGTTTCGGATGGGGTGGATGAAGTCATCGCCTGGGCCAGCGGCAGCGGGCGCGTCTCGGCGTCGCGACTCATGGGAGAGGACGCGAGAGATGCTGGGGAGGCGGAAAATTGCGATTGCCAAGCGGAGGCAACGGATCCGTTCACGCAAATCGACGCGATGAGGAAGTGAACTCCGAGTCGACACGCGATGGCGGCTCGCTTGGTCCACCGACTACGATTTCGTAACGAGACTGCTGGCAGTTGCCTCATTGCCTCGACTTCGCTTGATCGCGCGACGTTGTTGTCTCCGATCAGACGAAGGTGGTCAGTCGCGCGCGCGGTTGCCGCATCGCGAGACGCGTTGATCGAGGCATGGGTTGATGGGCCGACGGGCATCGGGAGTTACTCCGGTTAATCCAGATCGTTACCGGCGACTAGCTCCGCGACACGAACGCAGAAGTTGTCGTTGAGTACAAGCACTTCGCCGCGCGCCACGAGGCGGCCATTGACGTAGATGTCGACGGGATCACCCGCCAATTTGTCGAGAGCGACAACGCTCCCTCGCTTGAGACGAAGCACATCCTCGAGAAACATCTCCGTGCGCCCCAACTCGATCTTCAAATCGAGTTCGACATCACGCAGGAGATCGAGAGTCGCGTAGTCATCGGTCGGCGGAGAACCCTGAAGCTCGTCGAAGCTGAACGCCGCGAGATTCTCAAGCGCTGGATCGATGGGACTGTCGATGCTGGCCAAGGCCTCTTCGGTCTGACGCAACAAGAAGTCGATGTCGTCCGCCTTACCTGGCTTTCGCGGTGGCGGACTTGCTGGAGTGGCCTTAGCGGTGGGGGACGGCGATGGTTTGGAAGCACGAGCCCCGCGTGGAGGCGCACCGGCTAGAAGGGCTTCGATTTCGCTCTGCGAGACTTCGCCCATTTCGTTGGCGGTCGAGGCCGGAGGTTTGCTAGCGCCGCCGGCGCCCGCCAACATCGCTTCGATTTCGTCTTGCCCGACTTCGGCTCCCGCGTCACCGCCGCTCTGAGCCTCGGAAGTCGGCGCGGGGGCGGAGTCGCCCCCTTGCACCTGGCGCAGCAGCGCCTCGATTTCGTCTTGGTTGATTTCGTTTGAGTCGGCCATGGGAATCCTTCCCCAATCGGCATCTCATCGCCCCGCCGACACTTCCTGTGACGGCGTTCGCTGGGCTCGCCCGCTTGCGGCTAGGCACCAACCCAGATCATTGTTGGTAAAAGTTGAAGTCCGGCAGAAGAATGGACGTCAACAAGGGCTTACCGAACAGCGCGTTGGTTTTCTCCAAAATGCGACGTTTGATCAAGCCCAACTCCGAGTCGGTGAGGTCACCAATCTGGGCGTTACGAAACTCGATCATGATTCGCTCGCGCAGGCGGGCGTCGTTGAGCCCCTTGAGTTTGTCGAACTCGTCCTTGTCCTTTTCCGCGACCGTACCGATGACTTTGCACGAAATCGTGTAGCTGCTCTCGGCCGCTTGCTGGTGAATGGTGATGTTGAATTCACCAATCTCGACCTCAACTTGAGGGGTATTGGACGTGTCGGGCAACAAGTCCTGATCGACTTCGTCTCCGTCACGTTCCGCCTCCAATTGTTGGCGAACGCTAGCAGATACGTCGGCGGGGCTCGGGGTCAGCATATAGGCGGCCCCCGCTTCGATCCCCACGACGAGCGCGACGACACCTCCGACAATCAGTTTGCCCAGCATCCCGCCCCCCTTGGCGGCTTCCTGCGGTTGCTCTTCCGATTCCGGTTTTGCCATTGCCCGTATCCTCTCCGACAAAAGTCACGACCGCTCGTCGCCGGCCTCGCGGACAGTCTCATCCGGATGGATCGCCGCTGGCTTGGCTCGCGCGCAGGCAAGCTTAGCATTGGATTCGGAGCAGCCGAACAAAGAGTTTCGCGGAGCGGCGAACGGTTAGCCGCATGGCCATGGCCGAGCGGTTACGCCGATTGGACGGAAGGTCCGAACCGGCGGGCGGTTGGGAGCGGGCGCTCAAGCGAGGACGGTGGGGTGTGCTACGGCGCGAAGCGTTTCAGTTGCCGACCATCCCCTGAACCGTTTGATCCAACAGGAACACCTCAACTCGGTCGTTTTGCCTCAGTTGAATCGGATCGGTCCCCGTGTAGATCGGTTCGTGCGGCCCCGCGGATGTCATGCGGATTCGCTCGGGCTCGATTCCGAGATCGTCCACCAGGTGCTGCATCGTCGCTCGGCACCTGGCTGCCGCGAGTTCCCAGTGATCGTCGAACGGCGAATCCTCTGGCAGGGGGCGCCGCGTCGTGTGTCCACGCACCTCGATGAGCTGTGGCTTGCCGATGAGGTCTTGTGCGAGCGACGCAAGCAACCCCGCCGCTTGATCGGTCAGTTGATCGGAACTGTCGGCGAAAGGGAGGACGACACCGCGAGCCGTCCGCTCGCCGGGCCGGATAATCCGCACGGTACGGTTCTCGCCTTGAGGTGCCTTGACTCGATCGCCTCCCTTCATGAGATCGAGGCGTTTGGAGCGCCCCATGTTGGCGACTTGCTGGATTTGCGAGTTGCGCGGTCGGACCGGACCTGGCGTCATGCTTTGGGTGCTCGTGGTATGGCCGAGTTGTCGTTTGATCGACTCGACCATCGCCTGGAACTTCTCTTCCTGCTTAATCTCGCTGAGCGAAACGAGCATGATGAAGAAGGTCAGAAGCAGCGACATCATGTCACCGAACGTGACCACCCACTCGGGAATACCACCACCGCTATCTTCCTCTTCGGCCATCGTCGTCGCTCCGGCTAAGCCGCCTCTTCGGTGACTCGTTGTTTCGGTGGGAGGAAGGCCGAGAGCTTCTGCTGAATGACTCGCGGGTTCTCGCCGGATTGAATGGCTAGGATGCCTCGGATGATGATCTCACGGGAAAGCAGTTCGCGCTTGTTGTAGAACGCCAGTTTCTCGGCGAAGGGAATGAACGCGCAGTTCGAGACGATGGCTCCGTAAAGCGTCGTGAGCAGCGCGACCGCCATACCGGCTCCGATGCTCGATGGATCCGACATGTTCGAGAGCATCATGACGAGCCCGAGAAGCGTTCCAATCATGCCGTACGCTGGGGCGAAACGCCCAGCCTGGTCCATCAATCCCTTGCCTTCGGAGTGACGAGTCGCGATGGAATCGACTTCGGTGCGGAGCAAGTCCTCGATCACTTCGGGGGGCGAACCATCGATGGCGAGTTGAACCCCCATCTTGATGAAGGGATGTTCCACCTCTTCCATCTTGCTTTCCAGGGCCAGCAGTCCATCCCGCCGCGCGGTTTCGGCGAGCGCCACGATTTGATCGATGATGCTTTTGACGTCGTCGACCTTGTTCAGAAAGACTTTCATGACCACGCCGAAGCCACCCAAGATCGACTTGAGTGGGAAGGCGATCAGGCAAGCCGCGACGGCTCCGCCGCAGACAACCAAGAGTGATGGGATGTCGATGAACGACATGATGTCGCCACCACCGACGAAGATCGACCCGATAATCAGGACGACGCACAACACAAGACCAATGACTGTCGCGATGTCCACAGTGGATCCCTAGTCGATCACGAGGTCTGAGTGCCGGCGGCCATCGTTGGCATCATGTGCTTTTGCTGTTGGTACGCCACCGCCCGATCGAGCACGTCGTCCATCGACTCTCGAACGACGAGGCGATCTCCCGAAACGAGGGTGATGTACGTATCGGGCAGGCGCTCGATGTACCGAATCAAATCGGCATTCAAGATGAATGGCTCACCGTTGAGACGTGTGAGTTTGATCATCCTCGGCCTCCTCACCGACCGAAGGCCGACACGGTCGGCAACCCTAGGTCACACTCAGGCCTGTCGACGGACCGACTTCATCGATCCATCCAGGTCCCGAGAATTTCACCGTTACTGCCGCAAGTTCATCAGTTCGTCGAGCAGCGATTGGCTGGTGTTGATCACTCGGGAGTTGCCTCGATAGAGGGTCGAGGCCAACGTCAGACTGATCAGGTTTCGGCCGACGTTAACATTGCTCAGTTCCAGCGAACCGGCCAGCAATTTGCCCGCTCCGTCCTGCCCTGGGTCCGAGAACGAGATTCCCGAATTGACACCGGCGGCGTACATGTTCTGCCCGCGCTGCTCGAGTCCCTGGGGGTTGGCGAACTTCGCCATCCGAATCTGTCCCAAATCCTTGACCGTTCCGTTGCTGAACACGCCACTGATGAGACCGTTCTCGCCGATCACGTAGCTGGTCAGCACGCCCGGAGGCGAACCATCCTGGCGGGAGACCGACATCGTCGATTCGGCCGAGGCCAACCCCGACATGCGGGAGAAGTCCAACGCGAATTCCAGTGGCGAGGCCGCCGGCGTGTTACGGCGTTCGACCGACACCGTGTCATTGGTGACCGACACGAAGTTGCCTTCGCCATCGAAGGTGATGCGCCCGGTACCGACCGCCACTGCGTCGCCCGAGAGCGGATCGTTCTCCGCCGACTCGGCGAACCAACGATAGACCGTGGCGCTCCCTGAGATCTCTTCCAAGACCGTGGTGATCCGCACCGGTACCGGCACTCCCAACGAGTCGTAGGCCAGGAAATCGGCGACGACACCCTCGCCTTGAGCCTGCTGGACCGTGCCGAACCCGAGATTGGGAGTATTCAAATCCTGATTGGTATCGACGATCGTGAATCCCCCCAAACCGATCTCGATCGCGTTGACGTCGCCGTTGTTGGAAACGAACCGCAACTTGCCGTCGACGATCGAACCACCGGCGGTCAGCGTGCCGCTCTCGCCAGGGATCAGATTGAGACTCGTTGGGACCGGATTGAGACTATCCGCCGCCGGCTTGAAGATACCCATGGCATCTTCCATGAAGTCGATCAGATCCTGCACCGTGGTCGTGTCGGTAATGGTGAACTCCTTACCGGTACCCAAGGTGCGATCGCCCTTCTTGTGCTGGAAGGTCAGAGTTCCCTCTTGAAACATATCCTCGTACGACTGTCCGTCTCGTTTGACGACATCGACCAACAAGGTACCGGTGTTGATCCGCGGCCCATCGAGATCGATTTCCTTGTTGGGTGGCGTGCCTAGATCCGAGATCTCGGCGTCGGAGCGCCCATCGGTGAATGAGTCGCCGGGGTTGGCCGAACCCACCAGGTAGAACGCATCGCTTTGCGATTGGATGTTGCGGTAGATGCGAATCTCATCGTACGCCGGGAACGTGTCGCCCGGTCCCGGCGTGGGAGGCGTCGGCAGGTTGGTGAGCTGAATGCGGCCATTCGCGATATTGACTGGACCGAGATACGGTGTCGGTCGACTTTCGGGAGCGCCACTCGTCGCGTACGTGATCATGTACGTGTAGTTGCCGCTGAGCGACGTCGTGTCCAGCGGGGTCGACGAGAGTGACACCGAGTTCGTGTCGGCGTAGGAACCGCCGGCCGCCGCGGTATCGAGCAAGAAGAAGTCGCTTCCTCCCGCGGCCGTACGATAAATCCGCACCGAGTTGTAATCGCCTGTCGCCGGCGGCAAGTTGTTGAGGTTGATCGTGTTGTTCGCGAGCGTATCTCCCGCAGGCACCGTGACGCTGATGGCGTCGGTCGGCATGCTTTCGGTGCCACTGGAGTCGATGTAGACGAAGCGATATTGATAGACCGATCCCTCGGCATGCGAACCACCGCCATCGACATTGACCGTCGACACTCCGGCGGACGACGGAAACGCGGCGGCTCCCACCGAAACACCCGTCGCGTCGGCTCGCGGGATGGATCCATTTCCCAACGTCGAGCTTTGGATCACCTGGGCGACATCAGCCAACTCCGCCGTGGGAGTCAACGTGCCTTGCACGACCACGTTCTCGGTCGCCTTCGCGACCGCGGCCTGTCCAAGCGGAATCTCGAGAGGCACGAGATCGGTCTGCTGGATCTGGAACGAGTCGTCCACGCCATATCCGAGCAATCGATTACCCGTCGGCGTCACCAACTCGTTTTCCGCGTTGGTCGAGAAGTTGCCGGCACGCGTGTAGAGCTGACCACCGCCCGAATCCTCAACGATGAAGAAGCCATCGCCCTGAATCGCGAGATGCGAGGGACTACCACTGATCTCCACCGCGCCTTGGGAGAACTCAGGGGTAATCGCCGAGACCTGCACTCCCAAGCCGACTTGTCGAGGATTGGTGCCGCCATTCTGCGAGCTGGGAGCCGATCCCAAACCATAAGTCTGCAGGAATTGGTTGGCGAACGTGACGCTCGATTCCTTGAAGCCAACCGTTTGGCCGTTGGCCAGGTTGTTACCCGCTACGTCGATCTTGGTCTCGGCCGCGGTCAATCCAGTGACCGCCGTGACCATCGCGGATGCCAAACCCATGGCGCGGACTCCTTTAAGTGGCTCGGCCAACGAACCCGCGGCATCAGCCCATCGGCGCGCGGCGATCAACCGCCGCGGCGTCGACCGATCCCGTCACGTCGCTCCACGGACGGACCGTGGGTTCACGACGCGATCTTGCGTTCGAAGGCGGAGTGTGCGATTCGTGATTGAGGCCGTCGCAGTGCGGCAGCGCGCACTCGACGAAATCAAACCGTTCAGGTTGTATCGGCGGAATCGGAGACGACGATTCGTGAAAGTGTTCTTATTCCGCGGCGCTCGCGGCATTGATTTCACGGATGCGATCGATCGCGAAGCTCTGGTCGCCGATGTAGACGCGAAGGTTCTTGCTCGTTCCCTCCGCATTGGCCTCCAAGGCGACGCGATCCACGACTCCCTGAACCTCCTCGTTCAGATCGTCGACACCAATCACCTCGCGGCCAATCAAGCCGCTCGCCATGGTGAGATTCTGGCCCGCCAAGACTTGGTCGAGCGTTTCCGTCAGCTTGTCACTCGCACTGATCTCGCGAATCTGCGTGATCTGCTGAAGAAACTCCGAGTTGCTCGTCGGTTCCAAAGGATCCTGGTTCTGCAACTCGGTGATGATCAACTGGAGGAAATCGTCGCTCGTCACATTCGCGAACGAACGAGAGATCTCTCCGAGTTGCGCGCTGTTACTGGCATTACTCGCGATTGCCGACATCGGGCGTCCTTTCCCAGGCAAGCGTCTCATCCTTGAGACGCGTTAGACAATGACATCCAGGCCACCAGGCCCCGCGAGCGAAGTTCGATGCGGAGAAGCATTCCGCTCCTCCGGCATTTCCTCGAGCGATGAGGGTCGCTCTCGGTTTCGCTGTCGCGGTTGGTCGAATGCGAACTCTTGTGAATTGGAAGGATCTTGGTAGAGATCGACCTCGAATGACTCGATGCGAATTCCCTGTTCGGCCAAGCGATCGCGCAGCGCTGGCAACGAAT
>JAGQPS010000161.1 GCA_020426595.1 Planctomycetales bacterium
AGTACAACCGGCTCACCGGCAATTTCATCATCAACAACAACGGCGCGACCTTTATCGATCCCGCCAAGACGTATGATCAGCTCTAAATCGATCGGCTCCAGGTAGCGGAAAACCTAATCGATGAATTGGGCGGTCGGCCATGTTCTAGGCCCGACCGCCCTTTCTTGTTTCTTGAACGCCCCGCGTCTGAATTCAAGGTCGCGGAGCTTCTCGTTGCACGAATCGCTCGCGCCCCATTCAGAAGTTTTGACATCGCGATTTCCAAGCATCGCCCAGACCAATCAATTCAAAAGCGTGAAAAACCAAAGGAAACCCGAAGCGTGAGCGAGGGATACTTCGCGTTCTGAAACCAGCCAACATCTCGTTGCGTCTCCAGCGTTTCCTTCGATCCTCATCGCTGAAATCGCAACAACCAAGAGCGTGTGCGGTGGAGGCCTCGATTCGCCCCGCCATGCTCCCATCCGATTCAGCACCCGACTTTTTGGATTGCCCGAATCCAGCGAACGAGAACCGCGCCGGAGCTAGGCGACTCAAGGCAAGCTGGCGACCGCCGGAGTGGCTGGGAACCGTCTCGACTTGGTTAGGATTCCAGCGCACCGATTGAGTGACGACCTAAGTTGTTGCTGTCAAGAATGAATAGGGGCATCTTCGTCTTGAAGGAGAACACCCATGCCAGCGGGGTCCAAAGTACTCATCGCCGAAGACAATGCGGCGCTGGGAAATGTGCTGAAGTTCAACCTGGAACGTGCGAACTTCGCCGTCACTTTGGTCAACAACGGCCTCGCCGCGCTCGAAGCGTTGGCCAAGGAACGTTTCGACCTATTGATCACCGATCAACAAATGCCTCATGTCGAAGGGAGCGAGATCTGTCGCCGACTCCGTTTGATGGAGGGATATTCCCAAACTCCCATCATCCTGGTGACAGCCAAGGGGCTGGAGCTCAATCAAGAGAGCTTGCGACAGGAGCTCGGCATCGCGGCCGTCTTCGCCAAACCATTCAGCCCCAGCGCGATCGTCCAGAAGGCCGAGGCGTGCCTGAACGAATATGTCGCTAACTCCTGAAGCCGACCATGAGTCATCCGTCATTCCTACCAACGCTGAACCGCGCTCCGTCGCCTTGCCGCGCCGCGTTCCTGGCCATACAAGCCCTGGTCGTGTGTGTGATCTTGGCGGTCGGGGTTGATTCGCGCGCCACGGTTGCCTGGGAAGAGACCGATTCGGCGAGTGAGCTGGAATTGACCGATCCGCTCATCGTTCTTGAATCACTTGACGATGGCCCAACCTTGGGGAGTGGCGCGAACTCGATCGCGTTGTACGCGAGCATCATTCTGTTGGTCGTCCTTACCACGATCGCCGTCGCCACGTTCATGGCTTGGCTCAAGGCGCGACTCAATTTGAGGCGGCTGGAGGGCATCCGGAAGCAACTGGTGGTCTGGGGGCGCAACAGGGCCCATTCTCCCAATACTCTCCATCCGGTACCGGTCCTTGGTCCCGAGGCCCTTGGTTGGAACATCGTGCTGGAGCACTGGATGCGCGACCAAGGCCAGCACGATGGCCGCGGTATCGGCTTGCCGGGCGAGGTGCAAGAGAATATCGATCGCTTGGTCGAGGATCTACCCGATGGCTTCGCGGTGGCCGCGGCCGATGGAAGCGTCTCGCTCATCAATACGCCTCTACAGGTGTTACTGCGGGAGTTCCAATTGTCTTCCTCCGCCGACACGCCCAAGGGAGAGCGTGAAGCCAGCGAACAAGAGGTCGTCTCAGCGGACTTGGAGGATCAGATACTGGCGGATGTCGCCGCGGAGCTGGCCAGCTTGGCGTCCGACAAGAAGTTGCTCGCACAGCGTCCCACCGTCGACGTCATCGAGGGTCAAGGGCCGGCCGCCGGCAGATTCCTCCGAGTCGCGCGGCATCCTCGCTGGGACCAGAAGACTCGCGAGTTCCTCGGCACGATCTGGCAGGTTCGCGACATCACTCAACAAAAACTCGCCGAGAAAATGCGGGATGAATTCCTGGATTCGGCGACTCACGAGCTCCGTACTCCGCTGGCCAACATCAAGGCTTACGCCGAGACACTTGCGTTGGCCGACGTCCTCGCGGTCGAGCAGCAGAAGGAATTCTGCAACACCATCAACGCCGAAGCGACTCGGCTCGCTCGCCTCATCGACGACCTACTGAGCATCAGCAGCATGGAAGTCGGTAGTCTCTCGGTGAATTGCCAACGGACCGAGGTCGACCGCATGTTGCGCGAGGTCGTGCAGCGTGTGAAACCGTCGATGGACAAGAAGAACCAGAAGTTCCATGTCTTCATCGAGGAGAAGATCCCCGAGATGAAATTGGACAAGGACAAGTTCTCCACGGTCCTGGTCAACCTGCTTGGCAATGCCTCGAAATACACTCCGGAAGAAGGCAACGTCACGCTTCGTGCCCGAGTCATCGAGCAAGCGTTGCTGATCGACGTTGAAGATACTGGCCTGGGCATTGCTCCCGAGGAATTGCCTCGTGTCTTCGAGAAATTCTTCCGTTCCCATGACCCCAGGGTCCAGAGCGAGAACGGCACGGGGCTAGGGCTCTCCTTAACCCAGGAGCTGGTGCGTCTTCATGGCGGCCAACTCACCGTGCGTAGCCAGCTGAATCAGGGATCGTGTTTCACCATCCGTATGCCGCTTTAACGCACTGGAGGGTGAACGATGTACCAACTGAGACAACAAGGCTCCGTCACGGTCGTGGCTCCGCAGGTCGCGATCAACCAGGGGTCGGTCGATCAACTCCGAGCCGCGGTGGAGCCTCGCCTCGCCGACCGACCCACATTCCTTGTATTCGACCTCAGCGCTGTTCCCTTGCTCGACAGCAGTGCATTGGAATGGATCCTCGATACGCAGGACGAAGCATTGCGGTATGGTGGCGAACTGAAACTCGCGAGCCCCAATTCGCTCTGTTCCGACATTCTTGGTTTGACCGGAGTAGATGAACGAGTCGCGGTCCATAGCGACACCGTTACGGCGGTGGGGAGTTTCTCGCGATGAGCCAGAATCCTTCGTCACCTCCCTCCGCGATGCACTCGTACCAAGCCACCGCGCCGAGCCGACCGCTCCGGCGTTTGCTTGGTGAACAGCTCGTTGGCGCGAATCTGCTTTCCGCCGAGGAGCTCGAACAAGCCCTGCAGATTCAATCGCAGAATGGATCGAGAATCGGCGAGGTTCTCCTAGATCTGGGGCTCGTTTCGGAAGAAGCCCTCTTGCCGTTCGTCGCGGACCAATTCGATGTTCCGCCCGCCCGATTGCGTGAAGGCCTCATCGACCCAGCCTGTATCAAGCTACTCTCGCCCGAATACCAGAAGGCCCGTCTCGTTCTCCCACTATTCAAGGTGCGTGGTGAACTGACCGTGGCGATGTCCGATCCGGACGACCTGCCGTTGATCGACGAATTGGAGTCGATCACGGGGCTGACGATTCGGCCCGCCTTCGCCTTCCGAGCGGCGTTGGAGCGATTACAGCGCCGGGTCCTCGATTCCGATTTCCAAGTCGACGAAGTCACGGCCGACCTCGATGCGGCCGCCGTCGAACTCAACGGTGATTTGGCGAATGTCGAACTCGCGGCAGTGGAGGACTTGGTTGATGGAAGTCCGGTCATCAACCTCGTCAACTACTTGATCCTACAGGCGGTCAAGAAACAGGCGAGCGACATTCACGTCGAACCAGGCAAGCGCTGTTCGATCGTCCGCTTTCGAGTCGACGGTCAGTTGATCGAGGCCGTTAAGCCACGCCGTGACATTCACGCCGCGATCGTCTCGCGTATCAAGGTCATGGGCCGGATGGACATCGCCGAACACCGCATGCCGCAAGACGGTCGCTGTCAGGTATTGGTGGAAGGCAAGGAAATCGACTTGCGTATCTCGACCATTCCCACGGTCCTCGGTGAGAAGGTCGTGATGCGAGTACTCGATCGCCGCAGACTGACCTTCAACCTGGATGAACTCGGCATTCCGAACCGGACGCTCGGTGGACTCAAGGAAGCACTCGCGCGGCCCCACGGGCTTGTACTGGTGACCGGTCCAACGGGTAGCGGTAAGACGACGACGCTCTACAGTGCCATCGAGCTGATCAAGTCGGTACATCGCAACATCGTCACAGTCGAGGATCCGGTCGAGTATCAACTGGAACTCGTCAATCAGGTTCAAATCGATTCGCATCGCGATCTTTCGTTCGATCAGGCGCTCCGCTCGATTCTGCGTCAGGATCCCGATGTCATCATGGTGGGTGAAATTCGCGATAGCGAAACCGCCAAGGTCGCGGTGCAAGCCGCCCTCACGGGTCACTTGGTCTTGAGCACGCTCCATACGAATGACAGCGCGGGTGCCGTCACTCGTTTGGTCGACATGGGTGTCGAGCCCTACAAGGTCGCCTCGGCCTTGGTAGGCGTCTTGGCCCAACGACTGGTGCGCAAGGTCTGTCCCAAGTGCCGCACCTCGTATTATCCGTCCATCGAACTTCTGGACTCGCTGCATTACACCGGTGATCGCTCACGCACCTTCGTCAAGGGCGAAGGGTGCAAGTCGTGTTACGACACGGGCTACCAGGGACGAATCGGTATCTACGAAATCATGTTGGCCGATCAACACTTGCGGGAACTGATCGCGCGTGAGGCAAGTGTTGAAATGGTTCGCCGTTGGTTCAAGAACCAGGGTGGCGAATCGCTGCTGGACTGCGGCCTCCATCTCGCGGAGCGAGAGATCACGAGTCTGGACGAAGTCAGTCGCGTGGCCTTCGCCGAATAGCCTCAGGGGAGCCCCAACATGTCCGCCGGCAGTACGATCAAAGCCGCCATGGCTCCAAGCGTTCAGCTCAAGTCATCGGTCAAGTCGGCCTCCTCGACGGCGTCTCCATCTCGCCGTAGAGCGGGGTTGAATCGCCGGGAACTGGCCGACTTCACTTCCCAATTGGCCGTCATGACCAAAACCGGTCTAGACGTCGCCTCGGCCTTGCAATGCCTAAAACGACTGTCCACCTCGGAGCGATCGCGAGTCTTGCTCGAGGATCTTGTCGACCAAGTCATGTCGGGCCAGACGCTATCAAAAGCGCTTTCGCGTCATGAAAAGACGTTCGGCCCAACGTATATCGCGACGTTGGCGGCTGGCGAATCGTCGGGCGCCTTGCCGCGAGTTCTGAACGAGCTGTCCCACATGCTTCGCATGGACGTGCAGTTGCGCACGAAGGTACGAGGCATGCTGGCCTACCCCGTGCTACTCACCAGTGTTTCGAGTCTGGTAGTCGCGGCTCTCGTGCTGTTTGTCTTGCCTCAGTTCGCCAGGATCTTCGAGCAGCAAGGAACCCAGCTGCCGATGCTCACACGAGCGCTGTTGGCATTCTCGAACGCGTTCGTCTCATATATCTGGCTGTGGCTCCCAGCGCTGCTGGCCATCGGTGGTGGCCTATTCGCATACGGGATGACTGAACGAGGCCGGCTGGTGTTCGATCGAGCCAAACTGACCTTGCCCTTGGTCCGACAGTTCGTGCAGCGAGCCTACGTGGCCCGGTTCTGCCGCCTCATGGGCATCATGACGGTCAGCGGCGTTTCGATGCTCGAGAGCCTCTCCATTCTGCGCCGTTCGATTCCCAATCGCGTGTATCGCGAGCTCATCGCGGACGTGGAAGAGAATGTGATGAACGGAGGATCGTTCTCCGAACCGTTGGTCGATGCCAAGTACTTCATCTCCTCGGCCGCCGAAATGCTGGGCACCGCTGAACGTACCGGCACGATCGGCCCCGTCTCGCTGACCTTGGCCGAGCATTTCGAGGAGGAGGCCGAGTCGCGTCTCAAGGAGATGCTGACATACCTCGAGCCGGCTCTGACGCTTGGGCTAGGCTTCATCGTTTCGTTGGTGGTGTTGTCGGTCACGTTACCCATGTTCGACATGGCGACCTTCGCGAAGTAACGGTGGGGAGAGTCACTCGTGGATGCACGGATCATCCTGGATCTGAGTAGCCAACATGCGGTGCTCGTGCAAATCGCACGCGCGCGGCGCAAGCTTCGTATCGACGAGGCGGCGTTGGCGAGCGGCGCGGACTTTCCCGACGCATGGTCCGAGGGTGATGGTGTCGCTTGCAAACAGTCGAGTGACGCGTTGGTCCGCCCTGGCTCGAGTACGGGCACGATGAAAGACGCGCGCTTGCGCTTGTTGAATCAATTGCGATTGCTGGCTCCGCTGGCCAAAAGCCACCGAGTCGCCTGCATCCTGCCCGACCATGACTATGAGTACCGCATCGATCCGCCCGTCGATGTGGGGCAAAAGTCGTCCGGTCCCGCGGCGCCCGAGGATGCCGCGAGGTTGAGCCACTGTTACTGGAACCGCCCCGGTTTTCCAGCCGATACCAAGCCGTTCCGCCGACTCGCGACCGGCATGCAAATCGGAGTCCATCGAGACGTCGTGAAGGGATTGCGGCAAGAGCTTCAAGCTTTCGACTGGGACCTTGAGTCGGTCTTCAGCCCGATCATGGTCGTCGCACGATGTGAAGCCGAGACGACCGCGGCTCCCGTCCTGGCGATGTCGTTGATCGAGGGCTCGAACTCCCTGAGGCTCGTGCTGCACTACGGCGGATGCCCTGTTTTCTCGCGTCGTCTGCGAGTCTCTTGGCTACGAACGCCATCACAACTTGGCGCGGTCGAGGGTGATTGGCGTCGCCCGCTCCTGAGCCAACCGCTTTCGCGTGATCGCTCGCAGGAGTTGCTCTTCGAGGTGCGTCGTACGATCCAATACACCGCTCGCCGTTGTCCGTTGCCGATCGTCGGGATTTCGGTCTACGGCGCGTTAGGAAGCGACGAACGCGCTTTAGAGTCCCTTCAATCAGCTCTGCAATTGCCCGTGTTGCCCGCGAGTCTTCCAACTGACGTCGCACTGATCGATGGCCTTCAGGAATTGCCGACCCATTACGCCCTGTCGGTTCAAGCCGGGCGACTGGCGATGGAGGTCACATGAGCGATTCGATGAATCTCATCCCCTCGGTGGATGAACTCTCCACGAAGTTGAAACGGGAGACGGTGACTTGGTTACCCGTTTGGATCGTGGCGGCGTTCGTCATGGTCGCGTTCCTGACCATCAGCAACATTCAAGCGATCCGTTTCGCCACGAAATGCGCTGCCGTGGATTCAGCGATTGGCACGGTCACCCAAGTCGTTCAAGCCAACCGCGACCTGGCCGACCAAGTGAGCGAGATGGAAAAACGACTCGAATCACATGACGTCAAATTCGCTGTTCTGCCTCCGTTCGAGGTTCTCGAATTGGTCATGTCGGCGATCGAGCAAACCGGCTTTGAAACGCAGTGCGATTCGATTGATGCCGAGGCCGACGACCTATCGAGCGCGATTCGAATTCGTATTCTCGGTACCTCGTCGTCCATGGCCTCGTCCACGGCGTTCTTTGAACATCTGCAGGGGCATTCCAACGTATTCGATATCCAGATTCATAGTCGGCCCAATCAACAAAGCGGACGAACACGGCCTCCCTTCGACGTGGAGTTCTCGTATCGGTTGCGTCAGACCACGGGAGACGCGACATGAAACGAGATTCCTGGGGCCGCATACTCAACGCGATATTCGCCATCCCCGTGCTCTTGGCCGTCGTCGCAATTCACCAGTTTGGAATCAAGCGTTTCGACGCGGCGCAGAATCACTGGCGGCAGGAACAGGCTCGGTGGGAAACCTACGCCGAGTCGCTACCGCAAGTTCAAGAGACCAAGCTTCGGTTGGAATCCTCCCTGATTTCGTGCGCGGATCGCCTGCGGACCGAGGCGAGTTTTGATCCCGAGTCGACGATCGCGGTTTCCGACTTGCTCAGGACCGCGGAAGTGGAAGTCCGACGCGAGCGACTCGGTCTCACCGAGTTCGCTCCGATCGACGATCCCACGCCTCCTGAGCTGACGGCAATCCGGGTCACGGTGGTTGGCGAGTATGTCGCCTTCGTCCGCTGGCTCTCCAACATTCTGGAAGCATCCAAGCACCCGCTGGTACGAAAACTGAATGTCACCCGCAACGCCAACGGAAAACTCCGATTCGAGTTGATTCTCTGGGCCAAGCCCGACGGCAGCCCGGATGCTGAAGGAGCCACGTCGTGACGCATCTCATACGCCAATGGGCCGACCGGCTGAATGTCGAGCCGCGGAAGCTAGTCACGATCGGCGCGTTGGCCATCGTGCTCGTCGTCGTCTGTCTGGTGCAGTGGTATCGACTGAGTGGAACGTCTTCTCCGACTCTGTCGACCACCCAAACGACGCTTGCCAACTCTCCGCGAACGGCGGGGCCTTCCCCTAATCAGGTCAGTACTTCGGGATGGCGGCCCCCGGCGGCGGATCGTCGTCAACCCGCCCCTGCTTCGGAACCGCTCGCCGAATCGGGCGAGAAACCTTCGGTACCGAACGAACCTCCCTCCGAAGCCGCATTACCGGCCGAGTCCCTGTTTCCGGTTGGACGGGTTGTTCGGTTTGATCCATTCGCCACCGCCGAGAACGGCGTGGAAGACCAGGAAAGCCTCAGCGCCGAGGCGGAAAATACGGATCTACTAGGTAACGCCGACCAGAGCCACTTGGCAGCGAACAAGGATTTACCGGTCGTGGTCGATCAAATCGTTATCGGCCCGTCCGGCGCGACCGCGCGAATTGGCAACGCTTGGTTACACGTTGGCGACCCATGGAACGGGTTCATCGTGCAAGAGATTCGTCGAGATGGAGTGGTCTTGTCCGTGGAGTGACAAGACTTTTCGGGAAGGATTCCCATGCTGGCCCCACGGCAAGACAATCAGTGCCCGCTCGCTCGATGCCCCGTTGGCCGCCGATTCGCGAGCGTGGTCTTCGCCCTGTTCCTCGTCTGGGGATCGGCGAGGCCCGTGACCGCATGGGCTCAATCGCCCGATCTCTTGCAAGAGCTCATGCGGGCGCTCCAGTCGCCCAGCTCACCATCGGGGACGACCGCGTCCGAGCCTAGCAATCGGCCCCAGGCGATCGATGGATTGGGACGAGTCTACGCACCGTTGGGAGTTCCCGCGGGTTCCCAACCGCTCGACGTTCAAGGCGATGGACAACGTTTCACGGTGCGTGCCCCGGCATCGACGTTAGGCGAAGTCGTGTCGGCGCTGGCTCGCACATCGGCGGTCGACATCGTTCTCGCGGGTGACGCGAGCGTTCCGATTTCCTTGAGCATGAATCAGCGCGAACTGGAAGAGATCCTCAACGCGCTCTGCATGCTTTCGGGGCACACTTGGCGCTGGCATGAGGGCACGGTCCTGATCGCTCCGCTCGACCAAGCCGTGCCGATCGATCCGCGGGCACGCGGCACGGTGCTCCAGGCGGTGGAGCTGAACTACACGACGGCGGAGAACATTCAAACGGCGGTTCAATCGCTTCTCACGCCGATCGGCAGCATTCAAATCATCAGCAGTGACGCGGCCGACCATTTAAAGTCTCGCGAGATCGTGGTGATCGAGGATATCGGTAGCAACGTCGAGCGCATCCTCGAGTTCATCCGTCAGGTCGATCTGCCTCCACGCCAAGTGATGATCGAGGCCTACGTTCTGCAAGTCGACTTGAAGGACGAGGACCGACACGGCGTCAACTTCGAGAAAGTCGTCTCGTGGGCGGGCGTGCCGCTCACCTTCGAGGTCAATGGCTTCGCCAATCCCGGCGCGTCGCAGGCATTCCTGGCTCGCGTGGATGGAACCAGCCTCGACGGCGTTCTCGAGGCCTTGCGCACCCAAACCGATTCACGCACGCTCGCCTCGCCCCGCTTGCTCGTCGTCAACGGACAAGAGAAGCAGCTTCAAGTGGGCGAACAGCTCGGATATCGCACGGTGACGACGAGCCAAAGCGGGGTGACTCAAGAGAACATCCAGTTCCTGGATGTTGGCGTCATCCTCAAGGTCAAGCCGCGCATCGCGCCCGATGATCGCATTCTGCTGAGCATCAGTTCGGAGGTTTCGACCGGGCTCGTCAATCCGCAAACCGGTCTCCCCGAGGAAGCGACGAGCGAGGTGGATACCGACGTGCTGCTCGAAAGTGGCTACGGCATCGTCATCGGTGGTCTCATCCAGGAAGAAGACACGATCAACGTTTCGGGAGTCAAATACCTGAGCGACCTGAAATGGATTGGGCCTCTCTTCCAACGAAAAGAGAAAACCAAGAAGCGGAGCGAGATCATCTTCGTGATTCTCCCTCGCGTGTTGCATGAGCCATCGGAGTTTCCGCCTGGCTACGAGTGCCAACGTGACCGCGCCACGCAGTCGTTGTTTCCCAATACCTGCCTTCCCTCCGCTCAGCCCATGCCCACCATGGAAATGGGAATGCCGATCGAGGGCCCCTGCGAACCGTACGAGTCGATCGAACCGGTGCCTCACGGCAACTACCTCGACGGTGGAGAGGCTTGGCGGCAACACGCGGCCCCCGCTGAAGTTCCATGGCCCGATCAATCCCTTCCTTGGACTCCGACCGAGCCGCGGGAGATTCCCAACCCAATCCCCACGCCTGCCCCCGAGCTGATGCCGGCGTTGCCGATGGATGCTCCCGAACTCATTCCAATCGACGACCTTCAGAGTCGATCCGCATGGCCACGGAGGATGCCACAAGAGGCGACCGCCGTCGCGGCGAGCGGACTTTGGCGGGATCCCTACGACGACGGTTCCGCGACGGGTGTTACTCCGCCGGCAACGAGTGACCCGCGAATCGCCTGGGGAATGATGGTGCCTGGACCGAGTCCGCTGGAGCCACAGTATCCCGAGATCATCCGGCTTCCGGCGATCACTCGCTAGAAACGGCGAGCCCCAAGGGCACTGAGCTAGAGTTGAGGAAATCACGGGGCCGGACCGTGGCGAAGTTGAAAGTCTCAGTCAAGGAATCGGAACGATGCTAGATCCGAACGACATGCCCGAGGAGCTTCGCTTGCTCATGGAGAAACGCGACGGGGATGAGCGACGCGACCAGGATCGACGCCAGGAGAAGTCCGCACCTCGTTCCGGCCCCGAGCGCCGTGGCTCGGATCAACGGCGACAGAAGAAACGCCGGTCCGAGGACTGACTCGCGTCAAATCGCGATAGTCCTTTCGCATCGCCTCCATCCTTCAGTTGCCGAGCACCAACCATTTTGGAAATTGGCCGCCGCGTTGCTGAGACCAATCTCGTGTACTCTCGCGTCACCCCGATCCAAGCCAACCCAAGACTCGAATGCCTCTCGGGATGTTGCATTTTGGGGGAGCGACGGGCGGGAAGTGCTTACCGCAAAGCGTGACGCAAGTGGGAAGAATCCCTCGCTCACGCTCTTAGGTATTGCGCTTTCTTGGATGGCGCGATGCGGAAAGGTTCGCGGCGCAACGATTAGCGGCTTGTTTGAGATTTCGAAGAGTCCCTCGCTCACTGGGCAGTTAATTTGAGCCTGACGGATGCGACTCGCGCCCAAGCAAAAGGCGAGTT
>JAGQPS010000162.1:0-2797 GCA_020426595.1 Planctomycetales bacterium
AACGAAAGCGCGTTGGAGCGAACCTACAAATGGATGCACCAACACTTTCCGCATATCGTCGACTGCCAACCGATCGACGTGGAAGGGTTGATCGAGTCCGCTGGTTTTACGTTGGTGGAGCACGAACGTATTTCGCTGTTCACCATGCCGGTCGCGATCGTCGTGGCCACGCCCACCAAGGCATGAACGAGAGTGAACGGCTCGCGGAAGCGATGGTTCGGTTGGCCGTGGTGGACTATCTCGCTTCGTCGACGGTGACGAGTTCGAGGGTCAAGCGACGCAGGTCCATGACTTGCTCGCCGGGAATCGTCACGGCCGACAGGCGGAGCGTGCCATCGCCGGCGGCGAGGTGGATCGAGCCTAGCTCCAGCGTGCGAAACACCTTCAGCGGCGACTCGGCTCGGGGCCTTGGCAATGTGTCTTGGTTGTCGTGGAGCGGAGGATCCCACGCGACGTCGATCTTGGAGTTGAGAGAATCCTCGAGGAACTCGAGCCTCACTTCGGAACCGACATCATCAGCCGCGCAGGTGTAGTCCACGGTTACTCGATAGGTTCCCGACGTGACTACTTCGACTTGCCACTCGATGCGATCATCGGTCGAGGTCCAGCCGGTGAAGAACGAGCTATTGGGGGCCGGCGCGCTGCGATGAACATTGCCGATCGGTTCCGCGTCGCGGGCTGGTAACCGCGTGATGGGAAACTCCCGATAGCCAACGGGAAACGGTCGCGGATCAACCGCGTTGCCTCCACCGGGAGTGGTCACGCCTCGCTCACCGAACATTTCTTCCCGGTACCAATCGGCGTGGGCCTGGAGCCGCGCGGCGATGGCGGGCTGCTCGGCCTCGATCGGAGTGGTCTGTCCGGGATCGCCCACCATATCGAACAAGTGGCCTTGATGATCGAGCCGGTGGGTTTGGGAACGCACGCTGATCCGCCCCGCCCAGCTATTGACCAACAACCGCTCGGGCCAATCGGCATCCGGGTCGAGTAGCAGTGGTGAGAGGTCGCGTCCATCGAGCGGCAGTTGGCCTTGTTGCTCGATGCCGGTCAGCGAGAGGAGTGTTGGTCGAAGGTCGATGGCACCCGAGATTGGCTCCACGACATGGCCGGCCGGCAGGACTCCAGGCCAGCGCAGGTAGGCGACGCTGCGGACGCCGCCTTCGTCCGTCGTTGCCTTGACTCCCTTCATGCCGCCCGTCCAGCGATGGCCGTTGGGGCCGTTATCCGAGAAGTACACGACGATCGTGTTGTCGGTGAGTTCCAGTTCGTCGAGCAGCGAGAGAACGCGACCGACGTTGTGATCTTGATTCTCGAGCATCGCCAAAGCGCAGCGAGTCTCATCCTGCTTTTCGTTCTCGCTTTGCGTACCGACTTGCGTGAGCGGCTTGTCTCGAAAACGGTCCCAGTACTCCGCTGGGACTCCCCAAGGGGAATGCGGAGTCGTGAAGGGGATGTAGCAAAAGAACGGCCCGTCGTGGTGATCGCGAATGAACTCGAGGGCCTCATCGGTGCAGACATCGACGATGTAGCCCTCGGTGCGGACCAACCGTTCATCGTCCTCGAGCTGGGCGTCGAAATACTCTCCCCAGTGACCACAGGTGTAGCCAAAGAACCGGTCGAAGCCGCGCGCGAGTGGGTGGTAGGGCCACTGCGATCCATTGTGCCACTTACCGAACAAGCCGGTCGCGTAGCCCGCTTCTCGGAACTCATCCGCGATCGTCGTCTCGGTGGGATCGAGTCGCTCCTGGCCAGTCGACACGCCACGGACTCCACCGCGCGGATGATATCGGCCCGTCAGAAACTCGGCACGAGTCGGCGCGCAAACGGGGCAGACGTAGAAGCGGTCGAGCGAAACACCCTGGCGAGCGATGGAATCGATCGAGGGAGTCGAGACCTGTTGATTGCCCGAATGACTGAAGTCACCCCAGCCCGCGTCATCGGCGAGAAAGACAACCACATTGGGACGCGGACGAGCGGCGCGGGACTCGGACGCCGTGTCTTGCGCGAAACCAGAAGCGATCGGCACAAGGCTCAAACAAAGGCCGATGAGAAGCGTCGCTCGGCTCATGGCGGAGAGAATCCTAGATGCGAGTGCGGGAAACGCCACAGGCGTTGGAGCAGGGCCAGCTCTTGCTTTTAGCCCATGCGCCAACGCCTGTAAACGCACTCGTACGAATCAGTCGGATCACCAAGTGGGCGGATCAACCACCGCACAAGGAGCACTCGCGACCGCCGCGGCCTGCCACGCCGGGTCATGCGGATTCGGACCTTGGACTTGGTTGCGGCCCGATCGCTTGGCTTGATAGAGGTAATCGTCCGCGATCTTGATCAGATCGAGAGGCCCGGCGGATGGAGAAACCAACGTCGACTCAATGACTCCCATGCTGGCCGTCACGTTCAGGGGACCGGCCGCCGTGGAGAACGGCCGTGCGGCGATCGCCTCGCGGCAGCGTTCCGCGGCTTCCAAGGCCTCGTCCAAGTCGGTATCGCTGAGGACGAGCGCGAACTCCTCGCCGCCGTAGCGGCACAGCAGATCGCCCGCCCGCGAGACATGCTGGAGTCGCTGTGTGAATTCCTTGAGCACCTCGTCACCGACCAGATGTCCGTGCGTATCGTTGATCGACTTGAAATGATCGATGTCCATCATGACCAGCGCCAGAGGCCGGGCACTGCGCTGACTTCGGGCGAGTTCCTGCTGAAGCGAATCGAGCAGGTAGTTCTTGTTGAAGGCACCGGTGAGCCCGTCCCGCGTCATCGCGTTGTAAACGGTCTCGTGATACTGCGCCTCGAGGCAGTT
>JAGQPS010000162.1:2896-11410 GCA_020426595.1 Planctomycetales bacterium
GGCGGCGAGGAACTTGAAGATGAAGCTGCCGACTCGCAGCGTTTCGCCACCAGTCAATCTCGTTTGCGTCACCGGCTGCTCGTTGACGAACGTGCCGTTGGTGCTTCCCAGATCGGTTAGCACGTAAGCCCCGTCGACTCGTTCGAGTCGAGCGTGTTGTCGCGAAACATTGCCGTCCTGCAAGACGATGTCGCAGCGCGAGTCGCGACCGAGCGTGACGGAGTCCTGTTTCACCTTTTGTAGGCCGTCCACGACGTCCGTCGGGTAGATCTGCACGAGGCAGCATTCTTGGCTGGTGTGAGCCTCGTCGGCCGATTCGCAGTGACGTTCAAGGAGTGTCGGTTCAATGAAGTTCGCGTCAGGTGAAGCCACAATAGACCCCTAGCAGAGAAGTTCGTTCGCGACGCGTCTGGCACCCAGACAACGAATCCCATGTGACATGGCGACGGGGAGTCTCGCGGGTGGGCGAGTTCGCCAGGGGGATTCGTTGGTCCGACGAGTGAGTGGAGCCAGCTCCGCTCGCGAAGCCAATTGAACTCTGTGTCAGGTCCCCTTGGGAAGCTCGGATGTTGGCCAGAAATTCCCGCGGGATGTGGGAGCCGAGGCTGCAATTCGTGCGGTCCGCGGCATCGTGACGATTGCAACGAGCCCGAGCCGTCGGAAACCCCAGCGAGCTTGGGGGACAGCCTCACGCCTCGACCAGACCTTCAAGGGACGGTGATGGATGAGCCACTTGCTAGACGGCAGCACGGGGCCGATTGGACAGGGCTGGGCCGGGTTGAAAACAGGCTCGGATCAGCTCGGTCGGGGGAAGCGGTGGGCGCTTCCGGACTCGGCCTAGTAGGTCAGCTCGGCCCCGAAATAGAAATTCACACCGGGGCGGAACACGCCGAGACCGCTGCGATAGTCGAGGTGTTCCCGGTAGAAGCGATCGGTCATGTTCTCCACACCCGCCGTGGTTAGCCAGTTGCCGAACCGGCGATAGGCACGCATGTCGACCGTCGCGAAACCAGGCGTGGCGATCTCATCGAGCGACAACGCGACTCGGCGTTGCCGAGCCACCATGCGGACCGAGGCTTCGACGCCCCATCGTTCCGCCGGGCCGGGATCGTGCAGCAGCAAGCCAATGCGGCTATCGAGCGGAGGAATGCCGGGAAGCGGTTCTTCGTTGCTCCCATCGACGCCGCTTCGAGGAGCGGGCCAACCGCGAGCGGGCCCAATCCGAGACTTATCGGAACCTTCGAGGTAGGTCATCGTTCCAAATGCCGCCAAGCGATCGGTGACATCGTGGCGACCGTACGCCTCGATCCCCGAGAGAATCGCCAAATCGGTGTTCACGAACGCCGCGCCATTGATCAAGCCGCCCTCGGGATCGGCTGGCTCGGTCAAGTCGTAGGTGATGTAGTCGTTCACCCAGGCATAGAACCAGCTGACGCCCGCCTTGGTGCGCTCGTAGTCCATGCGCAGTCCGACGTCGATCTGCTTCAGCTGCTCGGGTCGCAGTTCCGCGTCGCCATTGAGAAACGTGAAGCCGCGTTGCAGACTGCCAATGAACGCGCTCTCGACATACAGCTCGGTCAAGGTCGGTGGCCGCTGACCAAATCCAAATCCGATCTCACCGGTCCAACCCTCGGTGAGATAGATCTCGTTGTTCACGTACGACGACCACAAGAAGAACGACTGATCAAGGTCGGTCCCTTGGATATCCGAGATGGCGATCGGAACCCCCGGCACGATGTCGGTGGAGGACGTGTTGATGAAGTCGATGCGACCTCCCACGTTCACGTCCCACCAGTCGCTCATTGGCATGATCCGTTCGGCATAGAATCCGACGTCGACAGACTGACTATGAGGGAGCGGAAAATTGTTGTCGTTGGACGGCAACAGAGGCTCGATGTCGTTCAGTCCTTGCCGCAGGATCGTCAAGTCGGTGCCCAAGGCGAAGTGGTCGACTCCCGAGTTTCCAAAAATGGACTCGGCTCGATAACCGAACGATGAACCATCCCCGTCGGTGATCGCGAAACCGTCGAATCCACTCGGCGAGAACAGCGTCGTCGCCAACTGAGGCAGCTGACGATTCTTGGCTTCGCCTAGCGTGTCGCCCTCGAAGCGAGTGCGGTTGTACCAGACCTCGGCATTGAACTCGTCGGCATAGCCCGGCGCGCGATGGAGATACTTCAGCTCGTACCCATCGGTCACGAGATAGTTCAGGTCGAAGACCAAACCGGGAAACTCAACGTCGGTTTGGTCGAGCCTCAGGTAGTTGAATTCGAGCGACGAATCGTCGGTGACATCCCAACCCAGCGCGACGTTCCAGTCCTGGCTGCGATAGCTCGCGGGAATATCGGTTCCCAATCCGGTTTGGTAGTCGTTGCCCGTCCGGTTGCCGTAGGAAATGCGATAGCCCCAATCGTCGTTGCCGCCGAGAGCGGTTTGCCGACCGTACCATTGAGCTCCGTTGGTCTGGTAATCGAGACTCGTTGAATAGCCGGTATCAAAGCCGCCCGCGAAACGGGGTGACGTGAGCATGTCGATATCGACAAAGCTGAAGCCGGGGCCATACCGAGTCGCGTAGGGTCCCTTGATGATGAGCAGATTGTCGATCAAGCGGGAGTCGATCTTATTCATCATCGTGTCGAGGTCCATGCGAACCGGCGTCCAAAAGGACCCGGATGCAAGGACTTGTCCGACGCGTTCACTCCGCACTCGCGTGTCAGTCACGATCGGCGTGCGTTGTTGGCTTGTGACACCACGAGCCGACAGAGTCTTGCCAATCAAGTTGCCGGTATCGGTCGTTTCCCGCGAACGCGATTCCACGCCCGAGATCGCATTGGCACTCGGAGTCATCGCACGAAATCGTCGTCGCTCGGGAAGTTGATCAAGCGAGGTCACGCTGCCCAAGAGCGCGGCATCGACCGATGCCGGCAGCGCTGATGTGCCACCGGCATTCCCCGGCATCGCCGCGCCGGGGCGAGCCACGGGAGCCAAGGGAGCGGGGTCCTGAAAAACAACCGGGGTCGCCCAACCGATTCGAGGCCCCGCGACTCCCGGGGCCATCCACTGGGAGACACTCGCTTCCACCAGGGAGCCTCGGGCTGGAAGCGGGCCAGGTTCAATCGTTTGAGCCGCGACCGGTGTTTGTCCCGTCGCCGATAGCGACAGAACGATCGCGGCTAGTACGCCCCGGCTCCAGGCTCCGACTCGCGCGATGTGGCTGATGCGGACAATCGAAGACGGCGTCGTTGAAGATCGCTCGAACGAGCAGGATCGCGACTCTTGGTCCGCGCATCGGCGGCCAATACCGCCACGCAGTCGTCGTCGAGTTTTCCTGCCATCCATGCGGACGTTCCTTGCCGAGTCGGGCCCTGGAATCCTACCAGGGTGGCGGGGCAAGACGTCATCGGCGAGGTGGGTGCGCGACCGTCGTGCCCCAACGAACAGCCCACCTCTCGGTTGAGCATCGGCTGACAGCATCGTCAGCCGAAGTACTTTCCCTCAATTTCCCGGAGTCCGAGAGCCGCCTGACGACGGACTCCCTCGCGAACGACCAGGTTTGCCAGGTTTGACAAGTCGTTGCATGGAGGCAGACCCACGCCTGGGAACGTTGCGGAGTTCGATCCGCGGTTGACCGCTGGGTCTATCGCTCGGATTCCCGCAACCATCGCTCGCGCAGACTGGCGTCTTGAGAGTCGCCTGGCGATTGCCCTTCGAGGTAATCGAGTAAGACCGCGCTTTGCGAAAGCAGGGATTCCCGTTCCGCGTCGTCCGTGGCGAGCAGGCTCGCGAGGCTGAGGTAGCAATGCGTCATGCGTCGCACCCGTTGAGCATCGGCTCCTTGCAATTCGATGGACTCGCGGAGCCAGTCGATCGCCTCCTCGAGTGGCGCGATGGCTGCCTCGCTATCGCCACTCGCCGCGGTGGCTTGCGACAAGTTGGCCAAGGCGATCGCGATGTTCTCGGAGTAATAAGCATCGCCGTAGAGCAGCTGCCAAGCTCGACGATAGTCGTCGACCGCCGCGAGGAATCGAGGCGCGGCAAGGTCCGATTGGTTCGATTCCAGAAGGAGGTTGCCCAGCAGTACCGAGGCCTGGGCCCGCCCTTCGAGGAGATCGGGCCGCTCCATTCGCGTGAGTGCGTGAGTGTGGGTGTCCAGCAACTGTTGATACACCGCGACCGCCGACTCGAACTGCGCGGAGTCCGCGAGGGTGGCTCCCAGGTAGGATAGCAGGGTGATCAGCAAGTGTCTTTGGCGCGAGCTGTCGTCCTGTTGATAGAGGTGCTCGGCGAGCGGAAGCGCTTCGTGTAACAACGTCGCCGCTTCCCGCGACTGTTGTTGCTCCCGCAAGGATCGAGCGGCGAGTAACGCGAGCCGCACCGACGCGTTATCAATCTCCGCCGACGCGGCCCGAGCTCGTAGCGCGCTCAACTCGCGACGAGCATCGTCGAGGTAATCGTCCGCGAGGGAGGCGGAAACATCGCTTCGCGGGCCCGATGTCATCGCCAGCCCGAGCAGTGCGTTGACTCTTTGGAGAGCGACGTCCGTCTCGCGATCCGCGGGCGGTCGACTCTCGAGTTGGTCGAGCTGATCCAAGGCGGCGGCGAACGCGAGGCGAGCGGGCTCGGATTCACCTCGAAGTTGACAAAGATCACCGAGTCGCAATTGGGCGCGGACTTGTTCGAGATGTTGATCGAAGGTGGTCGCTTGGCGAGACGTCAGTCGCGCGTAATGGTCGTGCGCCTTCGCGAGCAAGTCGGCGCGCAGTTGATCCAACCCTGGATAGAACCGAAGATCGCCACTGATGCCGATGAGCCACGCATCCGTGGCCTCGCGCGAGGCGACCAGTTGCCGTGAGGTTTCGGCATGAGCCATGGACTCCGCGCGCTGGGCACGGTGCACGATGGCGAGGGCCGCCGAGGTCATGGTCGAGAGCAAGGTCAGCGACGCGACGACGGTCCAAGTCAGTTTGCGATTGCGACGGCTCCAGCGATCCGCCGCTTCCCACCACCGCTCGCGATGAGCCAAGACTCGCTCACCGGATAAGTAGCGATGAATCTCATCGGCGAGTTGCGTGGCCGATTGGTAACGGTCCTGGGGATCGCGCTGCAAGGCTCGGCGACAGACCTCGGCCAAGGGACGTGGCACCCGCCGGTCGCGGACTCGGCAATCATCGAACTCCGCGTTGATCACTCGGGACAAGGTTCGCTGAACGTCCTCGTCGCGGAACGGCGATGAACCGGTGAGCAATTCGTAGAGCATCGAACCCAACGAGAAGACGTCGGAGCGAGCATCGAGCGAATCGACTTGGCCCTGGGCTTGTTCTGGTGACATCGCCGATGGGGTACCGAGCAGCGATCCTTGACGCGTCAATTCGGCCGGCGACTCGGTGTCGATCATCGATTGACTTGTCGCGCGATCGTGATTCGGCGGCGCGTTTTCTGGTCGAGATGTGTCGGTCGTCGCAGGAAGCGATGGATCGCCAATACGTTTCGCGATGCCCCAATCCAGCACGACCGTTTCACCAAAATCACCCAGCATGATGTTGGCCGGCTTGAGGTCTCGGTGGATGACGCCTTTCGCGTGGGCGTACGCAAGGGCCTGACATACGGCGATGAACCGCTCGAGCAATCCACGTAGCTCGACCAGCCACGTGCGACGGTCGTCGATGCCGTGCAAACGCTGGATCGCCTCGGCGAGTGTTTCTCCCTTGAGCCACTTCATGGCGTAAAACGCCTCGCCGGTGACCGGGTCCTCTCCCGCCTCGTGGACCGGCGCGATGCCAGGATGCTCGAGCCCGCCGGTAATCATCGCCTCGTGCCAAAAGCGTTGTTTCAGTTCCTCATGATTGGCCATGCGGGGCAGGATGCGTTTGACGACGACCTCGCGTCGCAGTTGCTTGTCGTAGGCTCGAGTCACGACGCCGCAGCCACCCTGCCCTAGTACCTCTCGCAGTTCGTAGCGGTCCCAGCCACGGGGAGTCCCGGAATCCGACGCGGTTGGGGAATGAATGTCTTGTTGGGTGGGAAACGCATGTTTGCGAGCTGGCCTGGCTCCCGCGAGCGTTTCGTCATTGCCTCCCGCGATCGTTTCAGATTGGGACCCGTGTGTTCCCCCAGCGGGCGTCTCGTCCGTGGATCGTCGCGACGGGGCGGAAGGAGTGGGGCGAGCAAGCGTCGGTTCCGTCGCTCCCTTGGATGACCAGGGCTCGTCGTTCGATTGGCCGTTGGACGAGTTCGATGTGCCCAGGGTGGCATTGGCATCCGCCCAAGTGACTGGCTCGGTCGCGCTCGCCGCCGCGGGGGGCGACGTCGTATTGGGGTCGAGATTCAAGGTTCGGGCGCGAGACATCGCACTGCAACTCATGCGAAGGGGATCGGTATTCCGCAAGTCCATCAAGGGAACGTTGCAAACCTAGGTCCAGGGGCTGAATGAGTAGAGTGAACTCCCACAAACCACCGCCAATCGCGCCGCCGAATCGAGAGTGGCTAGAACCGGGCTCCGCCGCGACTCGCCGGCATGGCGGGACGACGCGGTCAGACCGGTTGCACGGATGACTCGGGCGAGCCGAAGGTGCGTCACGCGTTTCGGTGGAGGCACGCCGTCGTAGGCGAGGCCCGCGCGAGCTCGTTGAGTCGGTCTCCCCTTTTCTCGCGGGAGTTCATCGACGATCCTGACGACCTTGTGAAGCTCAACCTACTTGGAGTCCGGGACGATGGCAGAGCGAATTGTGATGCGAACGGGTGAAGCGTTGGTCGAGGACGAAGCGGTCTGGTCGGCGGCGGAACCGGAGGTCGTGATTGGCGAGCTCGATGGTCCCGTTGGCGAGGCGATCGCTCGGTTGATGGGCGATCAGACCAAGGGGCATAGCAAGGTCTTCGCCATTCTCGACTGCGATGTCCAGGTCCGGCCGGTGACGGTGATGGTGAGCAAGGTCACCGTGACCAACAACAAGTACACCAATATTCTCATGGGCACGGTCCAAGCGGGCATCGCGAATGGAGTGCTCGATGCGGTGCGAGCCGGAGACATTCCCAAGGAGAAGGCCAATGATCTCGGCATCATCGTTTCGGTGTGGCTCGATCCTAGCGTGACCAAGGAAGAGGTCGACTACGAGATCCTCTTCCGCACGCATCGCGAGGCGATGGCGAAGGCGATCGGCAAGGCGATGCGCAACGAACCGAGCATCGATTGGCTGCTCGAGAACCAAGACAAGATCACGCACACGTTTCACAAGATGGCTCTCGATGGCGAGATCTGAGCGACGAAACGATCGCGAATGTCCACCGAGCCGCCGCGGGGAGAGGAATTCGTAAGCCATGGCCAAGTCTCGATCCGTCCGACCCCAGCCGCGTCGTTCGCGTGAGTCGCGTGGTGCTCGGCCACGCGCCGAGGGATCCATCCAGGAAGTCATTTATCGGGTGATCTTCGAGGCCGATACGTTTTGGGGACGAGCGTTCGATGTCGTGCTGCTGTTGGCGATCTTTGGTAGCGTCACCGCGGTCTCGCTGGAGACGGTCGATTCGATCAACGCGAGATATGGTGCTTGGCTGCTGAGCATCGAATGGTGCTTCACGCTCTTGTTCACGCTGGAGTACGGCTTGCGGTTGTACTGCGTGCGGAATCGCAAGGCTTATGCGCTGAGTTTCTACGGATTGGTCGACTTGATCGCGATCTTGCCCGCCTACATCGGACTGCTGGTGGGAGGCATGGGATCGTTCGCCATCCTTCGCGCGTTTCGATTGCTGCGGGTCTTCCGGGTGCTGAACTTGTTTCACCTGGCTCGAGACGCCGAGGAAATGGGACGGGCGGTGTGGAAGTCGCGAGGGAAGATCGTGGTCTTTCTCTCGTTCGTGGCGATCGTGGTCACGGTGTCCGGAGCGTTGATGTATGAGATCGAGCAGCTGGATTCCAAGAACTCCCAGTTCACATCGATTCCCCAGTCGGTGTACTGGGCCATCGTCACGATGACCACGGTCGGCTACGGAGACATCGTGCCTCACACCACTCCGGGCAAGATCGTGTCGGCGATTCTGATTCTGATCGGTTACAGCTTGATCATCGTGCCGACCGGATTCGTCTCGGCCGAAATCATGTCGGCCCGCAAGGACTCGGTTCGCCTCACGCGAGTTTGTCCGGGGTGCATGCTCGAGGGGCACGCGCCGGATGCCAACTATTGCCGAGCCTGTGGGCAGCGTTTGGCCGAGGCCTCCGCTCCAACCTCCGACTTGTCAGGTCCAGAAAACCAGACGAAACCCGAAGCGTGAGTTTCGAGGTCGCGCTTTTCACGCTTCGCCTTGGTCGACCAACTCAAAAGCGTGGAAAACCAAAGGAAACCCGAAGCGTGAGCGAGGGATTCTTCGACTTCTCAAACAAGCCAATCAACCCCTTACGCCACCAACACTTCCGCTTCGCGCCATCCAAGAAAGCGCAACATCTAAGAGCGTGACGGCCTGTTGATTTAATCAGACTCGCCGCATCGTGCGGCCGTGAGACGCCCATCGAGGTCGTCTCACGGA
>JAGQPS010000163.1:0-1721 GCA_020426595.1 Planctomycetales bacterium
GTTGGTTGATTGGCGCGAGGCCGAAACGTTCGACGATCGAACCCGATCGCTGCTTATCGCCACGGGGTTTTTGCGGAACGTCGACGACCACACCGACTTTCCTCAGTACGGCATTGAGAAGCGTTACGAAGTCGTCAACGAGACGCTCGACATGGTTTCGACGTCCTTGCTGGGGCTGACCATGGAGTGTTGCCGCTGCCACAACCACAAGTACGATCCCTTGCCGCAGCGCGACTACTATCGGCTCATGGCCTGCTTCGAGCCGGCGTACAACCCGCACGATTGGAAGCCACCGAAGGAACGTTATCTCACCGATGTGTCGCCGCGCGAACGAGTCGCGATCGATCAACGCAACGCGCAAATCGATGGGCAAGTCGCGGAGTTATCCCAAGCCGATACCGAACTCCGCGAGCAAGCGCGAAGTCGTGTTTCGGAGCAGCGACGCGCGGCGTTACCGGATGATGTGCGACGGGAATTCGATCAGGCCTTGGCGCTGGCGGAAAACGATCGCAGTGCCGCACAGCGAGAGCTCGTCGCGACCTACGAAGCGAAAGTCCAAGTATCCGATGCGGACATCGACGCGGCGCTGACCGAGGGCGAGAGAGCGACGATCGCTCATAACGCCACGAGGCGAGAGACGCTTCTATCCGAGAAACAATCCTACGGTGTGATTCAAGCACTCTGGGATGTGGGACCTCCGCCCGTGTCGCACGTTCACCGACGAGGCAATGTGTCGGCTCATGGCGTATTAGTGCGGCCGGGCTTTCCCGAAATCCTCCAGCCCCCAACCGCGTCCGCTGAGGCCGAGGACGCCATGGGAGCGACGAGCGGGAGACGGTTGGCGCTCGCGCGTTGGCTCACCGAGCCCAGCCATCCCCTCACGGCGAGAGTGTTCGTCAACCGTGTTTGGCACCATCATTTTGGTCGCGGGATTGTCGAAACGCTGGGGAACTTTGGGCGCTCCGGGAGCCCACCGTCGCATCCGGAATTGCTCGATTGGTTGGCGGTCGATTTCGTGGAGCATGGTTGGAACATCAAACGATTGCATCGGCGAATCATGTTGTCGACCGCCTATCGTCAATCGTCGCGCGCGTCCGAGTCGGAATTGGCTTCCGCCAGAAACATCGATCCGGACAATCGACTGTTGTGGCGGATGAATCTTCGGCGTCTCGAAGCGGAAATCGTTCGCGATTCAATGTTGGCGGTTTCCGGCTCGCTTGATCGCACGGCCGGTGGGCCTCCCGTCGAGATCACCAACCCGTCCGATGGCCTTTCTCGACCCAAGCTCGAACCGACGCCAACGAGCCCGTATCGAAGAAGCGTGTACCTCTTTGCTCGGCGAGTCTATCCGCTGAAGTTCCTCGAGGTTTTCGACGCGCCGATCATGCCGGTGAACTGCACTCAACGTACGAACTCCGCGACGGTCCTGCAGTCGCTGGCGTTGCTCAACAGCGAGTTCCTGTTCGAGCAGGCTGACCGCATGGCGAATCGAGTGCTTCATGGCGGAGGATCGAAGACACAAGCACCAGTGGAGCGTGCGTTCGTACTAGCGTTCGGGCGGCCTCCGTCGGCACCGGAGCTATCCAAGGGGACCGCGTTTTTGGAAGCGCAGGAGCGCGAGTATCTAACGACGGGGACAACCGCAGCCAACGCCGAGGAGATGGCTTTGGCCGATTTGTGTCACATGCTGCTCTCGTCAAACGAGTTTCTCTATGTGGAGT
>JAGQPS010000163.1:1819-3700 GCA_020426595.1 Planctomycetales bacterium
CCAGCCAACGCCGAGGAGATGGCTTTGGCCGATTTGTGTCACATGCTGCTCTCGTCAAACGAGTTTCTCTATGTGGAGTGATCGAGCCATGTATCGAACTCGGCGAGAATGGTTGCAATCGATCGGCGGTGGCTTCGGTTCACTCGCGCTGGCCGGTTTGCTCGGCCAGTGCGAAATGTCGAGAGCGGTCGCCGCGTCCGGCATGAGCCGCGAAGGCAATACGCTGGCGCCTCGCCCCGGGCATTTTCCAGGTCGAGCCAAGGCGGTGATCCAGCTGTGCCAAAACGGCGGCCCGTCGCAAATGGATCTATTCGACAACAAGCCCGAACTCTCAAAACGGAGTGGCGAGCCGCATCCAGGAGAGGTCGAGGTCTTCCAACTTGGCAACAAGAACGTGCTATTGGGAACGCCGTTTAAGTTCTCGTTTCACGGACAATGTGGCATGGAGTTGTCGGAACTCATTCCCCACCTCTCGGCCGTGGCGGACGAATTGTGTTTGATCCGTTCGATGTACACCGAGAACAACAATCATCCCTTCGCGTTGAACATGCTTCAGACCGGCAAGACCTTCAATGGTCGCCCCGCGATGGGCTCGTGGATTGGCTATGCACTGGGGACCGAGAACCAGGACCTTCCCTGCTACATCGTGCTTCGTGATCCGGCGGGCTACAACACATCCGGCAAGATGGTCTGGTCCAGTGGCTGGCTACCCGCCGTGTACCAAGGAACCGAGTTCAGTTCCTCGGGAACACCAGTTCTGCA
Source organism: Planctomycetales bacterium (assembly GCA_020426595.1). Classification (GTDB taxonomy): domain Bacteria; phylum Planctomycetota; class Planctomycetia; order Pirellulales; family Pirellulaceae; genus UBA11682. The sequence continues at coordinate 2,582 of JAGQPS010000163.1, forward strand.
TTTGAATCCCGCGCGCCCCGTGTCGGTGGAATCACAAGAAAGACAACGGCGATTCCTTCAAGAGCTCAACTCGATCCACCTCGAGCGACACCCCGGTGAGTCCGAACTCGAGGCTCGCATTCAGAACTTTGAACTCGCGGCTCGCATGCAACTGACGGCGACGGAAGTGCTCGATTTGTCGCGGGAAACCGAATCGACTCGCCAGCTCTACGGACTCGACGACCCAACGACCGCCGCTTACGGGTCGCGTTGCTTGATGGCCAGGCGATTAATTGAATCCGGCGTGCGATTCGTGCAAGTGTTTCCACCGCTCGATCCGTCGTTCCAGCCGTGGGACAACCATTCGAACTTACAAAACGACCTACGCAAGATCTGTGGCTATGTCGACCAGCCGAGCGCGGCGCTCATCACCGATTTGAAGCAACGAGGGCTGCTCGACGAAGTGATCGTCATGTGGACCGGCGAGTTTGGGCGTCTGCCGATCACCGAAGGGGCCGATGGGCGTGACCACAATCGCCATGCCTTTAGCACCGTGATGGCGGGCGGCGGCTTCAAGGCGGGACACGTGCATGGAGCGACTGACGAATTCGGTTATCGATCGGTCGAGGACCGTGTCGGTGTTCCCGATCTGCACGCGACGATCCTGCACCAATTGGGAATCGATCACACGAGGCTGACGTTTACTCACAGCGGCCGCCCCGAACGGCTGACCGATCCCGACGTGACCGGCGCGCGAGTGGTCGAGGAGTTGTTGGCATGAAGTCACTCCGATGTTTTCCGCGATCTAGCCCCGATAGCAAGGTCACACGCATCGCGTTTGAAACGACTCGGCGTGCCGCCTCGAGTGTGTTCGTCACCGTGATGCTTCTGGCGATTGTTCCCAGAGCCCTGGGCTCGGACGACGGCGAGCATTTCGAGCGACATGTACGTCCGCTCTTGATCGAGCGCTGTTTTGAATGCCACGCGGGACCGGAATCCCAGGGAGGTCTCCAACTCGATTCGCTTGAGGGAATACGAAAGGGAGGCGACTCGGGACCAGCGTTGGATCGCGCCGCCCCGGACAACAGTCTCTTGCTGCGAGCGGTTCGCCATGAGGACGGGCTGGAGATGCCCCCAGAC
>JAGQPS010000163.1:3799-11131 GCA_020426595.1 Planctomycetales bacterium
TTGGATCGCGCCGCCCCGGACAACAGTCTCTTGCTGCGAGCGGTTCGCCATGAGGACGGGCTGGAGATGCCCCCAGACGGCAAGCTAAGCGAGGCTCAAATCGAAAACCTCGCGGAGTGGATTCGTGGAGGAGCGATTTGGCCCGGCTCCGATATTCCGCCGTCGGCCGAGCCAGCGGAACTCCATGGCGTGCCGGCTCCCCGCGCGCCCGACACCGGCGATCTAGCGCACGCGCTTCAGTTGTGGTTGCGAGCGGATTCGTTGCGACTCGAGGATGGGGCGAACGTAACGGTTTGGCCCGATCAAAGCGGCCACGGCCGAGACCTTTCCGCGACCGCCGGAATTCGTGATGGAGGAGTTGGTGGCCCGGCGAGTTTTGTCCATCGGAGCAAACTGGTGGGTAGGCCTGCGGTACGTTTCTCGCCGGGAACCGGGTTGGCGGCATCGCCCGGAAATCCGGTTGAGATCCGCGGAGACGCGGAACTGACGATTACGATCGTGATGAACCTCGGGATGTTCGAAGGGCAGCCGACACATGCGTCGATTTTTGGCGTCGGCAATCCCGCGCACGCCGGCGATCCGGGGCGCCCATTGTCAGCACTCATCGAGATCGATCAGACGCAGGATTACTCGCTCGATCTTGCTGGGGGCTGGGGGCATGACGCGATTCTCGCACCCGGTTCGTTCAAGCCGCTCTTCGACCAGCCGGTCATTGTGACGTTCGTCAAGACGGCTGGGCCGATGAACGCCACGACTCGGTTCTACATCAACGGTGAATTGGCCGGCCCCATCGAAGGCCAACCCGTTACGGGGCGCGACACGATTCCCGATTTCCAACATCGTGCGGACATGGGGGTCTTTCTAGGAAAGGCGCTCGATTGGTGCGGCGCTTTTCAGGGAGACATCGGTGAGGTGTTGCTCTTCAACACCGCTCTCAGCGACTCGGAGCGACTCGGGATCGAGGCCTATCTGGGTGAGAAATTTGGACTCTGGATCGATGAGGAACGATCAGTGGCGGCGCGGGCCACCTACACGGAAGCGGAGATGAGCCACTGGGCCTATCAACCGGTGCGTCCCGTGTCGCTCCCGGAGATTGAAAACGATGCTTGGGTTCGCACGCCCATCGACCGGTTTACGTTGGCCGCCTTCGAGGCTCATTCGCTTTCGCCGCTCGCCGAGACCGACAAGCGAACGTACTTACGGCGTTTGACGTTCGACTTGACGGGGCTTCCTCCAACTCCCGAGGAATTGGATGCCTTCCTCGCCGACACCTCGCCACAAGCCTACGAAACCGTCGTGGACCGACTGCTCGAGTCGCGACATTACGGAGAGCGTTGGGGTCGTCACTGGTTGGATCTCGTGCGTTACGCCGAATCGACCGCCAACGATGCCAATGCCGTCATGCCCTATGCCTGGCGGTATCGCGACTACGTCATCGACGCGTTCAACGATGATCTTCCGTACGACCAGTTTCTCATCGAACAGCTCGCTGGCGACCTCTTGCCACCCACGGAGTCCATCGCCATCAACACACGCCGGGTCATCGCGACGGGCTACTTGATGGTTGGCCCCAAGGCACTCGCCGAGACGGACAAGGAGCAATCGAGGCTTGATATCGTCGACGATCAGATCGATGTCACCGGTCGCGCGATGCTCGGGTTGACTCTCGCCTGTGCCCGCTGCCACGACCACAAGTTCGATGCGGTGCGAGCCACCGATTACTACGCTTTGGCTGGGATTTTTCGCAGTACGGAGCCGTTTCAGAACGAGGTTCGCAACGCGACGATGTGGTGGGAGTTCCCAGTTTGACAAGGCGAGGGAGCCGAGCCAATCGTGGTGATGGCACCGAAGGAATCGCAACCGCGCAATCTGCGCGTGCACCTGCGAGGGAACCGCTTCACGCTCGGACGCGTCGTGCCGCGAGGTTTCCTGGGCATCGTTGAAGCAACGTGTCCGGGTAGTGGGCCGACCGCCGAAATCGATCCTCATCAAATGAGTAGCGGACGGCTCGAGTTGGCTCACTGGATCGCGAGTCAAGACAATCCATTAACGGCGCGAGTGCTGGTCAATCGCGTTTGGCAATTGCACTTCGGCCGGGGCATCGTGGGAACACCTGACAACTTTGGCACGCGCGGCGACTTGCCCTCCGACCCCGCCTTGCTCGATTGGCTCACGACCCAGTTCTTGGATGGCGGGTGGAGCGTCAAGCGGTTGCATCGCATGATCGTCTTGTCGAATACCTACCGCATGCGGAATGTCGACACGGCTTCCGAGTCGCGCAGCGAGAGCATGCCCGAGTCGCTGTCGGCCTATCTCATCGGGCGCCGGCGTTTGTCGGCCGAGGAACTGCGCGACGGCATGTTGCTCGTCAGTGGTCAACTCGATCGAGCCCCTGGGGGTTCCGAAAGCGGTGACTTTCTATTCTCGAGAGCCGAGGATATCAACGCCCTCATTCGCCCGAATCGAGTGGGCGCCGATGACGAGTTCTACACGACCTTCCGCAAACGCTCGGTCTATCTTCCGATCGTGAGGAACATGCTGCCCGACGTGCTGACGCTATTCGACGCGGCGGATCCGAATGGAGTCACGGCGATCCGCAACGAGACCACCGTCGCATCCCAGGGTTTGTTCCTGCTAAATCACCCGTTCGTCATCGAACAATCGCGAGCTTTCGCGGTGAGGTTGTTATCGGACCCCAGCCTAACGGACCGCGACCGAATCGATTGGGCTCATCGTTTGGCGCTCGGACGTTCGGCGACGACGGAGGAGTTCGAGGAGACGGCCGATTTTCTCACGCGCTCGCGGCAATTGGCTGGTCAGGGACTCGAGGCAGACCGTCGCCAAGCCGCTTGGGCCGCTTTCTGTCAGTCCCTGTTTTGTAGCAACGAGTTTCTCTACGTGGAGTAACGTCCGATGATGCCTTCGGTCTCCCGACGACACTGGTTGCGGCAGTCGGCTTGCGGATTTGGCGCGCTCGCCCTACATGGTCTGCTCGCGGACGATCTTGTCGCCGCCCCGAGCGGTCCTCTGGCTCCCAAGCCGCCACATTTTCCGGCCACCGCGAAACGCGTGGTCTTCTTGTTCATGCACGGGGGCGTTTCGCACGTCGATTCATTCGATCCAAAGCCCAAGCTTGCGGAGATGAATGGACAGCCCCTCCCGTTCGCGAAGCCTCAATTCGAATTCGCTCCCACGGGGAACCTGCTCGCTTCGCCTTGGAACTTCCAGCGATATGGCGAAAGCGGTATCGAGGTGAGCGATCTGTTCCCGCACATTGGCGACTGTATTGATGACATCGCCGTCATTCGCTCGATGAATGGCGGGGACCAAGTCTCGCACGGCCCCGCCTTGCTCAACATCAACACGGGCAGCGGGGTCTTCGCGCGTCCTTGCCTCGGCGCGTGGACGTTGTACGGATTGGGAAGCGAGAACCAAAACCTTCCCGGCTTCCTTAGTTTGAGTCCGTCGCTTTATCACGGCGGGGCGCAGAACTATGGCTCCGCCTTCCTACCCGCGACATTTCAAGGCACTCGCCTGGGAGATGGAGGAACTCCCTTCAAGGAAGCTCGATTGTCGAGCCTCGAGCCAAGCGGGTCGGCCGACCTGCAGCGTCTGCAGCTCGACTTGCTCAAACGGCGTAACGAGCGTTACTCGGCCGACGTCGGCGAGGACACGGCGTTGGAAGCGCGTATTGAATCGTTCGAGATGGCGTTTCGCATGCAGGCGGAGGCTCCCGAAGTGATGGATCTCGCGCGGGAGTCGGCGGCGACGCAGGCTTCGTATGGCCTGGGAGAGGGCCGCACCGATGAGTTTGGTCGTCAGTGCTTGTTAGCTCGCCGTTGCCTGGAGGCGGGAGTCCGATTCGTACAGGTCAACTTCAGCTACCCGCGCAATTACTGGGATGCCCATGGCGACCTGCGGAACAACCACACCAACAACGCGGCCGCGGTCGACCGCCCGATCGCCGCGCTGCTCCAAGACCTGAAGGCTCGAGGCATGTTGCACGACACGTTGGTCGTGTTCGCCACCGAGTTTGGTCGCACGCCCGCGGCCCAGGGGGCCGATGGCCGCGACCATCACCCGCATGCCTTCAGCGTCTGGATGGCGGGAGGTGGCATTCGTGGCGGAGTGACGCATGGGCAAACCGATGAGTTCGGTTACTACGTGGTGGACGACAAAGTCACGATTCCCGACTTCCACGCGACGATTCTCCACACCCTCGGCCTCGATCACGAGCGCCTCACCTTCCGCCACGCCGGCCGCGACTACCGACTCACCGACGTGCATGGAAATGTCGTACGGGAGATCTTGGAAGGGTAGGGAAGTGGAAGCATCTCCACGCCGAAGGACCCCGGCGGGAAAGAAGTACCCTCGAGAGGAACATACAACAACGGATGTGGATGGGAGTGTTCCAAGGAATCTCTTCTCGCCCCGAAGGGGCACCGACACAATAGCCCAGGGCAGAGCGAAGCGGCGGAGCCGCGGAGCGTCGCCCTGGGTACGGGGTCCATCAAGACGGAAAGCCCTGAAAGGGCGAAACATTTGGGAGGGTGCAAGACGATGCCGCAGTCGTTGATCAAGAATCTGGTCCATTTGGTTTTCAGCACGAAGCATCGCCGGCCGTGGCTCCCGGATGACGTCCGAGAATCCCTGTTCGGCTATCAGGCGGGAATCTTCAAGCAATGGGAAAGTCCGGCGCTCGTCATCGGCGGGGTCGAGGATCACGTCCACGCGCTGTTCTCGCTAACCAAGAACCACGCATTGAAGAAGATCGTTGAGGAGGTGAAAAAGGGCAGTTCGAAGTGGATGAAGACCGATGGCACGAAGAACAGGGAATTTCATTGGCAAAACGGATACGCAGCGTTCTCCGTGAGCGAGTCGAACGTGCCGGAGGTGCGCCGGTACATCGAGAATCAGCGCGAGCATCATCGCAAGTTGACGTTTGAGGAGGAAGTGCGGGCGCTGCTCACGCGGCACGGCGTCGAATTCGATGAGCGGTACGTGTGGGATTGACCACGATTGTGTTGCCCTTTCAGGGCGAGGATCGTGGGGTGGACCGGATACCCAGGGCGTCGCTTCGCCGCTCCGCCGCTACGCTTTGCCCTGGGCTGACATGTTGCGGCCCCTTCGGGGCGAGGAACCGCGTGGCCTCCCAGGCAACTGGGCATGAGCCCTGAGTTCGCGGGGTTGAAGAAGTACCCTCGAGAGGACTCGAACCTCCGACCTACGGTTTAGGAAACCGTTGCTCTATCCACCTGAGCTACGAGGGCTTGTTGTTGGGCGGCGGGGATGCGACGCACTTGAGGTGTGATCGGCGACCTTGGCAAGCGATGTGGCTTCATGGCAAGCAGTGATGCCACCGTCGACCAAAAGCGAGACGGTAGTGTACTGCCCGATCTGGCAGGGGTGAAGGGCGAGGAACTGGTGACGACTCAATAGCCCTGCATGATCCCAGCTCAACGACACAGGTGACGGCCGATTCGTTCGCGCTGTTCTGGTTGGCGCCGGGGCGGTGGACTCGTGACGAAGCTCCTAGGCGGTTCGACCTTTGGCGACTGGGACTCGGGCGATTCGGCCGGTGGCCAACAACTAGCGCGGCCTAGAACTATCGTGTCTCCAGGTTCTCGGAGCTCCAGGGAGGGAGCGGCAATTCGGAGTCGTCGTAAAGACACTCCAGCGGCGGCTGGGGAGCCCAGGCGTATCGCACCGCCGCCGTGCGTTGTTCGGGCGTCACCGCGATCACGATGCCGCCGTCATGAAGTCGCGCGGCGATCGTTTCCCAAGTTCCATCGCCACGCTGGATTTCCCATCCCGGTACCTCGGCCTCGTCAAGTTGACTGGGGCGATCAAAGCGGTCCTTGCGACCCAGCCAAATCGGTCCCGAGGAATCAAACTCGATCACCAAGCGATCATCCTCACGAACGATTCGGTGCGGCCGTGGCCCTCGGCAACGGCGCACGGATTCGTCGTCGTATGGCTCTTCCAAAAGTGCCCATCTCGCGAGTCGCTCACCGACATCGAATTTGTTCCAGGGGTGAATGCCACCTCCCTCCAAATCGATCGTCACCACCATCCCGGCGCGTGGAGGTGTTTCCGCAAGCCGCTGCTCTTCCCGCAGCCGTGGCCAATTCGCTCCCGCTCCGCTCCGTGGCAATTGCACGAAGTGAAAGGGAAGCTCGGGGTCGGCGAACGCGTCGCGCCATCCCGCGACCAAGGCCGCCTGCTTGAAACGATAGTCCGTGGGATCCTCGCCCTGTCCCGAGTTCGACTCGCCTTGGTACCAAATCACACCCATCGGCCGTAGACCGCGCAGTGGCTCGATCCGCGAGTGGTAAAGTCGGCCTGGCAGCCAAGCCTCGTCACGCGCGAAGACACCGCCCGGCAACTCCTTGAGCCCCAACAAGTCATCGGCATCCCCGAGCTTCAATTCCGCTTCGAGCGTGGGATGCCCGGTGAATTCGCTCCGCGGAATGAACGGCTCGATCGGAGTGCCACCGCGAGAGGTGTCAACGATGCCGATCGGGACTCGTCGCTCCATCGCCAGACGCCTCGCGAAAAAGAACGCCGCAGCCGACATCGCTCCCGCCGACTGATCATCGACTCGCCGCCAGTTGCTGGGAGCCGACAAGTCGACGCGTGGTTCTCGCGCCGGGCCCTCGTCGATTCGACACCAACGCAAGTCGACCTCTTCCTCCAACTGCGTATGCGCGGACAAACTTGGTTCCTCCGCCAAGCACTGGCCGAGTGTCCACTGCATGTTCGATTGACCACCCGCCACCCAAACTTCGCCCACCACGATATCGCTCAATTCAATCGCTTCGTCGCCGGCATGGGCCCTCAACTTCCTCGACTCGAAGGAGCAGGAGAGAGCGGGCAGCTCGACCGACCAGTGCCCCTTGGCGTCCGCCGTACTCTGGGCCATTTGGTCGCCAAGCGACACTTCAACTTCGATCCCAGCCGGAGCCTCACCCCAAACGCGAATAGGGCGTTCCGCCGGCAAGACCATGCGGTCCCCAAACAAGCGTGCGAAACGCAGCTCGGCGGCCGAAGTCGATTGTGCGCCGACGAACAACACCAGGGCGATGCCAATGGCGGTCACACACGGACGAAAGCGTTCAACCACTGGGCTCTCAACGAGCCTCGTCGTGGAGGTTTCGCGCATGGACGTCGTCCTTTCACGGTTCGAAGCCGTTTCCATGTTGTCCCTAGATTGATCGCTTTAACTCCGCGAATTCAGGAATGGGCTCCACGGAAACGTTGGTGGTGTAACGAGCTGTTGGCTGGTTTGAGAATGCGAAGAATCCCTCGCTTACCGGGCTGTTGATTTAATCA
>JAGQPS010000164.1 GCA_020426595.1 Planctomycetales bacterium
GATAGCCAAAGATCGCCGTGCGGTAGCCTCGTCGCCGCAGCCGCCACGCGAGCAACCACAAGATCGAGCGGTGCGCCGCGAGGCCGTGAATCAGCAGCACCCAAGGTCCGGACGAGTTGTCACGTTTCGTTTTCATGCATCACTATTGGTACACGCCCGCCCCATGGCGAGTCCCCATGTTCGCCGACAATCGGTCGACATGCGGACTCCCAAACCAGGGCGCCCGAGTGTCGGCTTTCGCTCCGCGAACGCGTTTTCTCGGCGACCAAGCATCCCACGGGGACGGAGCCTCCGACAAGAAAACAAAGAGGCCGGCGAAACGCGGTGCATCTCGCCGGCCTGCTTGGTTAACTCAATCGAACCGCGAGCGACTAGTTGCCGTCCGACGGAGCGAGCTCGGTCGCCGGAACCGTCACGCTGCCCGCTTCGGCCGCTGGGGCCACGAGGACATTCGTGTTGGCCGGAGACAGATCGAGGTCGCGAGCCACCGGAGCGGGGATGCTGGCGCCAGCTGGCTGAGCGATCACGACGATCGGTCCGGCTGGGTTCGAGCTGGCCGCGTTGTAAACGAAGCTCGCGTCGATCGCCTTGTTGATGCGAAGCGCCGAGTCTTGCAAGTGAGCCTTGGTGTAGGGATCGAGGCGATCACCGGCATTGGCCAGCAACGCTTCGATCTCACCCTTGAGGCTCTGCAGTTGCGACAAGGCGAGCGTCGCGATCGGCTTGGAAGCCGCGCCCGAACCGCCACCCTGGAGCATCAAGTCGATCAACCGCTCGAGGTGCTCGCGTTGCAAGTTGCGACGGAGGCTCGAGATCGCCGGCTGACGCGACGTGAACTGCTGATCGCCAACCCCGCCCAGCTCCGACCAGATCTCGGCGCGAATCGTCTGCATCATTTCAGGCAGAGTCAACGCGTCTTGATCGAGCGGCACGCGGAATTCATTGTCGTACACGCCTTGCAGCGTCGACGGATTCATCAACTGCGTGAGCGTCGAGGCTTGGAGACCCAGGATGCGATCGTGGATCGGCCAAGCAGGGCTCGATTGTGCGGCCGAACGACCTTCATCCAGCCACTTGTCGGTCGTCATGTGACGCAGCAGCTCGGGAGTCAGACCGTACGAATCATCACGGAAGCTGGTTTCGACGATGAACTTCAACGCCGCGCGTTGTTGCTCGACCGGGATCACCACCAACGGCTCGCGGCCATTCGGGTCACCCTTCTTGTCGCGGTTGACGAACGTGCCACCCACCCAGCCAGCCATCATGCTCGAGGCACTGGCTTGCATGCGCAAGGTCAGTTCATAACCGGTGCGAGCGCGCGACCAGCTTTGGCCATCCTGCACGAACTTGTCCAGGATCGTCGCTCGGTTGTGAACCGCGATGCGGACTTGCTCTTGCGCGAAGTCGAGTGGATCGGCGCTGAAGTCGTAACGACGAGCCAACGGGTCCGGACCACTCGTGTCTTCATCGGTCGCGTACACGAGTTCCGGCTCGGCGACGCGCGACAGGATCTTCGAGAGATCGTTGTCGAACGTGTAGCCGTACTCGATCGCCCAGTAGTCATACGGGCCGAGACCGACCATGCCGAAGTCGCCTTGCAACTCGCCCGATTCGAGGCGGTAGTTGATCGGGATGTAATCCATCACCGAACCAGCGAACGGCTTGCCCTTCACTTCACCATTGATCTGGTCGAGCGTGTAGATGCTCGACGCCTTGAAGTTGTGACGCAGGCCGAGCGTGTGACCGACTTCGTGAGCCACGAGGTCAGCCAACAGCGGGCCAATGAACGACTCGGGGATACCGTCGAGCATCGGCTCGTCCGGAGTCTCTTCCCCTTCGGCATTCATCATCACCGACAGCATCATGCGAAGCACGGCCATGTCGTACGAACGACCCTCGGCCGCCATGCACATGCCGTTGACTTGACTCACGCGGCCAATCAAGCCGTCGTACTGATCGTCACCCAACAACGTGGTGTCGACATTGGCCATCGCGTCGCCGGCGAACGGAGTCAACCGCGAAACGGCGATCTCGCGTTGCACGCGATCACGGTCGGCCGGATGAGCCAGGCGGACGCGCGGGTCCCAAGTCGGATGTTCGGCCAACCACGCCAAGGTCTCGGCGTTCATGCCTTCCATCGCGATCTTCGGCATCACGTCGGTGAACTGAGTCTCGAAGTGACGAATCCAGCCGTCGGTCAACACGATGTCGGCGTCGAGAATCTGACCGGTCATCGGATTCACGCGGCTCGGACCAATCGCCGTGCCGATGTCGTTGTTGAGCCAACGAATGAAGTTGTAACGCACGTCTTCCGGATCGAGATCCATGTACGCGCCCGACTCGGCGTCTTGGTAATACACCTCGATCGCGTTGCTGATGCCGACGCGCTCGAACGCCTCGTTCCAATACTCGACTCCCTCACGGACCCAGCGGCGATATCGCACCGGCGTGGTGTGCTCGAGATAGAACACGATCGGGTTCTTCGGCGGCGAGACTCGCAGCGAGGGATCTCGCTTCTCGAGGTGCCAACGATTGATGAAGCGAACGGCCACATCCTCGTCGTCGTACTTGCCGAGATCGCGGTACGCGGTCACGAAGTAACCGATGCGCTCGTCGGCTCGACGGGGCTGATAACCAGTCGACTCGGGAATCAAGCTGATCGAGTACGACAGCGTGGTCAGGTGACCATCGGCCGCCGGCACCTCGATCGCGATCTCGATGTTGTCCGGGAACGCCTTGACCTTCTTGAGCTCGGCCAACTGCGGACGAGTCGTACGTCCCTCGTTGCCAAAGAAGACGGTCGCGTTGCGGACGAGAATGTCATCCAGGTCGACGACCGGACCGCCACGAGGCACCATCGCCACGATGGGCACATCGAGCAACACCGTGTCGGTGAACAGACGTCGCACGCTGCTGCGCGACTCGTTATCACCGGTCGAGCGAATCTCGAGATTCGGAGCAATCAGCGCCATGCGATTGCCGTACTGACGCCAGTACACGTACATGTCGCCCGCTTGCAAACCGGCGAACACGTCGCCGCTCGAAACCGTGAGGGCGATGAAGTGCTTCTGACGAGCGAAGTCCTTCGGGATCTCCGCTAGAAGTTGGTTGTCTCGGTCTCGCTTCCAGATGGTGTAGAAGCTGGGACGGCCATCGGCCGTCGAAACCACTTTCGTGTACCCCTCGGTAACACGTTCCAACGGCGGATAGTCGGGACTCGCTTCCTGAGCCGAAAGCGACGACGCTCCCGCGACCACCGTCAGGGCAAGCGAAAAGGCTGCCCAACAGTTCGCGACTCGATAACGCATGCGCTGATTCCCTCTACAGGCTAAAAGGACATTCATCCGATCTGAACAGGATGATTAAGCAGTATAGGTGAAGTCGAGTGTCGGCGGTATTTGCCGAGTACGGGCAAAGTGCCGGAAATACTTCCATCACACCGGTTGCCGCTGGAGAACGTGTCTTTCCAGATTCCGAGACGGGGCATCACCGTCGAGCGATCCCCAATCGTTCGGGAGCAAACCAAAGCCGCTCATTTAGGGAGGCGACCCACTTCGCTACCTGGGAAGATGGTTGGAGGCACGCTTCCGTCCGACAAGCGACTCAGTCTTGCCCACGCTTTGAACACCGGCGCGCACTGGGGATCAGACGGCCATGAAGCTGCAGGCTTTTCGTCGCTGGCTTGCCTACGACCGGTACAGGTGAAGAAGTTGACGGAGCCAAGCAAGGTGGAATTCCGCACCTCGCTTGGCTGTCTACTGTGCGGGCTCGTCATCCAAACGGAGCAACGCCGCCAAATGAGTCTCGGCGGCGGCTCGCGAACCACCGGTTAGCGATTCGACATCACCCGCCCACAGCGGGGAATCACCGCTCCGTCGCATCTCAAACAGCCGGCCTCGAGTCCACGCCGACAGTTCTGGGCTGCTGTTGAGCAGGAAATGCGTCCAAAGCCAGGCTTCCGCATAGTCGGCCTGCCGCATTTGCCCCGACGAAGCGATTTGCTCGAGTCGTTCGAGGTTGGGCACCCATTCCCCTTCCATGCGACGTCGAGCCAGATATCTCAGATGCTCGCGGTGGAACCCGTGGCTCCCTCGCGGCAGCTCGAAATATTCAGCCAGCCCTTCGTCCAGCCACAATGGAAGCTGCGGTACGACCGAGTGGAGATAGGCGTGCGTCGTTTCGTGACGCAGATCGTCTCCCACCTGATCCCCCCAGTACGCGTAGACGCTGAGCGTCGTATCGGAGCGCGTGAAAAAGGCTCGCCGCGCGGGGAACTCGGGGAAATGGGAGCTGACGTAAGTACCGAACTGGTCGTGGTCCTCGAATAAGTAGACGTGAATCGGTTCATCCGAGCTGGGAAGCTCGAGACGTGTGAGAATATCACCTCGCAACTCCGCCAATTCGCTGACCAATCGATGCTCGGAAGGGAGTTCGAAGTCGTGATGAATGCGGAGCTGCCCGCGGGTCAGCAAGTCTTCCTGAGGCAATTGGACTCGGGTCTGTCCCAAACAGCCGGCGGTGGCGAGCGTGACCAGGCACAGTAACCAAACCACGCCGCCGAGCGGCGCGAGCGGTTGAGGCCAATGGGAGGAAGGCAAGGGAAGTCGTTCCATGACTGCCGAGCACGAAAGGTAGGAGAAGAGCGGGCCACGCGATGACCGCGGGGAGTCATGCACACCGAATCCGTGGTTTTTTCGCCTCGCATCGGGTTTCGGCCAGGCAATTTCCCGGCCTGGCGTCCGGCTGCCCAGAAAAACGGGATAAGTCGTCACCGAGCCGTTGCCCTCGACCAAACCCTTGCGCGACAATCACGGTCGCATCGTAACACAGGTGGTTCCAACGACGAACCTCAGCTTGTGGTCCGAGCGACGATCATCGGGTGGTCGCCCAGCGAGCTCGCGGCATCGAGTCCGCTGGTTGGCGATCCGACCCACCGTTCGTGGTGCGCTAGCATCACAAATTTCGACCATCGAGCGCACGACGCGCGGCGGTCCTCCCCTTAATTCCGACCGAAGGGGCGTGTTCCCAGTGAACCCAGAGTCGCACGACATCGATCCGCCCAGCAACGATGCTGAGGCCTCCGCGCGAGATCCTTCCGAGCAATCCCAAGCCGTGCTGGGAGGCGAGAACATCGCCGAGGCCCAGGAGGCTCACCGGCAAGCGATGCGGGACGCCGACGATTCGATGATCGTTCGGCAAGCCGACTTCGATCGTTACTGCGACCATCTCAGTCGCTGCGCGACGATCGCATTCGATACCGAGTTCGTGTCGGAGGACTGTCATCGTCCCGACCTCTGCCTGATCCAAGTCGCGACCGCGGGCGGCATGGCGGTGATCGATCCCAAGATGCTCGACGACGTCGAGCGGTTTTGGGAGATCATCGTCGACGGCGATCATGAAACCGTGGTGCATGCCGGGCGGGAGGAGATGCGGTTTTGTCTCTTTTCGACCGGTCGATTGCCCAAGCGATTGTTCGACGTGCAGCTGGCCGCCGGCTTCATCGGACTCGAATACCCAGGTGCCTATCGGACCTTGGTGCATCGATTGATGCAGCGCGAGCTGGCCAAGGAAGAGACTCGGACCAATTGGCGGCATCGTCCGTTGAACGACGCGCAGATTTCGTACGCGTTGCTGGATGTCGAGTACTTGATTCCGATGCGTGAGCGACTCGGCGCCCGGCTCGTCGAGTTGGGACGCGATGGTTGGTGTGACGCCGAGACTCGATCATGGGCCGAGGGCGTGCAGCGCGCCGAGACTCAGGATCCGTGGCGCCGCGTGAGTGGAGCGACGAACCTCGACGCTCGCGGGCTCGCCATCGTCCGCGAGTTGTGGCAATGGCGCGAAGAGCTGGCGATTCGTCGCAACAGTCCGGCTCGCCGTGTGCTACGCGACGATTTGATTATCGAACTCGCCAAACGCGGCTCCAGTAGCTTGCAGCGCATCAAGAGTGTGCGGGGGCTGGAACGCTCGGACCTCAAGCGACATCTCGAGGACATCGCCAACCGCATCGGTGATGCCTTGGCCATGCCGAGGGAAGATTGGCCCGAGCCTCAACGTCCGATGTCGATTGGGCCTCCCTTGAGCCTGCTCGTTCAGTTCCTGCAGACCGCCCTCGGATGTTTGTGCCGCGATCAGCAAATCGCGCCGCCCATCGTGGCGACGAGCCAGGATCTGCGCGAGTTCGTCGCCTACCGGCTGGGGTTGGCCGACACGTTGCAGGCCGAGGACGTGGCGCTCATGCAAGGCTGGAGGCACGAGTTGGTGGCTCAGCCGCTCGAGCACTTGATGCGCGGTGAGTGGTCGATCGGAGTGGAGAATCCTTTGGCCGATCAGCCGCTGCGACTCGTCGGCCCCGGAGCCGATGATCAATTGCAGTCGGTCCCCGAGTCCTTCCAACGCCCCAAGTCTCCCCGTCGCGGAGGCCCCCGTCGCAGACGCCGCGACGGGAAGAAATAGGAACGCCGTGCTTATTTTTCTCACGCAAAGGCGCTAAGACGCAAAGTTGCATTTCATCGTCGACGGTCCCGCAATGCTTTTCACGACCCGTTACTTTCTCTCGGCTAATGGCAGTTGCGTTGGATGGCGCGATCGGTGGGTAGCCGGTTTGCTTTGTCGTACCCGCTCCTAATACGGCGAGTTCCTGCGAGTGATTCTTTGCGTCTTAGCGCCTTTGCGTGCCACATTCCGCCAGCGCTGTGACAGACCTCGCCAGCGCCTGAACGCTATAGCAGCTCGGCGGCTTCGAGAGCGAAGTAGGTGAGGATCGAATCGGCGCCGGCTCGGCGGAATGCGATCAGGCTCTCCAGCATGACTCGTTGCCGATCGAGCCAGCCTCGTTCGGCCGCCGCGCTGAGCATCGCGTATTCACCGCTCACCTGATACACCGCGAGCGGCACATCGAACCGATCTCGAATGCGGCGCACGATATCGAGGTACGGCATGCCGGGCTTGACCATCAACCAGTCGGCTCCCTCCCGCAGGTCGAGCTCGACCTCACGCATCGCTTCGGCGGTGTTGGCGGGATTCATTTGGTAGGTCTTCTTGTCGCCACCCGCGAGATTCGCGGCGGAGCCCACCGCGTCTCGGAAGGGGCCGTAGAACGCCGAGGCGTACTTGGCCGAGTAGGCCATGATGGCGACGTGCTCGAAACCGGCTTGATCCAAGCCTCGGCGAATCGCTCCGATGCGACCGTCCATCATGTCGCTCGGCGCGATCACGTCGCAGCCAGCGGCGGCTTGCACGATCGCCTGCTTGATGAGCATCTCGACGGTGGCATCGTTCAGGATCTCACCCTGCTCAAGTAGTCCGTCGTGGCCGTGACTGGAGTAAGGATCGAGAGCCACATCGCAGATGACCCCGATTTCCGGCACGACCTCCTTCACGGCTCGCACGGCCCGGCAAACGAGATTCTCCGAATTGAGAGCCTCCTCGGCGTACGCGGTTTTCTTGTCGGCCGGAGTGGCCGGGAACACGGCGATCGCCGGGATGCCCAACTGGGTCGCTCGGCGTGCCGCGACGACGAGTCGATCGATCGAGAGTCGCTCGACTCCGGGCATCGACGGAATCGGCGTGGTCAGGTCCGTCCCCTCCTGGACGAAGCAGGGCCAGATCAAGTTGGCGGGAGTCAAGCGAGTCTCGGTCACCATCTCCCGAATCCAGGGAGTTCGGCGGAGGCGACGAGGGCGATGGTTGGGGAACTCGAACAGGCTCACGATATCTCCTTCTCATGACTCAACCGCGGTGGTGGTCCGCTGGAGCACGACACGGGCAGCTGGCCCGCGAACCACGACGCCTCATCATACTCGGCTCCGGCCGGCCTCAGGCGGGCGCCGCTTGACGATTTCGCTCCGACGGGTGACGATAAGGCGACTCGCTCACTGCGACTCGGTCGTGGTTCGAGCGATCGATGATCGTCATGGGAATGCTGGCGGAATGCGTTTCCGATGACCCCCGCCCTGACTGTATTCGCGAGAGTTACGTTCGCCGATGAGTGAAGACGCCCAATCGCAGGATGCCATGTTCGCCGCCCGAGTTTCGATCGAGCAGGTCGAGGAGGGACACGAGCTGGCTCCTAAGTTCGATGCCAATGGACTCGTGCCAGTGATCACGACCGACTTCACGTCGGGCGAGTTGCTGATGCACGGCTACATGAATCGCGAGGCGTTGCAAAAGACCATTGAGTTGGGGGAAGCGGTCTACTTCAGCCGCAGCCGACAAGCTTTGTGGCACAAGGGCGCCACGAGCGGATTGGTGCAAACCGTGCGCGAGATGCGCATCGACGATGACCAGGACGCCGTGTGGCTGCGAGTCGACGTGGCGGGCGGAGCCAGCTGTCACGTAGGCTACCGATCGTGTTTTTATCGACGCGTGCCGGTGGGCAAGGAAGCGGCGGGCAAGACGTCAGCGCCTCTGCCGCTGGAGTTTACCGAGTCGGAAAAGGTCTTTGACCCAACCGAAGTGTACGGCGACGCGCCCAATCCCACTCAGCTTTAGAGCCGACCGCGCTGGATCCTCGTCGCGCGTGGGAATGGTCCCCGATCGTCAATCACTTAGGTGCTGACATCGCGATTTGAGGAATGAGCCATGAAAACGAACCGGCGTTCTTGCCGAGAGGTCTCGCACCGCCCTTCCCTCTCGCGACCTCGCGGCGCGGGGGGACTGCTCTTCATCATCGGCGTCTTCGTTAGCGGCGTCGCACTCACCAGCGTCGTGGGTTGCGGAGGCGGTGGGGAACCGGCGTCGGTGTCGGAAGCGGTCCCAGCTTCCACCGCGCGCGATGCGACTGCTGACACCGAAACTCACGCGGACGCCGCTGGCTCGACGCAAAACGAATCGGCCAACGAGCCGACGGGCGATGTCTCGGTCGCGGTTGGTCGACAGGCCCCTGAAGATTCCGGTTCGCACGCGACGCTCGGCCAAGCCACCGAAAGCGATCCGGTTCGCGCCGGCGGCGACCGACGTTCCGAGGCGCCGAGCGCGGAATCGGGCTCGACGACCGTGCGACCTCGCACCGGTGACGGGGCTCCCGGAGATCCGATCAGCGTGACCGCCGGTGATGATTCGTCAGGCCGCGAGGCCGTCGTGGGAAGCTCCACCGAATCTTCCACGGGACCGGCGGCGATCTCGGTTCGCGATGTCGCTCCGCCACCGGTGAATTACTTTGGGCCTCCACCGCCCGAAGCGGTTCCGCCCCTACCGGGAGATCCGGTCGGCGTCGAGGTGGGCGGTGGTGCCGACAAGGAACCGCGCGGTCCCAAATCCTGGCCGATGGCCTTAGGGAATTGGCAGCGAACGGGACAACGAATCAACGGCCCGTTCCGCATCGACTTTGATCCGAACAACGATGCGGACGTCGCGTGGAAACGTCAGCTGGGTACCGAGACTTACGGCAATCCGGTCGTCGTTGATGGTCGGCTGTTGATTGCCACGAACAATGCCGGAGGTTTTCGTCCCGCTCACCCGCCTCGCGAGGATCGAGGCGTGTTGTTGTGCTTCGATGCCCATAGCGGCGACTTTCAGTGGCAGTTGACCCGCACCAAGTTGGCGGGTGGCTTTCCGGTCGACGTGCCGAATCTCGGGATTTGTTCGACGCCCTGTGTGACCGACGGTTTGGCCTACTTAGTCACCAACCGTTGCGAGTTGATTTGTCTCGACATGGAGGGCTTCGCCGACGGTGAGAATGATGGTCCTTACGTCGATGAGGCCGATCACGAACTCGGCGATGCCGATATCGTCTGGCTGCTCGATATGCGGACGGAGCTTGGCGTGCATCCGCACAATGTCACGGCGTGCAATCCACTCGTCTTTGGCGATCTCGTCTACACCGTAACGGGCAACGGACTGGACGAAGGGCATTCGTCTATTCCGGCTCCCAAGGCCCCGAGTTTTCTAGCGGTCAATCGGCATACGGGCGAGGTCGCCTGGAGTTCCGATGTGCCTTCGAAACGAGTGCTGCACGGGCTCTGGGGCTCGCCCGCCCTGAGTGTGATTGGCGGGCAGACGATCGTCATTTTTCCCGGTGGCGATGGATGGCTCTACGGATTTGAAGCTCAAAGTGGCGAGGAGCTTTGGCGGTGCGATCTCAATCCCAAGGGAAGTCAGTGGAAGGCCGGGGGAGGTGGCGACCGGTGCCCCATCGTGGCAACCCCAGTCATCGTTGGTGACGATGTTGTCGTGGGGGTGGGTGATGATCCCGAAATGGGCGACGGGGTCGGGCATCTGTATCGCATTCGAGCCACGGGACGAGGGGACGTCAGTCCCGAAATCGAAACGGAGGGTGGCGAGGTGGTGCCCAACGCGAATTCCGCCGTGGTGTGGCATTACGGTGGAATCGACTCGGATGGTTCGATCACCGGGGAAGCCAACAGCCCAGTGTTTCGCCGGACGATCTCGGCGGTTGCCGTGGCCGAGGGAATGGTCTTCGCTCCGGACTTGAGTGGCTATTTGCACTGCATTGACTGGGAAACCGGAGAGCGACATTGGGAAGCCGACTTGATGAGCGGCATATGGACGACTCCGTTGGTCGTCGATCGTTGGGTGATGTTTGGCAATGAATACGGCGAGCTGAGTTTCTTCGCGCTCGACCCCAACACCAGCGAACGGGCGGCAGCGGTGGAATTCGACCGGGCGCTCTTCACCAACCCGGCCGTCGTGGGTGACCTGCTCTACCAGGCGGACCGCCAAACGATCTACGCGATTCGCATCCGGCCCGAATGATCGTGTGGTTGGCGGCGAGGACGGGGCGTTAGCGTCGCGGCCGAACCTGCTGGCCGTCGCCCCTGTCCAGGTCTTGTGGTGTTACTGGGAAGCCGGAAAGTTAGTGGAGTCGAACCGAAGATTCCGCCCCACTTCGATGGTCGCCTTGGATTGCTTAAGATGGGGCGGCAGGCCGAATTGACAGACGAGTCGGATCGGCTTACGATCTTCGCTTCCGCTGGTGGGAATCTCTTCCCGCCCTGGATTTCGTGACCAGTAACTGGTGACGCGACCCAGCGGAAAACGAGTTGGTCGGGTAGCTCAGTTGGTAGAGCAATGGACTGAAAATCCATGTGTCGCCGGTTCGATCC
>JAGQPS010000165.1:0-4863 GCA_020426595.1 Planctomycetales bacterium
CCGATCGCCGGCGTGCGACGGAGTCGGCTCTTGCTCCGCAAAAGCAAGCTCCGCGACCGACTTCGACGCCGTGCTCTCCGCGTTCTCAGTGGTTAATCACAGGAGCCCCTTCGAGCAAACGTCGCGCTCTCGCTTGACTCTCCCCGCGGGTCACCGCGCCGATTGCGCCTGTCTTGCGGCTCGCGTAAGGCTTGCCGCGCGGTGGCGTCTCGGCTGATCCCGAGCCACTCCAACCACCGATGAACGCTATCGACGGTAAACGCCTGAGTGCGGGTGCGCGCGAAATCAACAAAGA
This sequence comes from Planctomycetales bacterium, assembly GCA_020426595.1. Classification (GTDB taxonomy): domain Bacteria; phylum Planctomycetota; class Planctomycetia; order Pirellulales; family Pirellulaceae; genus UBA11682. Next base: position 296 of record JAGQPS010000165.1, read on the forward strand.
CTCGCGCCACCCAAGCGATCCAGCAGAGCCGGTCGTGTGTCTCCGAGGATGGAGACTCGCGGCCTCGCGATGACCGCCGGTTCGCGACACCAGGTCCGATGGAGCGACTTTCAGGATGACAGGCATGGACGCGCCTGCGGATCGCCAGCCCCGCAGCTCGTAGGCTGGCACCAAATGTCGGTGCGTTCATGCTCGAAAACCGCGATCTCAAACGAGACCTCTTCGCCATTGGTCTCTTCGGAGTCGTGCTCTTTCTAGGGCTCGCCCTGCTCAGTTACGACCCGGCTGATCCGGTGCGCGAGCCGATCGCGCCCCTTGGCTGGGTTCACCAAGCCGATCCGGTCGTCTCGCCGCAAAGCGAAACGGTCGAGAATGTCTGCGGTCGTTGGGGAGCTTGGGTGGCGGACGCCAGTTTCGCGGGACTCGGCTACGGAGCCTACTTCGCGCTCATCGTCCTCGGCGCCATCGACGCGACGCTGCTTCGACGCCAAGCCATCGATTCACCCTGGCTCCGCACGATTGGTTTCCTTGTCGCGCTCCTGGGTTGCACGACTCTCCTCGGGCTCGTGCTGCCCGAATGGTCACCCGGCCCAGTCATCGGTTCGGGAGGCTACCTCGGTGCGATGGGAAGCGGCGCGCTGCGAATGCAATTCGCCATGATCGGCGCGGTCGTCCTCGCGCTCTGCGCGACGATCGCTGGCCTCATGCTGCTCACCGATTACCAGCTCCTACGTTTCGCCCAGTGGGTTTCAGGTCGGACCCTAGGAGTCGCCAGTGTCGCGTCGCGAGCCGCCATTCTCAGTCGCCTCGCCAAACGTTCCCGTGGCATGGACGACGACACACTCGAGGACGAAACCGACGCGGAGGCCGAGGACGACGAAGAGGTCGTGGCGATCCGCATCTCGGGTCGGACTCGCAATAGCTCTCCCGAGTCGGTCGAGGAGGACCTGGCCGAATCGATCGAGGCCTGGGAGAACGGTGAACTCGATGAAGAGGAAGCCGAGTACGAAGAGGGTGGCGTCGACGAACTTGATGAGGATGAGGTCGCGGCCGAAGCCGAGGCGGACGAAGAGGCTCCGGTCGAGGTGATGCGGATCGTCGACAAACGCAAGGTTCCCAAACCGAAGAAGCCTCACACCGACCCACATTTCAAGGTGGGTGGCAAGAAGGCCGCTTCCTCGGCCGGTTCCGAGGAGCGCGACCAAGTGATCGCGCAGCTCGACGAAGCCGCGAATGTCGACGAACTCGACGACTATCAGCTGCCCGACATCGAACTGCTGCTCCCATCGGACGACGTGCCGTACGAGGCTCAGGAAAAGGAAGTCCGCCGCAAGGCCAAGATGATCGAGAAGACGTTCCTGGAGTTCGGCTTCAAGGTCAAGGTCGTCGAGATTGAAACCGGCCCGGTCATCGCTCAGTACGAAATCCAACTCGAGGCCGGCCTGAGGCTCAGCAAGATCACCGGCCTCGCCGACGATCTCGCCATCGCGCTGCGCGTGCCGAGCGTGCGCATCGTCGCCCCGATTCCCGGAAAGAACACGGTTGGCATCGAGGTGCCGAACGAGGCTCGCCAGGTCGTCCGGCTGCGCGAAGTGATGGAGGAAGCCGCGGCGAAAGAGCAGAAGATGAAGATCCCGCTCTACCTCGGCAAGGATGTTTCAGGCAATTCCCTCATCGTCGATCTCGCGTCGTTGCCCCACCTGCTCATCGCCGGTCGAACCGGTACCGGTAAGAGCGTTTGTCTCAACGCGATCATCAGCTCCATCCTGATGACTCGCCGACCGGACGAAGTCCGCATGTTGATGATCGACCCCAAGATGGTTGAACTCAGCGGCTACGGGCGACTTCCGCATCTCATGCACCCCGTCGTCACCGACATGAAAAAGGCGGAGGCGATCTTGGCATGGGCGGTCGAGAAGATGGAGGAACGCTACTCCCTGCTGGCTCGCGCCGGCGTGCGACACATCGTTAGCTACAACCAGCTCGGTGAAGCCGAACTCATGGATCGACTCGATCCCGATAGCGACGAAGAGCGAGCCGCCATTCCACTCCACTTGCCTTTCATCGTGATCGTCGCCGACGAAATGGCCGACCTCATGATGACCGCCGGCAAGGAAGTCGAACAGCACATCATTCGGCTCGCCCAGAAGAGCCGAGCGGTTGGCATCCACTTGATCCTCGCCACGCAAAAGCCGACGGTCGACGTCATCACCGGTTTGATCAAGTCCAACTTGCCCGCTCGACTCTGCTTCCAAGTCGCGAGTCGTACCGATAGCCGCGTGGTGCTGGATGAAATGGGAGCCGACAAGCTCCTGGGGAACGGTGACATGCTGTTCCTCTGGCCGGGCACCAGTACGTTGCTGCGTGGTCAAGGCACGTACTTGAGCGACGAGGAGATCGAATCGATCACCGAGTCGGTCTCGAAACATGGCCAGAACTTCGTCAACGAACTCGTCAACTTGAAGGTCGAGCAGACGGGCGACGAGGACAAGATGGGAGCGATTCGCAAACGCGACGAGCTGTACGAGTCGGCGATCGATTGCGTCGTCCGCGAGCAGCGCGGAAGTGTTTCGTTGTTGCAGCGGACACTCGGCATCGGCTACGGCCGCGCGGCCCGCTTGATCGACTACATGGCCGAGGATGGCATCGTCGGTCCCTACAACGGTTCGCAGGCCCGCGAGATCCTCGTTTCGCTCGAGCAATGGGAAGCGATGCAAGGCAACGCGGCTCCCGAACAGGCCGAGCCGAAGGCGGCGGCTCCGAAAACCAAACGCAATCGCATTCGCATGGAGGAAGACGACGAGGAATCGCTCGCCGCCTCGATGCCCGAGGACTCCGAAGCCGAATGGGACGAAGTCGACGAGGCGATCGCTTCGTACGACGACGAGGAAGAAGAAGAGGAAGACGACTCGGAATACGACGAGGACGAAGAGTACGACGAAGAGGAGTCGGAAGAAGACGAGGACGAAGAAGAGGAAGAGTCCGAGGAGGACGAGGAATTCGAGGACGACGTCGAATCGGTCGATGAGGTGCGCCAAGACGCGACCGACGAGGAAATCGAGGAGGTCAAACCTCGCTCGCGCCGTCGCGGCAAGGCGAGCAAGGACGCCGAGTCTGGCTCCCGACTTCCCACGGAAAGGTTTCGCCCGAGTCGCAATTGAACGGGGCAAGGACAATGCTCGCCAGAGCACGCCAGGTGGACGCGGGCCAGCCTCCTCGCCGGCTCGGTCCGCCCTCGCGACTCCTTGACAGTGCGGGGTTCGCCTACCTATCGTTGCGGGATTGGTTTGGCTCGACGACCGGTCGGTGGTCGAGTCAAACGAGTCGACCGAGTGAACTCAACGGTGGTTGGACGTGTCGTTCCGAGGAGCGGACGAGTCCGTGCTTCCCCCTTGTGACCCTCGTTCGCCAGTGAAATTGCTCGACTTTCCTACTCCATTCGTTCCGTGACATGACGATTTCGATGGCCAATTCGGTATCCGATCGCCTCGCAGGAGGCTCGATTCGGCTCCAGCCGACCCCAGCAATTGGGTCGGTCATTGGCATCATTATCGTCGCGGTGGACGCGGGGTAAGGCGAGTCGCTCGATCAGACGGACTGCCAAGCCCTGGGCCCCGAACGGAACCCAGGGTTTTTTTGTGCCTGTGTTGCTTGTGATTTTTCATCCCGACTCTCGATCACGCTGGCCCTATGGGAACGCGTCGCGAGTCGGCGGAGAGACCTGAGAGATGACCGCCATTCAGATGTACGACACGACTCTGCGCGACGGCGCGCAGGGGGAAGGAGTCAGTTTCTCGCTCGTCGATAAACTGCAAATTGCTTGTCGCCTGGATGAGATCGGCATCGACATCATCGAGGGCGGGTATCCGCTCAGCAACGAAAAGGACGCCGACTTCTTTCGGCTCATCCGCAAGGAAAACCTCTCCCACGCGGTGGTGACCGCCTTCGGGATGACTCGTCGCCGTGGAGTCAAACCGGCGCAAGACCCCGGCATGATCGCGCTGCTTCGCGCGGAAACCGCGGCCTGCACGATCGTGGGCAAGACGTGGGACCTCCACGCGCTCGAAGTGCTGCGAGTCAGCCTCGAGGAGAACACGGCGATGATCGCCGAGACCGTCGAGTATCTGGTGTCGCAAGGCCGACAGGTCTTCTATGACGCCGAGCATTTCTTTGATGGCTGGAAGGCCAACCCGACTTACGCGGCGGAAACGATCGTCGCGGCGGCCCAGGCGGGCGCGTCGCTGATCGTTTGCTGCGACACCAACGGCGGCACGATGCCGGCCGAGATCAGCCGCATCTTGGCCGAAGCCCAAACCGCGCTCGCCGCGACCGGCGTTGGAGTCGGCATCCATTGCCACAACGATTGCGATCTGGCGGTCGCGAACTCACTCGCGGCCGTCGAGGCCGGCGCGGTGCAAGTCCAGGGCACGATCAATGGTATTGGCGAGCGTTGCGGCAACGCCGACCTCGTGTCGATCATCGCCAACCTTGGGATCAAGCTCGAAGGTTACCAGGTACTGCAAGGCCGATCGCTCGAGCATCTAACCGAGCTCTCACGTTTCGTCTAC
>JAGQPS010000165.1:4962-10983 GCA_020426595.1 Planctomycetales bacterium
CTGAGGCCGACCCAGCCGTTCGTCGGTCAGAGCGCCTTCGCCCACAAGGGAGGCATGCACGTCCACGCGGTGAATCGGCTAGCGCGAAGCTACGAGCACATTCCGCCGGAGTCGGTCGGCAACGAACGGCGTGTCCTGGTGAGCGAATTGTCGGGCCGGTCCAACATCGTCTCCGCCACGGCCAAGTTCAACTTGCAGGAAGACAAGGAACTGCAAGCGAAGATCTTGGAGGAAGTCGTTCGTCTCGAGAATCGTGGCTACCAATTCGAGGCGGCCGAGGCGAGCTTCGATTTGCTCGTGCTGCGCTGCGCGGGTGCGTTTCAACCGCATTTCGAACGGCTCAAGTATCACGTCGAGGTCGGCTCCGATGCTCGCCACGAGATCGTGACCGAAGGGACGATCAAGGTGCGCGTCGGTGATGAAACGCGTCACGAGGTCGCCGAGGGTGATGGTCCCGTGAACGCGCTCGACGCCGCGCTGCGCAAGGCGCTCGGGGGTCACTTCCCAGCCCTCAAGAAGATGCGACTCGTCGACTACAAGGTGCGCGTGGTCAACAGCGAGGCGGGTACGGCGGCTCGTATCCGAGTCTCGATTGAGAGCGCCGACGATAGCAGCCACTGGGGCACGATTGGCGTTAGCGAGAACATCATCGAGGCGAGCTGGCTGGCGCTGGTCGACGCTATCGAATACAAACTCTATAAAGACCAAGGATTCGCTGGAATCCAAGGCAAGCAAACGACTTAGGTCCCACGCGGCTATTTGTTGTCGTACTCCCGTATCGCTCCCCTCGTTGCCTAAGACCCAATACCTATGAGCCCGTCCGCTGACGACTATCCAAATCGGTTTGATTTCGCGACCGCCCAGGGACGCTTGTTCGAATCCTGGGAACGCCAAGGGTATTTCCACGCCGACGAGACGAGCGACAAGCCCCCGTTTTGCATTGTGATTCCGCCGCCGAACGTCACCGGCGCGCTGCACTTGGGCCACGCGCTCAACAACTCGCTGCAAGACATCATGATCCGCTTCAAGCGGATGCAGGGCTTCGAGGCTCTGTGGATGCCGGGCACCGACCACGCGGGCATCGCGACCCAAGCGGTGGTCGAAAAGCGACTCAAGGAGGAAGAAGGCAAGACTCGGCACGATCTCGGACGCGAGGCACTGGTCGAACGCATTTGGCAATGGAAGCACCAGTACGAGGAGCGCATTCTCGGGCAGCTCAAGCGCATGGGATGCAGTTGCGATTGGGAGCGGACTCGGTTCACGCTCGACGAGCGCTGCGCCAAGGCGGTGCGCGTGACCTTCTTCGACTTGTTCGACAAGGATCGAATCTATCGCGGCAAACGGCTCGTGAATTGGGATACGTTCCTGCAAACCGCCGTCAGTGACGACGAAGTCTTCCAGGAGACGGTGAAGGGCCACTTCTGGCACATCCGCTATGCGGTCATCGACGCGCTTCCCGGCGAACCATCGCACGTGATCGTCGCGACGACTCGCCCCGAGACGCTGTTGGGCGATACCGCGGTGGCGGTGCATCCCCAACCGGCCGAGGCGCTCGACAAGGCCTTGACGGAACTGCGCGACAAGCTGGCCAAGGCCGCGGCGAAGGAAAAGCCCGCGATTCAAGCCGAGCTCGAAGCACTCGAGCAACGTCGCGCCGAGATGCTCCCCGCGCTCGAGCAACTCGCCGCGATGGCTCGCGATGGCCGGATGGTGATGCTCCCGCTGCTCGAGCGTCCCATTCCATTGGTGGCCGATGAATGGGCCAAGCCCGAGCTGGGGAGCGGCTGCGTGAAGATCACGCCGGCTCACGATCCCAACGACTACGAAGTCGGCAAACGATGCGCGCTGCCGATGATCAACATTCTCAACCCCGATGGCACGCTCAACGCGAACGCGGGTCCGTACGAAGGCGCGACGATTCGGGAAGCTCGCAAGCGAGTCGTGGCGGATTTGGAATCCGCGGATCAACTCGAGAAGGTCGAGGATCGCGAGATCGAGCTGCCGCACTCCGATCGTTCCAAGACTCCGATCGAGCCATTCTTGGCCGATCAGTGGTTCGTGCGGATGGACCAACTCGCCCAGTCCGCCATGGACGCGGTCACCTCGGGAGAGGTCTCGATCCACCCCGCTCGGTACGCCAAGGGCTACCTCGATTGGCTCCGCGAGAAACGCGACTGGCCAGTGAGTCGCCAGCTTTGGTGGGGCCACCAGATTCCGGTTTGGAGCCGTGCCTGGCATGGGGAGGAAACGAGTCAAGCCGCGGCCGAATACCAAGGGCTCCGCCAACAGTTGCAGGGGCTCGACGGAGTTTCGTTACAGCTCGAAACCACCGACGAGGGAGATCGGGCGACGGTGCATGTGTGCGTGCGCGACGAGGATTCGCCGGCGATCGAATTGCTCGAATCCCAAGACTTCGTGCGAGCCGAGGATGTGCTCGATACGTGGTTCAGCTCGGCGCTGTGGCCTCACTCGACCCTCGGTTGGCCGAGCCAGACCCCGGAGTTGGCCAAGTTCTACCCCACGAGCACGCTGATCACGAGCCGCGACATCATCACGCTGTGGGTGGCCCGCATGGTGCTCATGGGGCTCAACAATGTCGGACAGGTTCCGTTCCGCGATGTCTTCATCCACCCCAAGATCCTCGATGGATTTGGCGAGACGATGAGTAAGAGCAAGGGGAACGGCATCGACCCGCTCGACGTGATCGACAAGTTCGGCGCCGACGCGCTGCGATACGGCATGGCGTTCCTGACCACCGATACGCAAGACGTGCGCATGCCGGTTCAGTTCGAATGTCCCCACTGCGAACACTCGTTCGACCAAACGAAAAAGAACCGTGAGTTGCCGAGGATCGATTGTCCAAAGTGTGGCAAGCCATTCGGCACTCAGTGGGCCCGCACCGATGAGGACCGAGCCCTCGAACGCGGGCTCGTGCTGAGTGAGCGGTTCGAGGTGGCGCGCAACTTCACCAACAAGCTGTGGAACGCCGCGCGATTCGCGATCCTCAACCTCGAGGGCTACACGCCTGGCAAGATCGAAGTCGACAAGCTTCCGCTCGAGGACCGCTGGATCCTGTCGCGGATCGCCTCGACGACCCGAAGCGTGACCGAGGCGCTCGAGCGATTCGAATTCAGCGAGGCCGCCCGAGCGCTCTATGAGTTCGCTTGGGACGACTTCTGCAGTTTCTACGTCGAGATCCTCAAGGACCGCTTCGCGCAGCCCGAGAGTCGAGTCGTGGCGCAGCGCGTGATGGCCTATGTGCTCGACACGTTGTTGCGACTACTGCACCCCATCAAGCCATTCCTCACCGAGGAAATCTGGCAACGCTTGGCCGAGTGGGCCCCGCGACGAGGACTCGATCCCGAAGCGGCCGCCGCGAGCGTGATGATCGCCGCTTGGCCGACGGTCGACGAATCGTTGATCGCCGCCGACATCGAGGCTCAGTTCGCTAAGTTTCAGGCGGCTTTGGGAGCGCTGCGCGAGATCCGCTCGGTGCGCAACATTCCGCCCAAGGCGGACATCGAGTTCGTGGCTCGTTGCGATCGAGACACGGTCGCCTTGCTCCAGCCGATGGAGCCGTACTTCGCGTCGATGGCCCGCGCGACGTGCCGAGGCTGGGGCGCGGAAGTCGAAGTGCCTCAACCCAACGCCACGGGAGTGCTACCGGGCATCGAGCTGTACGTCGATTTGAAGGACTTCATCAACGTCGACGAGGAGCGTGAGCGACTCGGCAAGGAGCGAGACAAACATCTGGGCTTCATCAAGTCGAAGGAAGCCAAGCTCGGCAACGAAAGCTTCGTGTCTCGCGCCCCGGCGGACGTCGTGCAGCGGGAACGCGATCAACTCGAGCAACTGCGCGAGCAACTCGCCGCGATCGACGAGGCGCTGGCCGCGCTATCGAAGTAACGCGAGCCTGGCCGCCGCGGTCTCCGAGCTTTTCCTTCCCCCGTGGACTCGATACGTAAAGGAGAGATCCCTTTTCGGTCACCACGGCGAAGCGGAGAGACCGGAGTGAGCGATTCAGTGGCGCCATGGGTTGGGCACGGTCGAACCTCATTTCCGGCCCAAGGGTCAACCGTTCAATGGGCCACTGGGTCGGGGGCGGTTTTCGTGCCTTCGATGAGGGCGAACACGGCTACGTCGGCGGCGGTTCGCGGGTCGAGGACGTCCTGGACCTGATGCACTAGGAACGCCGTGGCGATGGCTCCCGCTTCCGCCGCTTCCTCGTACGTCAGTTCATTTTCCGTCCGAATGGTTTCAAACGCTGGCTCAAGCAACGTTTGCGTCTCCAGGAAATCGAAGAGGGGATCGTGCTCCCCATCGCGTGTTTGTCCCAACGTGTCGGTGTCGAGTTCGATCTCCATCCCGGAGAGAACACCACACATCAGCGACACGAGAGCGGGGCCTTGCTCGTTGGCTTGTTCTGAAAAGACCACTTGGCCCGGGCTAACGTCCGAGAGAGGGAGCGCGAAGGAACGGAACATGAAGGTTCCCGCCATCCGAGCGACTCCAGCGATCGCCGATTCAGCGTGGACTCCGTACTCATTCGAGAGCAACTGAAACGCGCTGCGAAGAAATCGCTGAGCCACCAAAACCTGGGTCTGTTCCTTCGATGTCACGCCGACTCCTTCCTTGCATTCACAGCGCCGCCGGCCTCGGACCGCACGCTTCCTTCGTCATGTTCCAGTCGAGTCTAAGCGTGATGCGAGACCGGCCGCAAGAGCGGAGGTCACGGCCGCGCGGAGCCGATCGGTCGTGATTAAGGGGATTCCGTGGCGGCGATGAACTCGAGAATTTGCTCGGCGAGTGCCTCACGATCGCGGTCGAGTGGAACGGCGTGAGCCGATTCGTGAGCGATGAAGAGCTGTTTCCGCGGCGCCTCGAGTCGCTCCCACCATGCCAGCGCGGCCGAACTATCGACCACATGATCATGGTCGGCCACCGCCAGCAACACGGGAATGTCCAACCGAGATTCCCGCGCGGCGTTCGCGTCGATCAATCGGAAGGTCTCGTCGATTACCCGACGCGGCGTGAATGTCGTGCGGTACTCGTATTCGTCCGCCGTTGGATCCTCGGCATCGATCGGAAACGGACTCGCCGTGGAATCGGTGAACATCAGCAGCGCCCGGCTAATCGAATGCCATTGCCTGACACGAAGCACCGGGCTGCGGTCGTTGGCGACATCGATCGCCGGCGCGACCAGCACGAGCCCATCGATGGCGGGCCATTCCTCCGGCGGCTCGTCGGACGAAGCACTCGCGAGGCTGGAAGTTCCTCCAGCGATTTGCAGCGCCAATGCTCCCCCCAGCGAATGCCCAACGACAACGACCCTGCGATGCCGGGTCCTCAAGTCAGCGACTTCCTCCGCGACGGCTCGCGCCCATTCCACGGCCGAGTGCCGCGCGTAATCTCGATGCCGTTCCGCGAAACCAGGCAAACGCATCGCTCGACAGGCGTATCCCGAGGCGGCGGCTCGCTCCACGAGCTCGTCCCAGATGCGGGGCGAATCGTTGAACCCATGGACGAATAAAAGCGCGGTATCCCCTTCGCCTCGCGAGTAGGCTTGGCACCCCTCGCGCACGCCTTCGCTGTCGAACACAAGATCCTGTTCAAAACGCGAGACGGCCGAACCTACGTACGCCGCGTAGCCAAAATCACCAATGAGCAGGGCGGCGTAGAGCCCGAACCCGATCCCAATGAGGATGCGCCAAGGCCGGGGGACGTACTTGGCCAGAACGGATTCGTCCCCCGAACCCTCGGCCGCGGAGAGGCCGGGCACCGCTTCAGCGGCCAACTCTTCGTTCGGCGCATCGTCCGGTGATGGCATGGCATCCTCGGGGTCCGTCCAGTCGGTTGGACTCGACACAAGATCGAAGCGACAGGCCGATGTTATTCGCCAAGGAGTTCATCGATCTGGCCACGAAGTTGATCGATTCGATTGGCGACCGCCACGACCTTGCCTTCTCGATCGAGCAACATCATGGTGGGAATCGCTCTCACGCCCGCTCCACTGGCGCTATT
>JAGQPS010000166.1 GCA_020426595.1 Planctomycetales bacterium
ATCGGGTATCTCGGAAAGCACGCTGGCCACCGTGTTGGAAATGGCCATCCCTCCAGTTCGCGGAATGTGGATGAAGACAAACCGATTAGGCGAAACAATCACGGGCTTTTCCTCCGCAGACCGAAGCGAGACGTCATTCTCGTATCCACAAGCAACCCAGCACTCCAGCACCACGCGGGCCGGCCCTTCGTCTTCGATCCGGTCTTTCTGCTGGCTTGCAACCTCACTGCTTCGCTACACTCACCTGACTGGCGGGGCAGGGGAATCATCAATACTCCGCGGGGACTCCAGGCTTTTCGCGGTAAACACCCAATCAAGGATCGCGACATGATCACGGGCGTCATCCTGGCACGCAACGAAGAACGCAACATTGAAGCCTGCATTCGCAACCTGCGACCATTCGTCGAGCAGCTAATCGTCATCGACATGGAGAGTTCGGACTCTACGACTCAAATCGCTGACCGCCTCGCGGACCTAGTGATCCCTCACCCGCTCATTGATGATTTTGACTCGGCCCGAAACGTCGCAAACGCTCGCGCAACTGAGCCCTGGCTCTGGTTTGCCGATGCGGACGAGCGAGTCAACCGAGCTACCGCCGAAGTGGTTCGCCATTTGACCGCCACACTGGATGAATCGTGCGCGGCGATTCAGATACCGTTCAAGACCTATTTCTGTGGGCAGTGGATTCAACACTCTGGCTGGTGGCCCGGGTACACCATGCCGAGAGTCTTCCGCCGTGGGCGATTTGAATTCCGGAAAGGGGTCCACCAGGGAGTCTCAGTTGATGGTGGCACGGTGCAATTGCCACCGGACCCAGAGACGTCGATCGACCACTTCAGCTACTTGAGCATCGAGCACTACTTCGAGAAATTCAACCGTTACACGACGATCGAGGCGAAGTCATTACAGGAGAAAGAAAACACCTGGGACTGGCGAGACGGTATCCGCCACATGACTCGTGACCTTTGGCATTACTACGAGAATTCGCGAGGGGATCTCGATGGTCTGAGAGGTTGGGTTTTGGCCTGGCTCGCTGGACAGTATCGATGGGCGTCCCACGCGAAACTCCTCGACCAGGATCGGGGCCATGAAGTCACGGGAGGGATTCCCGAAGACCTGTCTGATGTTCTTCGGGAGATCGAATCTGAGCTGACTAGACTTCGCGTTCGTCGACCACCCAAGGGTGACGTTGGGATCGTCCTTCGGTCGCCAATCTTCGATGCCAGCGGGTATTCGGAAGACGGCCGCTTTGTCGCTTCGGTACTTTCGCGACTACGTCACGAAACCAGCTTGGAAGAACTACGGTGGAGGGATGATGATGCCGCGCTAACTCCCACGACTAACGCTCTGCTGCGCGCGATGAAACGAGCGAGACCGCCACGAAACCGGATGACAATTACCAACTGCATCCCAACGCTTGTCGATCCAGATCCATTGGCCCATCTCAACGTGCTGCGAACGACCTTTGAAACCGACCGCATTCCTGAAGACTGGCTTGATCGACTTGATCGTTTCGATGAGGTCTGGCTGTTCTCGGAAGCCAACCGTCAGGCATTTCTTCGTGGCGGAGCTGCTCCCGAGCGAATTCGCATCGTTCCGAGTGGACTGGATACTTCCACATTTTCTCCAGCCGGATTGAGCTACCCACTCCCAAATTCACTGCACGGTCGTTTCGTGTTCCTCTCGATCTTTGACTGGCAGTATCGCAAAGGGTGGGATCTCTTGCTGGAGGCGATTCTGAGTGAGTTCAAGGACCGAGACGATATCGGCCTCATCCTAAAGGTCACGATGGACCATGGCGTGAACATCGAATTGGTCGAACAAGCGATTAAACAAATTCGCGACGAGATCGATCCTAACTCGCAATCTCGTGTCGCGGTCGAAGTGATGACCGATTCGCTGAGTTCCGCAGAGATGGCCTCGTTATATCGCGCCGTCGATGCGTTCGTGCTACCAACTCGTGGTGAGGGTTGGGGGAGACCCTACATGGAGTCTCTTGCTTGTGGTACCCCTATCATTGCCACCCAAGGGTCGGGACAAGAGGCGTTCTTGGATGAGTCATGTGCGCTACTGGTGTCCGCCAAGTGGACGGATATTCCGCAACACGCCTGGCAGCAAGTTCCGACGTTTCGTGGACATCGGTGGCTTGAACCCGACCCAGTGGAATTGCGCCGCTGCCTGCGGCAGCTCGTCGAGGATTCCTCCCTTCGGAAAGAACTTGCCGAAAGGGGTCAAGAGAAGATCGAAAAGGACTTTGCAATCGAGGCCAGCACACCCGCTTTCGATTCAGCAATCGACGCTGCCAAAGCAATGTGGTTTCCGGCTCCCGCCCCAAGCCCAGTTCCCGATCGAGCTCGCGTGGCAATTGAAGGGGAATTCTTCGCGGGACACAGCTTCTCCAACGTCAACGAAGAGATCGCGAGGCAGTTAATCGGTTCAGAAAACCTCGAGGTGACACTCTTACCGCTTTGGCAAGAGCACGCATCGACCACTCGATTGCCCCATCTGCAATCACTCAAGCCTTACTTCCATCGAGATATCGGCGGGCCCGATGTGACGATCCGTCATTCGTTCCCACCACGTTGGGACCGCCCCAAGAGTGGGCGATGGATACACATCCAGCCTTGGGAATTCGGCGCGTTGCCGCTCGATTGGGTCCAGCCGCTTCGAGACGAAGTGGACGAGATCTGGCTTCCCTCAAATTACTGTCGCGACGTTTACACGAACAGCGGAATACCGGCGGAGAAGATCCACGTATTCCCCTGGGGCATCGATGTTAGTACCTACTCGCCGACTGCGATTGCGCGAGCGTTGCCTAATCCCGATAGCTTTCAGTTCCTGTTTATGGGAGGGACCATCACGCGCAAGGGGTTTGACGTCCTGCTTCAGGCTTATCTCGAAGAGTTTCAACCAGACGAACCAGTGCAACTCGTCGTAAAGGACATGGGGACGCGGTCTTTCTATCGGTACGACAATCACAAGCAACGTCTTCTCGAGATTATGGAATCTGGCTCGGCTCCGGCTATTCACTACCTCGACCGTGAAATGACCGCTGGTCAACGTGCCGGCCTGTACACGGCATGCAATTGCCTAGTAGCTCCCTACCGAGGTGAAGGCTTCGGCCTGCCTATTCTGGAAGCAATGTCCTGCGGCCTGTTGCCCATCGTACCCGAGGGTGGGCCCACGGACGACTTTGTTCCCACATCCGTCTCAATCAAGCTGCCATCGTCAATTCAGGAATGTCTCCATGGTTGGCGACTGGCCGGCGTGGGTACCGAGCTAAGTGTCACAGTCAGTGACTTACGCAAGGCAATGCGCCGTGCTTACGGGGAGCGAGCAGAAACGCGTGAAATGGGGCGCCGCGCCTCGGAACACGCTCACGCGAACTACAGCTGGCAGACCGCCGTTAGGCCCATGGAGAATCGCATTCTCCAAATCTCACGATGCGAGGGGGAGCAACCGTCGCCTGCCTCGGAATCACGTGCGGGCCACACTCAAAGTGTTACGGCTTGTGTACTTCACCAAGGAGAACGCACCGACCAACTCGTCGAAACACTGGGTAGCATTCGACATTGGTGCCATGAGATCATTGTCATGTCCTCAAGTCCCGAGATAGCTGAGGCGGTTGGCAATGAATACGCGGCACGCGTTTATCCAGCGCCTAACCAACCCAACGAAGACCACGTACTCAACTCGGCCCTACGCAGGGCCACGTCCGACTGGGTGCTATGGCTTTACGCGGGTGAAGTTTTGGCCATGGCCTCGGTGAGTGCTTTGCGCCGGCAAATCGCCCAAACGGAAGCCGGCATCTGGGGTGCGGCCTTGCAGATCGAACTACATGGGCACGGAGTGATCGACCGCGAAGTACGCCTCTTGAGAAACGTCAACGATTGCTTGGTGGGCGATCAAGCGACATGTTCCCCCTATGCCTCAGTTGTGAGGAATCGAAAACGGGTCGTCGATATCTCAGCTGTCGTGACATCGACCAGCATTCCTGGGTTGACCGAGTATTCTCAGCGGTTGCCACCGCCTTGCTTTACACCCTGGCAGTGCGAGAGATACGCTGCCGAACTTGATATTCGAGGCGACCATTTTCACGCGGAGTGCCTCTGGAGGCGTGTCTTCGAGGCCGAGGACATTCCCGAGGATCTCCTCAAACACACGATTCTCGCCCTCGCCAAGACCAACATGGCGATCGGAGATCCGTATCGTGCCGAGGAATACCGGGCAATGGGCCACTCACGCTGGCCTTCCTTGCCCGAATTCCATCAACTTCCTCCTCCTGCTCGCTGCGCTGTTCGGAGCGATGAAACCAAACTCTACCTTGGGGCGGGAACCAAGACTCTCCCAGGCTACCTAACCGTGGACCTGGTTGGCGGTGAAACCGTTGATATCGCCCTTGACCTAGACAGGACGCCCTGGCCCTGGGCGGACAACTCGGTAGCCAGCATTGTCGCGGAGGATCTTGTTGAGCACCTAGGAATCAACCTGATCGAGTTCTGTGAAGAAGCGTGGCGAGTGCTTCGCCCGGGAGGTTTGATGTTCATTCGTACGCCGCATTGCGAAGGCGAAAGCAGCTGGATCGACCCGACGCATCGCTGGCACTACGACACGCGTTCCTTCGAGTTCCTTGACCCCGCTACACATTGGGGCCAGCACCACCCGCACTACTCCGACCGGAAATGGAGAATTCTGTCTCTCGGCGTGCGTGGCCCACAGAACATCCATGCTTGCATGACACCTAGAAAGCCCTCGACAACCTAGGGTTTTTACTATCGCCACTAGGGTAAACCCTATAGCATCAGCCGGACTCTCATGTGCGATTCAGATCACAATAGTGCCACCGCATCATAACGAAATCCACACGCCAGAAAAACCTCGCGGGCAACCGCCACCACAAGTCTTGTCACTCCAATGCCTTACACCGAGCGGCCCCGCCTGCAACCCCTTACTTGGCGCATTATAGGATCATTTTTCTTGACTTCACGAACATGAAGCGGGATCATCTGAGAAGTCTTGCGGCTCAGACAACCCGAAGCTTAAAGCACGGGTATTAGGATGCCGGGTACCAATAGCGTATTGCAAGATCACTTTTTGCACCCGCGTAACAACCAGCTCATCCAATCGACGAATGCGGTGGGGTTTGCCGACATGGGAGGTTCGCCTCCCAAGATAATCGTCGCACTAAACATCTCTGACAACACACTTCTTGAAGCCTCCTTTAGTGCGATGGGTTGCGGGTACTTGATTGCATGCGGCTCCGCATGCACAGAACTGGTCAAGGGACGTGACCTCGGATTCGCAGAGAGACTTGACGCGAACGAAATCGAGGCGTTCCTCGGAGGGCTGCCAGTTCATCGCAAATATTGCGCGGAGTTGGCTGTTTCGGCATTAAAAGATGCTGTTTCTCGCAGGCAAAGCTGAGCTGTAGCATCTACTATTCGTTCAGTGTTTTGTTTAGGGCAGGGGCTCGCCGTGCGTCTTTCATTGTGCATGATTGCCCGAGATAACGAAGCAACGATCCGTCGCTGCCTAGAGAGCATTCGCCCCTGGGTAGATGAAATGATCGTTGTCGACACCGGATCGTCTGACACAACGCCAAAGATCGCTGAAGAATGCGGCGCTTCGGTCAGCTTCTTTCCTTGGTGCGACGATTTCTCTGCTGCGCGAAATGTCTCTTTCGAGAAAGCGAGTGGGGAGTGGCTTTTCTGGATGGACACCGATGACTACATCCCGCCGCATTGCGGGCGACTGCTTAGGGGTATCGCCGAGGGATCTCACGCGCCGGACATTCTGGGCTACGGAGTGCAAGTTCATTGCCCGGGTGACGTCGAAGGTGACCTCACAATTGTCGACCATGTCAAGCTAGTGCGTAACCATCCCGCCATCCGGTTCGAATTCCGCATTCACGAGCAGCTACTGCCTTCGATACGTCGGCTCGGTGGTGATGTTGCCCGGTCAAATGTCTATGTCGTTCATGAAGGCTCTCGACCTACGCCGGAAATGCGTGCCCACAAGCGAGAACGCGATCTCCGAATCCTTGCGAAGGAGGTGGAAGATCGGCCTAATCATCCATTTGCGTTGTTCAACTTGGGAATGACGCACTCTGATCTTGGCAACCACGAACTTGCCTGCCAGTTCCTTGAGCGGTGCCTCGCGGTTTCCGACATCAACGAATCACAAGTTCCTAAGGCAATTGCTCTGCTTGTAGGCAGCCTTGCCGCTCTAGGCAGGTACGATCAGGCCGCAAGGGCGTGCGAGCAGGGAATAGACACCTTCAATGATGACATTGAACTATGGTTTCGGTATGCGATTGTGCTCAATGATCTAGATCGCGTTGACGAGGCCATTAGCGCCTATCAAAGAGTGATTTCAATACCTAACCAGCAGCGGTTCAGAAGTGTGGACCCTGGGGTGGGCACCTATAAGGCGATGTTTAATCTGTCGATGCTGTTGAGGCATCACGGGCGTGCGAGCCACGCGGAATCACTATTGAGAGAGGCCATTCGGTGCAATCCGCTCTGGGCACCGGCCCATCAAAAGCTGGTGGAAGTCCTTCTCGAGGGTCGCAAGTTCAATGCCGCTGAAATTGCCCTCGAGGCGTTTCAGAAGACACTGCCAAATGAAGAACTGTTGACATACGTCGAGGGCCGAAGGCTTGAGGCTCAAGGTGATATTGAAGCGGCCCGTGACAAGTTTGCAACACTTCTGCAATCGAACGCTCTTGATTCTGAATCATTGGAAAGTCTAGGGCGATTCTTTTTTGAACATGGGCCAGACGACCAAGCTGTGATCGTTCTTTCAAGGCTCGCCGAATCAAGACCAAGCGATGGCGCCCCGTGGCACAACCTTGGCGCGGTTCAGATTCGGTTGGGGATGCTCGACGCGGCACGAGACTCGCTTGAGCGAAGCTTGGCCTTGCGCCCGGACGCTCATCACACCCGAACTCTCATTGAACAACTCGTGGTATCGGCCGAATCCGTCTGAGAGACTTGGACCAATGGTTGTGGATGCCTGCGATTATCGAGTGGAGCTAAAACGTCCAGGGACGTTCTATTGCCGGCACCCCCAAGTGTTCTCGGCCCTCAACTTGGTTAGCGCGCAGGTTTGTCACGGGTGCAGCCAACGACTAAAGCCTTGCTCGCCTCGCTCCGTGCCAAGCCACCTAGACGACATCGATGGCGAATGGAAGTTCTATCGCACGTCCGACCTTGTCACGCAGGCCCATCACCTTGCCTCTCAGCTTCCGTCCGAGGTCGACGCGATCGTAGGGATCGCTCGTAGCGGGCTTCTCCCCGCCACGGCGATTGCCACCCAACTTCACCTTCCTCTCTATTCCATCAGCAAACAAAGGGGAGTTCGGGACCTAGGTACGGGCGGGCGAGGGACCGGCATTAGCACGGCGGAACATCCCCATACGATTGCGATCGTGGACGATTCGGTCTTCGGCGGCATTGCGATGGAAGCCGCTGTGAAACTTGCGAAGGAAAGGTTTCCGTTTTCCGAGATCATTCGAGCCGCGATTTACGTGAGGCCCGAAGGCGCTCGAGCGGTCGACCTAATCGGCCGTCTCGCTCCGGCTCCACACTTCTTTGAGTGGAACCTCTTCAACTGCCTGCAGGCCCAGTATGCGGCCTTGGATTTCGACGGAGTTCTTTGCCAGGAATGGGAGGGAGACGAGGAACAAGATCCTGTGCGTTACCAAAACCACGTCGAGTCTGCTCGGCCGTTACACCTACCTCGTCGAGGAATCGTCCCACTGGTCGTTTCGGCTCGATTGGAGCAGCACCGTTCAGCTTGTGAAAGGTGGCTCGCTCGCTGGCAAGTGAGCGTCAAGCGATTGGTATTGGGATCGTGGAACACAGCCGCCGAGCGCCGAGCCCAGTATTCGGCCGGTGAATTCAAAGGACAGGCCTACAAGCGATCCAAATGCACCTTGTTTGTTGAATCGTGCGAACGTCAATCCCGTGAGATTTTTGAGGTAGCGAGAAAACCAGTCCTCGCCCTCAGCACCGGAAAGGTCTTTCACTAGTGGAAAGGAAATGGCTTGAGATCGGCCCTGGCAGTACCGAGCGAGATTCGACCTGGCTGCGTATGGACTGTGAGCCTGGCGAGCAGATCGATCTCATTTGTCAGTGGGGGGCCGAGCCCATTCCCCTTCCCGACGAATCGATGGAGTTGATCTACGCCTCGCACGTATTGGAGCACGTTCCTTGGTACCAGACGAAGTTTGCCATGCGGGAAGCTTGGCGGGTTTTGCGACCCTACGGACGTTTGGAAATCCACGTCCCCGACTTTGATGTGCTAATGGAAGCAGTTCGGCAGAAAAGGTGCTTGGATGATCACGCCGAGAATGGGTTCAATCGGGAGCTGCATTGGATGCACTGGGTGGCGGAACGTTTGTTTCATATGGCGCCCGACTCGCAGTGGCATCGAGCGTGCTTCAATGCCGAGCACCTCGAATGGTGCCTCCTGAACTGTGGATTTGGCGACATCAAACGGCTCGACTCCGAGCGAGGGACGGATCACGGAGTTGTCAATCTGGGAATGGGCGGAGTGAAAATCCCAAAAGCCAATCAACACGAAGAAGACTGACGATGGACGAAAGCCAGCTAGACCAATTTGAACGCGATTTTCCATGCGCCGCGCGAGCGGACTGGATTCGCAATCACGGCAGGTTCTTTTGTCGGCATCCGCGAGTCCACGTTCGGGACCAAATCGTATCGGCCAATGTCTGTCGCCAATGTGTCAGTCGCACAACTGTTAATATCGCATCACAACGCCCCTATCCAACGCTCAACCTCGTCAATCGCAGCGGGCCATGTTTTCACTTAGGTGGGCAGACCGGCGAGCGGAAATGCGAAACCTGTCAAGGAGAAGTTCGGCAAAAGGTCTTTGCATGCCTTCACCCAGAGCACTCGGAGACAACAGTCAAAGACTGCGACCGGTGTGGCGACTATGACCATAAACTCCAAGTGGGAGAAGTTAGTGAATGGGCCGTCGGAATCACAAGTGCTCCGCGGAAGCCGTCGACTCTGTTTGAGACGATTTCCAGTATCCGAGACGCGGGCTGGGATGACTTGGTGTTATTCGCTGAACCAGAGACCCTGACCGATGGCCTTGGCGGATCAATCGAGGTTGTACGTCGCAGCGCCAAACTCGGTGCATGGCCGAATTGGATTCTGTCACTGGCCGAGCTTTTCCTTCGCAAGCCGCAGGCCGACGCGTATGTACTTTTCCAAGATGACGTGATCCTTTGTCGCAACGTTCGAGAGTACCTAGAGATGTCGCTGTGGCCGAGGGAACGGCTTGCCTTCGTCTCTCTTTACTGCTCGTCGGGCTACGACGGGAAGGGTGAACGGTACGCCACGCCGAGTGGAGTCGACGGGTATATCGGCGCACTCGCACTAGTGTTTCCACCCCAGGCAGTTCGGGCACTTCTTTCGTCCGGTTTGGCGTGGGCACATCGACTCAGACCAGGGACGGGAGGCGTTAACGGTGTGGATTTTGCGATCGGGCGATGGGCCGCAAAGGAAGACCTTGACGGTCTCTTTCATTCGCCCTCGCTCGCACAGCACATCGGTGACGCATCAACGGTTTGGCCAGACGGAAGGAACGCTGGTCGCAGGAAAGCTGACACGTTTCTGGGCCGTGATTTTGACGCGTGCGAGCTAGTTCATTCAGGACCGACGCCCAGCAATCCGCCATCACCAAAACTCGTTCAGATTTCAATCTAATTAGCAGAATTGATCGCCCGCTTTATTCCGAGGTAATCATGTCGAGCAGCAGCGTTGATCTCTGTAGCTGTGGACCATGCGGCAACGGTGCGCCTTGGCAGTACCTCGTCCACGTCCCAGCAGTGGCCGATGGGTTCTGCACGGAGTGTGGAGACTTCGAAGGGTCCTATCTGCTCGATCTTGTCGAAACGGGCGAGACGAGTTGTCGGTGGATGGTCACCGGAGATTTTCCGTGCGGCGCGGAAGCAATGCAGCTGATCATCAGCAAGACCGGTTCCAACCCGATCGAAATGAACTTCGGTACCATGGGCTCAATTGTCCAATGGAAGTCAGACATTCAAGACTGCCTCGCGGAGAACTCGCTGGCAGCGGTCCCCATGTCGGGAAATCCATGTGACAACACAGTGAATGTCACCGTCACTCCAATTGTGGATGATTGGGGCCCCGCCGCCGAATGCACTCCTGAACTAACTGCTCGACAGTACGGTTCGATACTTGGTCCGGGAACCCAGCAGCCCCAGATATGCCCAACTCCGAGCACGAAACAGAAGCCCGCTATGGACGGCAACTTACCAACAACCTCTTGTGGAACCAATGAATGCAATGATGGGAGAGGCCTGTTAATTGGAATTCGCTCATATGGCGCTGGAGCACCCAACGAATCTCCGGGCCTGCCAAATGAGGGAACCGGAAGTGTGATATCACAACTTTGCTGCCCATCAGGCGGAGCCTTGGACGCCGATGCCGCCTTGAACTACAATTCCTATTACGCATCAGAGAATCGGTTAGCGCACGGTTTCTCGGAACGACATCAGCGTACGATCACCGAAGTTGCCACGGGTGAAGTAACCCTTCAAACGGGCACTGGCATTAAGTACCCATTCCGCGCTCTTGATACGGGAACCGGTTACTACTCACCGCCGTTCGGTTCAACCAGCAAGCTGCAGAAGACTGGCTCCGGTTGGCAGGAGACGACCGAGGAGTTCTGGGTTTACGACTACGACACCACCGGCCGTGTGATCAACATGTCGGCTCCCGGAGGAGCAACCTGGACAGTCTCCTACGCGGGCTCGTCCCAGCGAATCACCAGCATCGAATCTCCCGTGGGACGGCGAACGTCCTACTCCTACGACGGGAGCTCCAATCTCTCGAAAATCACCGATGCGGGCGGGCGAGAAACGCTCATTTCGATCGATGGCAACGGGGATCTCGTTA
>JAGQPS010000167.1 GCA_020426595.1 Planctomycetales bacterium
GAGTGCCCACCCCAAAACCGATCCGTGAGACGACCTCGATGGGCGTCTCACGGCCGCACGATGCGGCGAGTCTGATTGAATCAACGGGCCGTGACGCTTCGGGTTTCCTTAGGTGTTGCCACGCTTTGGGCAGGGTCGACTCGGGCGATGCCCGACAATCGCGACATCACTGGACACGTGGCTTGGTCGCGATGTGTTGGAAGAGTCATGGGCCAAGCGGCTCGATGATCAAGCCGACTCGGGATTGGGCGCGTTGAGATAGAGGTCCAGGTTTGGCCGGTCGACCAGGATGGAATAGATGACCTGGATTTGGGCGAGCCCATCGGTCAGGGCGAACCGCTCCGCCGCTCGGCCAAACCCGCGGACGCCGATCAGGTAATAGTTGAGCTCCGACGTCACGACATCGGTGGACGTTGGACGCGTGGATTCGGAGCGCAACCATCGGGCCATCGCCTCGCAGCAATCAAGGTCGACGTCACGTCGGAGTCGGAGTTCGGGCCAATGGCGGTTTGAATTTCCAGGGGGCGCCCAGATCAAGTCGAACTCTCGTGTGATCATCCGGACGGCCAAGTCGGGATAAACGCTCGCGCCGTTTTCGTCATCGTCGTCGGAATCGTCTTCTTCCTCGCTCGGTTCCAACGGGAGTAAATCCACACGCACCGCATGACAGTCGGGAGTCGTGTTCGCGCGGACCGATGCGATCTGGGATTCGGACAGCAGCTCGATCGAGCCGGCCGCGATCGCCTCGCGCAGACGCCTCCCCAACTCGCCGTCATTGCCGAGCCGACTCACGAGCGCATCGGCCGACTCACGAACACACCATGCGAGTTCGGTGAGTGGGGTGCCGCCGCGCGCGGAGAGCAGTTCGGTCAGCTGCGACATCATGGCTTGGCTCGTTCCCACGGCGAGCACCCGAGGTGCCATGGCGATGCGTTCGGCGAGTTCCGGGCCCGAGCAAAGTCGCCGCGAGACATGTTGTTCGCCAAGCAGACTCAGTCCGGCTGGCGACATTCCGCCGAGGCCCCATGAGCCCGCCGGGACTGGACCGGACGCATCCAGCACGATATCAGCCAACCGCCATTGCTCGTCCGACGTTTCGAGTCGGCGGATGGCGACCAGGAAGAGCTCGTCGTATCCCGCCTCTTCCGGAACGCCGTCCTCGCGCCGCCAACTCTCGCGACCGATGTCAGTCACCGACGTTTTTTCATGGAGCGAATCGACGATCAGATCGACTCGCGACAACGGCTCCAAGTAGCCCTCAAGCCACTGCGCGGCGGTGGGCCGATCTTGCAGCCCTGGGAGAGCGTGGGAAGGAAACTGAGTCGCGATGGCGGCTCGACCGAGCGGGCTCGAGAGTTCCGCGAAGGAGTGATTCAGGGGGAAATCACCCCATGCCCGCACGGCCTCGAACAAACGAGCTTGTTCGTAAAGGTCGACGTCATAGCCCAGGTAACGGCCATACAGAGCGGCTTCGACTCCAATCGGGCCTCCGCCAATGATCACGATTCGCGCTGGTGTATCGATTGCCATGGTGAATTTCGTGGATAGGAATGAACCGCGCTGCGCCGCGGCGATCGACATTCATCAATGCGGCTTTGCTCGGGCTGTCGATGTCGATCACATCTGGCAAGTTTTGCTTGGTCCACTGTCGCGGGGCTGGGGCGCGAAACAATGGGCGGCCCATCAAGTACATCGCTTGAACAGATCGGATCGCCAGAATAACACGATCAGCGAATGACTCCAGGTGGGAGATTCGACGAACGCCAAGACAACTCAATCAGGTGTCCTATGCTTCCCCAACCTAGATCCCGCCGATGCTGCCAAGGGGAACATGATGACTGGGCAACCGATTCGAGTCATGTTGGTTGATGACTCCGCCTTGATCCGCCAAATCGTGACCGATCAGTTAAGCGAGCAGCCCGACTTGTTGATCGTGGGGCGCGCTCGTGACGGCGAGGATGCCCTGGCTCAAGTCGATCGGCTCCAGCCCGATGTCATCGTGCTCGATGTCGAAATGCCTCGGTTGAATGGACTCGAAACCCTGCGCCGCTTGCTGCCGGATCGCCCCATTCCCGTGGTGATGTTCAGTTCGCTCACGCAGGCGGGCGCCAAGACAACGCTCGATGCGATCGACCTTGGGGCCATGGAATGCGTGGGCAAGCCGACCACGTTGTCCAATGTCGCCAGCGTTTGTGGCGAGCTCGCGAACAAGATCCGAGCCGTGGCCGGTTGCAATGTCGCCGCGGCGATTAAGCGACGCAAGTTCGTCGCTCGCGCTTCGCGTACCGTGATTGGCGAGGGAACCGCCCCAAGCAAGCGAACAGCGCTCTGCATCCCTCACAGCACTCCGGGAGTCACCGATGCGTTCTGCCGCGACAAGGTGATCGCCGTCGGAATCTCGACGGGTGGACCGCCGGCCCTCGCCGCGATCTTCCAAGCCCTGGCCGTGCCGAGCCCACCGATTGTCATCGTTCAACACATGCCTCCCGGATTCACCCGGTCATTCGCCGAGCGATTGGATCGACTCGGGAAAATCGCGGTCAAGGAAGCGGCGACGGGAGATCGACTCGTACCAAACACGGCCTTCGTCGCGCCCGGTGGCCGTCATGTGCGAGTCGTGGGACGTCGCCCCGGAGACGCGACTCTGGAGGTCTTCGATGCGGAGCCCGTGAGCAGCCACCGACCCAGCGTGGATGTGATGATGAACAGCGTCGCCGAGGTTTATGGTTCGAACGCCGTCGGAGTCATCATGACCGGCATGGGACGCGATGGAGTCGCGGGATGTGGAGCGATCAAGCAGGCGGGCGGCATCACGATCGGGCAGGATGAAGAAAGCTCGGACGTCTACGGCATGAACAAGATCGCATGGCGCGACGGCATGCTCGATTCGCAGTTTTCACTCGAAACGGCTCCGTGCGCTTGGTTTGAAGCGCTGCGTCGCTTGGGACATGTGCAACCTGTTTGACGCTGGCGAGAGCCGCCGGCGAGCCAGCGAACAGTGCTTTCGAGTCGGCTTAGTTTGGCGGAGTCAACGAGCCCTTCCAGCCTCGCTCGGGTCGAAAGGCCCGCACGTCGACGGCCGGTTGTTTTTGTTCCAACATGTCGACGATGACTTCGGCGATCGCTGGGCTTAGAGTGAGCCCCGCTCGAAAGTGCCCGGCGGCGACGAAGAGGCCTTCGTGTTCCGCGACGGGGCCCATGACGGGAAAGCCATCGATACTGGCGGGACGCAAGCCCGCCCAACTCGCGATCGGAGGTGGAAGTCGGCCTCCTTGTTGAAGCTCCTGGGGAAGCCAACGCGTGGCGAATTCCTCAAGGCCGCGTAAACCTTCTTCCGTGGTTCGCGCGTCGAACCCAGCTTCCTCTTCCGTCGAGCCAACCAACAAGTGGCCATCGGCTCGAGACACCAAGTAGCGCGAACCCACGTTAAGGACGAACGGGTAGATCGGGCGATCGAATCGGTGGAGCAGCATTTGGCCTCGAACCGGCACGACTTCGGTCGCGATGCCGAATCGGCCAATAAGGGCTCCCGTCCACGCTCCCGCCGCGACGCAGACCGAGGCAGCCGTATGGGCCGAGCGACTCGTGCGCACTTGCCATTGACCGTCGACCTGGGCGATGTCTCGCACCGCTTCCTCCAGCACTTCGCTTCCGAGCCGCGTGATTGCCAAACGCAATGCTTGGAGATGCCGTGGGTTGCGCAGTTGAGCCTCACCGGGAGTCCAAATCAGCGTCCTTACATCGCTCCAGCCTGGACACGTCCCGAGTTGAGGGGCTTGGCCAAGCGCCTTGGCGTTATCCCAACGCTGAAACTCGAAGCCTTCCTCTTCCCAGACCCAGCGACTGGCCGCCAAGCTGGCGGCTTCCCCAGGTTGATCGGCGATGAACAAGCCACCACACCGTTGGTATCCGGTATCCAACCCGGTGTGGTCTCGCAACATGTCGGCCCAGGATTGATGAGCCTGCGCGGCGCGGCGAGCCAGATGTTCCAGCGGTTGGCTCGCGCGCGGGCCGGGTGGGGCGGGAATAATGCCGGCTCCGGCCCAAGAGGCTTGCTTATCGACGTTGGCATGATCGATGATTCGCACGCGAGCTCCTCGCCGGGCGGCCTCCCAAGCGATGCTCAATCCGACGACTCCACCCCCGATCACGATCAGATCCACCCGCATTCTCCGCCCTGCCAAGACAGCCAACGAACCGTGTTTCGTGCATCATACGGGTTTCGACACGCTTGGCGATAAGGGGCGTGTCGTGGCGTAGGCTTTGCCACCTGCCGATTGATTGGCAAACTTCCCGAGGTCGCTCATGATGCAAGGGTGGTCCGCTGGGGACTAGAGTCGACAATGAACGGTGGGTGGATCGAAGACGAGTCGCGTCTAAAAGAAATAGGCGGGAATGATGGTGCGGGTTGGTATTCGCGGTTTTGTCGATGCGTTGCAACGCAGCGGGCTAGCGCCCGTCGACACGCTGCGTGATGCGCTCGCCGCTTTCCGCGACGCGTCGGGAAAACCGCTCAGTGATGCCGAGCAGCTGGCCAATTACCTGATCGACCTTGAGTTGGTGACGGCTTGGCAATGTGAGAAGCTCCTAACGGGCAAGCACAAGGGGTTTCAGCTCGGCGACTATTTGCTGTTGGGCCATCTCGGGACCGGTGGCATGAGCACCGTTTACTTGGCTCGTCAGCGCGACAGTGGTTTGCTGCGGGCGATCAAGGTCTTGCCTAGGAAGCGAGTCGGAGAGAAGTCGTACCTCGAGCGATTTCGTCACGAGGCCGAGGCGACTCGACGGCTCGATCATCCCAGTATCGTGAAGGCGTTCGAACTGGGGCACGATCACGAGACCTATTACTACGTGATGGAGTTTTGCTCGGGGCAGGATGTTTCGGAGTTGGTCAAGGAGCGCGGTCCGTTGGACTTCAAGCTCGCCGCGCGCATCGCCGCGCAGACGGCTCGCGCGCTGGCCTACGCTCACGGCAGTGGACTCATTCATCGCGACATCAAGCCGGCGAACTTGTTGGTGGATTCACAAGCCAACGTCAAGCTACTCGATCTGGGGCTCGCGATGAGTTCGGCGCTTGACGCGAAGACTCAGCAGCTGTTTCGCGAGCGAGTCATCGGCACGGCCGATTACTTGTCTCCCGAGCAAGGCGTCGACAGTCAGCGAGTCGACCAACGCACGGATTTGTATAGCCTCGGTTGCACCCTCTACTTCATGCTCACCGGTCAGCCACCTTTTCCGACCGGATCGCTACGGGAGCGCATCGAACAACACTTGCGAGTCGAGCCGCGCGACGTTCGCGCGATGCGTCCCGATTGTCCCCATGAGCTGATCGCGATTTGTCGGCGACTCATGATGAAGCGGCCGGGCGAGCGTTACCAAGACGCGCGGCAGGCGTATGAAGGCTTGAGCCGTTGGTTGGCTTCGCGTGGGTTTGGAGTGGATCAGGCGATGCAACTTGAGCTCGCCACGCCGACGTACAAGCGACACGTCGCGGCGGAAGTTTCGGCCGCCTCGGACTCGGATGGTTCGGATTCCAACGTGTTCAAGGTCGTTGATATCGACGAGTTGGAGCAAAAGTCGGCCGGTGCCTCGAGCCATCTGCGGTTGGCCGACTTGGATAAGCCCGTTGTGATCGAGTCGGTGGATCCCGCCGAGGAATCCGAGTGGGAGCCGATTCCGCCAGCGCCATTGCCCACGGCGCCCATGGCACCGATCGAGGCCGAGGATCCACTTTCTCCGCACGCGCCGCTGAGTTCGACATCCGTGGGGGCGGCAAACGCGGCTCCGCAAACTTGGCCAGGCTCGGGCGCGTTTCCGAAAGTCGCGTTGGGAGCGGGAAATAGCGAATCGGTCCTCGCTCGAAGGCGGGCCAAGCAGGCCTTCAATCCGCTGACGGATTGGAGGGTGTGGCTGCTGAGCGTACTCGGATTTCTCTTGCTGGCGGGCATTGTCGTTGGCGTGATCGTCGCGGCGACCTAGTTGGCGCGAGTCAATTGGCGCGACTCATGTGTACGGCGCGAGCGACTGGTTTTGGCGGCCGAGTCGCGTCTCGGTGATGTTCACCAACCGTTTTTTCTGGGACCAAAACAATGATCGCCCCCTGCCCTTCCACTTTGTTTAAAGCGGAAGTGCAAGGGGCGATCGGTGCCGGTGTACGCGGGCGAGCAACGATGCTACTTGGCAAGGCAACAGCCTTCCGAGTGGTCACTAGCGATTCGAGTTCGAAGCGCTGTCCGGCGAGGGTCCATCGGAGTCGTTAAAGGCGTCGCCCTCGAGGCTTGGTGTGTAGGAGGGGTAGGCCGCGGGGTTCTCGAAGGGAGACCGAAACCGCTCGCTGTCGTAAAAGCGAACCTCGCGTCTGGGCGATTGAAAGACGTTCGACTGTTGGAGTGCTCGCAGCACCTCGAGTTCGGCCTCAAGCCGTTTGACCGACGCATGCAAGGTCGTTTGTTCCTCGGTCGTGTAGCCGGAATCGGATTCCGTCGATTCGAGCAGTCTTTTGAGCGCGGTAATGTCCGCGCTGCGTTCGTTGATTTCGAGTTTGATCGCCTTCTCGAACTCGTTCATCGTGTCGAGCAGGGCGTTTCGGCAATCGACGACCTCGGTGATGGCGGCTCCGGTCAACGGAAGGGACCCTTCGCCGATGAGATTGCGCTGGTGCAGCGCTTCGAGGCGAGAGATATCGGTGTTGGCAAGTTGGACTTCGCGAGTCAACAAGTTGTCGACTACCGCGAGGATGCTCAGCAACTGTTCCGAAAGTTCAATAAAACCGTCGGCGCTTTCCGGAGCTGAGAAATCGCTCTCTCGCAGACGGTCGCGGAATGCCGCGAGGCTCGTTAGCCATTCCTTTTCCTCGACGCTCAGCTGCCGACCGGAACTCCGCACCGGAACGAGCCAACTGGTGGTCGATCCGTTGGCCAGGTTGTCGGAGTAGTAGGCTGTTGCAATCGACGGCGTGTACATCGGTGGTCCGGCCGACGTAATTGCCGTTGCAGGTGGGCCTGCATAAGTGATGACCGGTTTGGTCCATGGCGCGTCGTTCGAGCCGAGAGCGGGTTGGGGATTCGAGCTCAGATCCCAGCGATAGGGATCGTCACCGGTGAGCGAGCGGACTCGTTGTTCGATGATGCGATCCTTGTTGGTGGCTCGCTCCTCGACTTGTTCTCGGATGGAATTGAGACGCTCTTCTAGTTCTTGGATCTCGTCGCGCTGGCGCTCTTGTCGCAAGTCGAACTGCCTTTGAAGCAGATCCGTGAGTTCGGTTTCGAGTTGCGTGCGCTCGTCCCCTTCAGCCGTCTTGATGCGAGCGGCCAGTTGTATGGACTCCTGAGTCAGTCGTTGGTCTTCCGAAAGATCGGGAGTGAGTGTGTAACGCGCGATCTGTTGTCCATTGGGCGCCGTTTCCACCACGACTCTTGGTTGGGTAAACGTAACGTTCGGGCCTCCGGGAACCCGAGGCGCCGATGGCGCGGATCCGTACTGCGCGGAGTTGGGAACATACAAGCCTTGTTGTGGCAAGTCTTGACTTGGGGCGGTGTAGGGTGAGCCGCTGTAGACGTTGCCGCCGACGGAGGTCGCGGATGGTGCCACGGCTTGAGCCGGAAACGCGGGCGAGGTGCTGGGAGCCACGTTGACGATCGGCGCGCTACTGGCTTGGTTGGGAAACCGAGCGACGCCGGACTGAAGGGGATAGCCTGGCGGAGCGATTTGTTGTGGAACTCCGGGGAGCGACAGAGCTCCACTCGACTGTCCGGTAGGCCGTGTGCCGCTGCCGGGAATCTGTTGAAGCGGTTGAGCCGGGACGTTGGGATTGGCACCGGGCATCGGGATACGGGGCTCGGCGTTCGGCCATGCGCCCGGTACTTGCTGCGTTGTTGGGAGCATGGGCGCCTGGAGGCCTGAGTCCGCGGAGTTAGCGACGGGCGCGGGACTGGCTGGCGTTTCAGCTTGAATAACGTTTGGCAACTCGGGGGCTGGGGCGGGCTCTTGGATCAGAGACCAAGCCAGCGGGCTGAGTCCGGCTCCGATCAAACTGACAAGCACGAACACTTTCATCTGCGGCTCCTTAAGAGAACGTGCGACATCCTGTCACGCTTGGGACTGGCGTGGGCCGGTCGTGAATGGTGGTCGGAAAACTGAATACGAACTTCGTTGGCGACCTCGGGTGGGTCACTCGTTGAGAGATCCTTCGAGCAATTCGATGTGAAGTCGTAGATTGCTGATCGACTGATCGAGTGACTCGGAGTTCCAGGCTTGATCGTGGCTGGGCGGTGATACCGCGGGCGGCGTCATCGAGGTTGGCGGCGAGTCGATGGGGTTGTTCGAGATTGGGTTCGCGGCGAGGGTGTTCGGTGGCTTGGTATTGGAGCTGGCGAACGGTGGTTCGGCTACGGACGAACTGGACGCGGTCCGTGCTGATTGCTTGGGTGATTGGACTTCAGTGGCGGCGGGTGAATGCCAAGCTCCGCTGAGAACGAGTCCGATGGAGGCGGCGGCAAGGAGGCAACCGACCAATGCGAGTGCGAGACGTTGGTGAGTCGAGTGTTGGCTGGCGCTAAGTCGTTTCGGGAGCGACGTTCGTTGGGGCTCGCGCCAATGCGCGAGCGCGGCACGCAGATCCTCGACGAGCGACTCCGCCGATGCATACCGGTGATTGGGATCCTTGTGCATGAGTCGTTCGACGATTCTCGCGAGCCACGATGGAACACGCGGGGCGAGTTGCGTTATGGGCCGCGCGGGAGATTCGGCGATGGCTCGGAGGAGGCCCATGGTGGTGTTGCTGCGAAACGGGGGCACGCCGGTGAGCATCGTGTAGAGGACGCTTCCGAGGCTGAAGAGGTCGCTGCGTGCGTCGATCGGGGCTCCGAGTGTTTGCTCCGGTGCCATGAATTGCGGGGTGCCGGCGATGATGCCGGTGCCGGTGAGGGTGGCATCGTCGGCGGCTCGCGCCAATCCAAAGTCGGTCAACACGACTCGATCGGTACCGGGTTCGAGTAGGACGTTGGCCGGCTTAACGTCGCGGTGGACCAAGCCTCGGCGATGAGCGGCGGAGAGTCCTTCGGCGATTTGCAGGCCGACGGTGAGCACTTCCTCGATATCGAGGGCTCCGACGGAGTCGATTCGTTTTTGGAGGCTCGGGCCCGCGACGAGTGGCATGACGAAGTAGGGAGGATCGTGCAGTGGGGCGACGGCGTGAATGGCGATGACGTGGGGATGAGCGACGGCGGCGGCGGCTTGTGCTTCACGAATGAAACGTTGACGAGCAATGCCTTGGGCGGCGAGTGTTGGTGCGAGCACCTTGATCGCGACGCTACGGTTGAGGGCTGGATCGAAGCCTCCGAGCACGATCCCCATTCCGCCTCGACCGAGCACCGACTGGATTTGGTAGTGGTCGAGGCGACCGAGGAGATCATCATCGAGGGCGGGCGCGAGAAAGCTGAGTTCGTGGCGTGCGACTCGCGGTTCGGTGGAGACGTGTGGGAGTGTGGTTGCCGGTGAGGCGAGGGGCGAGGCGATCGTGGCTTGGGCGGCCGAGGATTCGGTGAGTAGTTCGCGGCTATCGAGCCACCAGGGGTCGTCCGTCGTTTCCTGTTCGAGGCGCGAGCGGCAACGGGGACACGCATCGAGGTGTTGCGTGAGCTGGTCGAGTTGTTGGTCGTCGAGCGTGTCGATGAGCGCGGGCTCAAGCCACTCGGGTCGACAAGCTTTCAAGGGGGCAACCATCGTTGGCCTCGTCGCGGGGACGGATGTGTTGGTTTTTGGCGGAGTCGTGGGGCGGCTTACTCTTGGCTGGCTTCCCACTGAGCGACTTCATGACGGAGTCTGGCGAGGATTCGGCTTCGAGCGACATAGACTTGACCGACGGACATGCCGAGTCGAGTGGCGACATCGTCGGGGGCCTGTCCCTCGAGGCAAGTCATTTGGAAGGCGAGCCAATTGTTCGCGGCGCAGCGTTCGCGGACTCGCTGGGCGGCCCATTCGAAGACTCGGCGTCGGAAGTCGAGCTCGATTTGCCCGACCCACTCTGGTTCGACGGTGAGTTGATCGAGGGCGGGGCGGAGTTCGTCGCCCCCTGGGCTTTGTGGGCGGTGTTTGGGGCGACGAAAGAAGTCGATGGCGAGCCGTTTGGCGGTAATGAGCAAGAAGGCGCGAAAGCCTCCCGGCCGTGCATCGGGCCGCCATTGAGCGACGGCTGAGCTAAGCCGAACGAGCAGGTCTTGGCAGAATTCCCGGGCGTCGGCTTCTTGCATGCCGCGCCGGCGAGCCCACCCTAGTATCCAGGGCTCATAGAGCTCCAGGAACTCGGACCACGCAGCTGAGTCGTGCTGGTCCTTGAGCCTCAGGAGGAGGCTATGTCGAGTTTCCGGTAGTTGGGGCATGCCATCGGGTCTCCGCATCAGAATACGCGGATTGCGGACCCGATATTGCACTCTTGGCGCGAAAAAAAAGAAATGCCCTCTCCGCGCGCGTTCCCGGCGTGGCGTGCCTACCACGAGTTTCGGGAGAGTGTGGGGATCGCTCCAGCAAGTCGCGGCGAATAGCGATTTCCCAACAGCTCCGCCGCTATTGCCCCGAGGCGAGCCTCACTGGTGGCTAAGGCCACTGGTGGCTAAGGCTGTCTGGTGGCTAAGGGTGTCTGGTGGTTGAGGGTGTCTGGTGGTTGAGGGTGTCTGGTGGTTGAGGGTGTCTGGTGGTTGAGGGTGTCTGGTGGTTGAGGGTGTCTGGTGGTTGAGGGTGTCTGGTGGTTGAGGGTGTCTGGTGGTTGAGGGTGTCTGGTGGTTGAGGGTGTCTGGTGGTTGAGGGTGTCTGGTGGTTGAGGGTGTCTGGTGGTTGAGGGTGTCTGGTGGTTGAGGGTGTCT
>JAGQPS010000168.1 GCA_020426595.1 Planctomycetales bacterium
GATGCGGCGCGTCCGATTAAATTACCAGCCCGTCACGCTTCGGGTTTCCTTTGGTTTTCCACGCTATTGAATTGATTGGCCTGGGCGATGCGTGAAAAGCGCAACATCAAAACTGACGCTCTGGTTTTCCACGACGTTGAATTGGTCGACGGGGAGCGAGCGATAGTTCGCGACGGCCGATCCACCACCATGAACGGCCCAACCGCCACCACGAGCCATGCGGCGGTGAGACGCCTAGCGAGTCTTGCTTAAGCTTCTTGCGACGAGGACTCGCGGTCCCGTAGCTGCTCGAGCAACCGGGAGCGCAGCGCGCGCAGGTCGTCGTCGTAACGCCCGGTTTTGAAATCGGGGAACGTCCAATCAAAAGGCTGATAACGCCCAGACTGCCAACGGCCGACAAGATCGGCCCAGACGCCGAGTCCTAGGTGGACTTTCTGCCCAGCACCCTTAAGACTCGCGAGCACCACCTTTCCATGATCGAGGTACCCCATGTCGAGATTGACGGTCCGTTGACCTTCGTTCGCCAACTCACGTTCAAAATCGACCGCCGTCAACTTGGCCGCGACGATCGATTCGCTGGGGACGAGCGTCTCAAAGCCAAAGAGCTGCCGCCTCAACCCAGGGCCCATTTCGGGCTCGTAATAATCGGTCGCGTCAAATGCGAAACTCTTCCCCACGCAATCAATGGAACCAAACGCGATCTCGAGCATTCGCAAGGCCCGCGCGGCCGCTTCGTCGTCATGGCTCAGCAGAGCCACGAACAGCTTGACGGGAGGAACTTCACTGGCGAGTTGCCCCAGTCGCTCAATGGAAAGAACCGGAGCTCGTCCACCACGCGACCGCGACGCATGCTCGTGCGTTCCCGTCGCTTCCGATTCATCTGAACCACTCATCGTTCTTGTTCCATCGCTGGCGTCCGCACTTCTGGTGTCACGGCATGGGGCGAGACGCACTGACCGTCTTGAGCCGCGGAATCTCGTGGTCGTCGATCAAGTAATTCCGGTAGCGCACGCTGTAGTCACTTTCAAACCAGTCCGAGACTTGTTGCTCGATGGACGGATCATAGTCCGCCTCCGAGCACAACGTGGCGGCTCGGTGCGAATCCACGAGCTCGCCATCATCCACGACCACGACTCCCGCCTGGATCACGTAACGTGGCATCTCGAACATCCGCTGTCGATCGTCGTTCGGTAGGTACACGGTCACGTCGGCATCGGCTCCAGGCCCGAGGTGCCCCTTGTTCTCGAGGCCCAGCATGCGAGCGGGACCGCTACGGGTGATGATACAGATCTCATAGAGGCTGTATTCGCGAGTCAGTTGTGGCAAGACACATCGCTCGGCGACCGCGGGCGGCAGCGTCGCGATGACTTCTCGCCGAAACGATTGGTCCATCAACAACCGAATGATGTGCGGGTAGGCGAGAAACGAACCACCATTGGGATGATCGGTGCTCATCGCGATCCGCCACGGGTCGTCGACGAGCAAGTACCACTCGAGACCGATCGCCCATTGCAAGGCGTGCACGAGACTCGAGTTGCGGTACTCGATCGGAGCGATCCCGCACCCCGCTTCCATCTCCGTATCGCCGCTAAACCACTTCGTGCCATACAGTCGCCCGAGGTAATAACCGAGAGGCCCGTCACCCGTCATGCTCGTCGTTGGCCCGAAGAGCACCTGCCCCACATCGACACTCAACTCGGGATGCGAATTCACATACTCGGCCAACTCCGGCACCGCCGAACCAAACGTCGTCTCATCCGCGTCGCCGCCGGCGTAACTATGAAACTGAATGTGAGTCAGGTGGGCTCGCAAACCGTCGAGCGATCGCATCGTTTCGAGTGTCGTCCGCCAATTGCCCGGCATCCCGAGTTCGTTGGCGTGAATGTGCACGGGATGAGGCAGTCCGAGTCGATTGGCCGACTCGGTGATGCCGCGCAGGATCTGCCGGGGAGTCACGTCAAACGTGGGCACGCGATCATCGATGCCTTGGACATTCCCCTGCGAGCGACTTTTCCAAACCTCGACGCCGCCCGGATTCACGAGTTTGAGCGCGTAGCCACGCGTCGCCTTGAGCAGCCACGCGAGGAAGTTATCGAGCCTTCGCTCGTCGCCGTCTCGAATCGCCCGCATCGCGAACTGGTTGTTGCCCACGAGCACGTAAAAGCCGCGATCGATCGATTCAAAATCGAGAAACTCCTCGTGAGCGTGACGAGCGGTCAAGGGAGGAACGGCGGCATCGAACGCGGTCGTGTAACCCATCCCCAGATATTTGTAGGCGGTGGCGAACGTGCTTGGCACGCTTCCCATCGTCCCACTCCGCAGAGTTTCCGTGCGGAGGATCGGCTCGCTCGATCGTTTCTCCTCGGGCCGCAGTTTTCGCCCGGTGTTGACCTTGGGCCCCGCGATGTGGCAATGCATGTCGATGCCTCCTGGCATCACGACATAGCCACGCAAATCAATCTCACGAGTCGGACGCACCGCCGGATCGCTCGGCGGAGCAACAATTTTCCCGGCTTCAATCCAGAGGTCGCCTACCTGGCCATCGATTCCATGAGCGGGATCGTAGAGCGTGCCTCCCGCGAGTTTCATCAACATGCTCGACTCTTCGGCGGATGTGTTTTCGGAGCCCAGCCCCGGTGTAGCTCTTCCCTAGCACGGCTATCATGACCCATCCCACGGAGTCGCGCCTACGAGGGTCCGGTCACGAGTCCCCGCCTCGGTCGACCCGCCTCCGCCGGTCGCTCACGGAACCCCTCCGCGGTGCCAACTCGACGCGTCGTCCCCCAAGCTCGCGCTTGGTTCGGGTCGAGTCCAGTCGAGTCGCTCCACCGCGGGTTGATGCCATCCGTGGTGGAGCTGAATTCGCCTCCCCTCATGCTCGGAGCCCGTCCATCCATGGATGCCAGTGCAACAGCTCAAGTCGATGCCATCCGCTTGGACATCGTGCGCCATCAACTCGAGTCGGCCCGTGAATACGTGATGGGCCTCCTGGCCGACTTGGATGAGCACGAGTGGTTCTTGATGCCCGAGGGGTGTGCGACTCACGTCGCCTGGCAAGTCGGCCATCTGGCAATGGCGGAATACGGTCTGTGTTTGTTCCGACAACGAGGGCGCCAGCCGGAGGATCTCGAGCTCATGCCCGGGACGTTTCGCAAGGCATTCTCCCGTGGTTCCACGCCCTCCGCGGATTCCGGCAAGTACCCGTCGCGCGACTCGATTCTCGAAACGCTCGCGGCGATTCGCTCTCGCGTGCTCGCCGAGCTGCCGGGGTTCGCCGGTTCGGGACTTGACGACCCGATCGATCCGCCGCACTTCGCCTATCCGACTCGGATCGGAGCCTTGCTGTTTTCCTCGCATCACGAATTGCTGCACGCCGGACAAATTGGTTTGCTGCGCCGCCAATTGGGCAAGGACCCCATCCGCTAACTTGAAGCGGAGTCCATTGGTCGTGTCTTGCAGCGCCGGATTAGCGAGCCCAGCATGTCGACGCCTTCCGTCTCGACGCCATCAAGCCACTCGGAGCATCCCACCGAGGTTGAACAATTCGTCGTGCGGACGCGTGGCCTTTCGAAACGTTTCGGCGACTTCACCGCGCTCGACGCGGTCGACCTCGACGTGCCTCGCGGGCAGGTCTTGGGGTTACTGGGCCCCAACGGCGCGGGCAAATCGACTCTCATTCGGTTGCTCGTCGGAGCGACCCAACCTACGTCGGGAACGGCGGCGGTCGTCGGTCTTGATTGCTGGCGGGAACGAGATGAAGTGCATCGCCGTGTCGCTTATTTGCCGGGCGACGCTCGTCTCCCGAAGAGAATGCGAGGCCGTGAAGTCCTCTCATTTTTCGCTGGCCTGCGAGGGCAGCGACCCGAACTGGCACTGTTGTTGGCCGAGCGATTGGAACTCGACCTCGGGCGGCGAGTCGGAGCGATGTCGACCGGCATGCGACAAAAACTCGCATTGGCCGTCGCGTTCGCGAGTCGTTGTGAAGTCATCATTCTTGATGAGCCAACCGCGAACCTCGATCCGACGGTTCGTGAAGTCGTGCTACAATTGGTGGCCGAGGCTCGCCAAGCCGGCGCGACGGTGCTGTTTTCGTCTCACGTGCTGAGTGAAATCGAGCAAGGTTGCGACCGAGTCGTCATCGTCAAACAAGGTCGACTCGTGCTTGACTGCGAGGTCCCGGACATCTTGGAGCAGCACCGAATCACGGCCGGCTACTTGGGAGCCAAGCCGGAAATTCCAAGCTCCGTCGAGGTGCAAGTGGTGCGCGATGACGCCGGAAGAATCGAACTGCTCACCCGCTCCCTCGATCCACTCCTAGGCTGGCTCTCGCGGCAAGGCTGGCACGATCTCCGCATCGAACGAGTCGGCTTGCAACACCTCTATGCGAAGTGGCATCCGAGCGCGGCCCGGCTCGACCAACCATCGACCCTTGATCATGCGGTTACTCATTCGACTCCTACCGCCGACGCGTCGAGCCCGCTGTCAGCGACCGAGGAGCGGCCGTCATGATGACTCGCACGCTGCTCCTCAAGTTTTGGCGCGACGCTCGCTGGCTCCTGCTCGGTTGTTGTTCGGTCGTCTCGTTGTTCGCGATGTTGCGAGTCTGGATCGTTTCACAACTCGATACCCAACGCTTCCGCCAGATTCTCGAACTACTCCCCACCGACTTTCGAAAACTCTCGCCGGTCGATTTCGATTGGGCGGTGAGTTACACGGGGCGACTGAGCTTCTTGTTTGAAGAGCCGCTCGTGCACCTGTGTTTGTTCGTTTGGTGCATCGCACGAGGTTCCGATGCGGTTTCGGGCGAATTGGATCGCGGCACGGGGGAGATTCTGTTCTCGCAGCCGCTCAGTCGCCGCCGTTACCTTGTCCTGCACATCGCCACGACGCTTCTGGGCGTGCTCACGATCAGTACCGCGGTTTGGCTCGGGCAATGGGTTGGAATCCAACTCTTCTCCGCCAAGCAACTGGTCTATCCGTCTCTGTCACTCGGCGCGCCCACTTGGTCCGTTCCGCTGCCGTTTCTTGAGCCGGAGGAACGACTCACTCCGATGCGCGAATTGGCGAATCCCTATGCCATGATTCCGGCGGCCGCCGTTTACGCGGGACTCGGGATGTTGATCGCCTCGGTCGCGACGCTCGCCTCGGCCTTGGATCGCCTTCGCTGGCGCACGATTGGCATCGCCACGGGCTTCTATATCGTGCAGGCGATTCTCAAGATCTTGGGGACGATGGTGGAGCCGCTCGGGTTCCTCGAGTACGCCACGATCTTTTCGCTGTTCGAACCCGAGAAACTGGTCGCCGTCGCCGATCTTCACCCGCCCGCGACTTGGAGTTTCTGGCTAGACGCCTCGGCGCAGGAAGCGGCGACCGTCGGTCCCGGCTTGGGCGCGGGAGGCGCCCTGTGCTGCCTCGTCGTGCTCTCGTCGACCCTATTCGCCTTGGCGGTCGCTAGTTTCCACCGACGCGATCTGCCAGCCCCGGTTTGAGAGCGGGGGAAGTCGAGCAGGAGAGCAGTAGAAAGTAGAGCAGCGGAATATTGAGCAGTAGCGACTGAAAAGGGGGCAGTCGTTGGGTTGGTTCAGAAAGGGAACCGAGAGTGCGGATGAGAGGATTCGAACCTCCACGAGTGTTACCTCACTAGATCCTGAGTCTAGCGCGTCTGCCAATTCCGCCACATCCGCGGGAAGTGACCGAGGGGAAGCTCCCCCAGCCCTTGGCGCCGAGTGTTATAGAGGCGCCTGGGATTCTCTTCAAGTGGGTTTGAACCAAACCCCGAGATCCAAGTCCTCTTGTCTGGGTGCCGAGCGCGGCGGAAGATGACTCCCTTCCCTCAATACCTCCCCATTTCGCGGCTAATCCAGGGCTCACTCGACCCGTTGTCGGACCGGTGGGTAATTGCCGGACGTTGCTTGAGCCGCCATCGACCTCGTGGTACACCCCCGCGTGCCTTGGCCGGTAGCCAACGTCACACGGCATTACCCCACATTCCTCCCACGACGCCACTTGGATGAGTTCATGACCACGACTCACGAACGATCACGCGAGTTCGCCGTTGAAGTCGTGAGCCAGTTGCGGAAAGCGGGCCATCAAGCTCTATGGGCGGGCGGCTGCGTGCGCGATCATCTCGTGGGACGCACCCCCAAGGACTACGACGTGGCGACCGATGCTCGGCCTCGCCAGGTACGCGACCTGTTTGGCCATCGGCAGACTATTCCGGTCGGGCAGGCCTTCGGAGTGATCACGGTGCTCGGGCCGCGCGATGCGGCTCCGATCGAGGTCGCGACCTTTCGACAGGACGTGGGCTATTCGGACGGTCGGCACCCGGATGCCGTGCGATTTTGCGACCCGCGCGAGGACGCTCAGCGGCGCGACTTCACGATCAACGGACTATTCTTCGATCCTTTGTCGGAAGAGGTGATCGACTACGTGGGCGGCCAAGCCGACTTGCAGGCTGGCATCGTGCGGGCGATTGGTGATCCGCATCAGAGGTTCGAGGAGGATCGACTGCGCATGTTGCGGGCGGTCCGATTCGCGACCGACTTCGCGTTTGAACTCGAATCCAACACGTTGGCGGCCATCCGGGGCCATGCTCCATTCCTGGTTCAGGTCAGTGCCGAGCGGATTACCAACGAGTTGCGGCGAATGCTGGCCCATCCACGCCGAGCCCGAGCCGTGGAGTTGCTCAACGAAGCTCAATTGTGGGCCGCGTTTCCACCCTCTCTCGGCACTCCGCTCCAAGACTCCGGCGATCGACTCGCCATCGCCTTGGAATGCCTCGCCGCGCTTTCCTGGTCCAGCTTTCCGGCCGCTCTGGCACTGCTGGTGGCCGCGGCGGAGGGACGGTTGGATGATGGGGCGCCGCTTGACGAGGACGGAGACACGGCGAGTCGTCATGAGCTGAGTCGGCGGATGGCCGATTTTGCGGAACAGATGCGTCTCTCCAACCAAGAACGCGATGCGGTCATCGAGGCGCTTAACGCGCTGCATCCGATCGTGGGCACCACCGAATCGACTTGGCCCGAGGTGCAGCCTTTCTTGGTGGGGCCTTACGCCCGTGACTGCATCGAGGTTGCGCGAGCCGCCGCGTGTCGTCATTCGCATTGGCGAGCCGGCATCGAACTCTGTAACGATCGGTTGAGTTGGCCCTACGACCGGCTCAATCCGCGGCCCTTGATCGATGGAGGAGATCTCAAGCGGCTGGGACTAAAGCCGGGGCCGGCCTTCGCCCAGTGGCTCGGGGCCGTACGGCGAGAGCAATTGCTCGAGCGAATCGACTCGCGTGCCGCGGCCCTCGCCTGGCTCGAAGCCGCCGTCGCCAGTTCCTCCAACTCCCGCGAAACGCCTGGCCCCCAGGAATCATCGCCGAAACGAGGCTCCTAGCCCAAGGGGACCGACGGCAAGCCGACTCGCTCCCTGACGGCGAATCCCTTGAACGAACGGGCGCTCGCGGAAAAATCTCGGATTGCCGCCGGCGGAGGGATTTGCCCCAGCGTTCACGTTGATTGGCGCGAAGGCCACCGATAGGATGGAATGTTGTTGTGTGTCGGTGCGAGCAGCCCACGTATTCGGCGACGTCGGGGATCGACGTCTCGGAACGTGTTGGATCGTGGGGTCGAGTGCGGCGATGAAGGACGATGCGACATGGAGTTTCCCGTTGGGGCGCTTTTGGGGCGTTCAGGTACGGCTGCATGTGCTCGTGCCGCTGTTCGGGATTGCTTGCGGCGCGTTGGCTTGGCAATGGAATGCGCAATCGATCGGAATCTCACAGTCTTACTTGTTCCTCCTCCTTCCGCTCGGCTGGATGCTGGCCGTGGCTTGCCACGAGTGCGGACGGCTCGCCATGGCTTGGCAACTCGGCTGCGATGTTCGCGGCATGACGATGATGCCGTGGGGGAGCGTGTTGAGGCTTCCGCCGATTCACGGGCTGAGCCGCATACTCATTTACGCCTCGGGGCCGGTCGCCAATGCCGCTTGTGCCTTGTTGGGTGCCGTGCTGTGCATTGGCCTTTTTGACACGAGATTCCCGGCGGATTTCTTCAATCCGTTCCAGCCCATCACGTTGATGGAGGCCGGTTCGACCCTCGAGGACGCCTTCCGTATCGCGATTTGGTCCAACTTGTTCGTGGCCGTGGTCAATCTGGCTCCCGTCACATTCTTCGATGGTGGGCATGTGGT
Source organism: Planctomycetales bacterium (assembly GCA_020426595.1). GTDB lineage: Bacteria > Planctomycetota > Planctomycetia > Pirellulales > Pirellulaceae > UBA11682. The sequence continues at coordinate 8,179 of JAGQPS010000168.1, forward strand.
GGTCGGGCTCGTTCATCTGGCTCTTCCCCACGACTCTCCCCACTCACGCCAATCGTGGGTCACCTTGATCGGACAGATCGGCGCGATCGGATTGATCATTGTCGCCATCGTCCTCGGCGCCGCACCGGTGAGTGGATCGTTCGGGACGGGCACGTATCTCCTGTTGATCGGTGTCATTCTGGTTTTCGCGGCTCGGTTGCCTTGGGATGACGAGGCGATTCCGTTTGGTGGGCGTCTCCGCGTCCGCACCGATGTTAGCCAGGTACGCACCTTGTCGAGCCCGCCACCCAGGAGCGCCGGCTCGGGTCATTCACTTCCCGAACGCGACTTCGCGGGCTTGGACGAGGAGCCGTTCGCGGACGAATTGGAGAGCTGGCAGGAGCCATCTGGAAACGAAGAGGAAACGCTCTCGACTTGGCTGCGAGAACGACAGTCCGAAAGGGTGGAGCACGCTCGGCGGCAGGAGCTGGAGAACGAAGCCGAGGAGGAACGTTTGGTCGACTCCATCTTGGAGAAGGTCCACGATGGCGGCCTTGCTTGCCTTACTCCAGAAGAGAAACAAATCCTCGACCGCGTGAGTGCTCGCTACCGCAAACGGTCTCGAGAAGAGGCGTAACGCGGCGTTTCGGCGGGGGGCGAGGCGATATCGATCGACCCCATTGCGTGCCTAGCCTCGCGCGTGCCGTCGGGCATGATTGGTCCCAGCGATGCCGCGGAAGTCATCGCGAACTGGCGATTCGTGAGATGGCTAATGATTCCGCCCCCCTCACCATCTAACTCGGCAATCATTGCAGAGTAGCCTCGCCGACATTTTTTGGTCGACGCGTTCTGTTCGCTACGCCGCACGGTTTTCAAACGCGATCTTCCCATGCGTTTGACCAGTATCTGGCGGCCGATTGGATTGGCTCGCGCCTCGACGCCGTGGCGGATTGAGTTTCTTGTCGGATTGCATTCCTCGCGCTGAAGAATGTCCTAGCGTTCCCTTGCTCATCGAGAGACGCGAGCGATTTAGCCCTCTCTCGGTAGCCGCCCGCGTCGGGTGCCAAGCCCTGCCCTATCCCGCGCGTTCCATTCCGTCACTCCCCAGAAAAACCACTTCACGATGATTGAGCTCACGACGAATCAAACTCAATCGACCGCCAACAAGCAGGGCTCGTCCGTCTTGGTTCGGGAACTCGAGCGATGGTTCGCGCGAGACTTCTCGATCTGGGACGCGCGAATTCCACGGCCGGTCGAAGGAAATGGTCGGGTCGCCGCGACGCTCTGCGAGACGGCAGGCGTGCTGCGGACCGTGTTGGAAAGTCGCGTACCGGTCGTTCTCGTCGACGAAGGCCCTTTATTCGTCCTGGCCGTTCCAATGGGCGACCTCGCGCGGGCTTGGGAAGTCGCGGTTACCGCCCTCCCCTGCCGCGCGCTCGAACCGATGGATGACCGCGTCGCGCTAGGAAACGTCCTCGGACTCGAACCGCACGAAGTCCAAGGTTGGTTCGATAACCAGCTCGCCTGGAGTCCCAACGTCGCGATCCGATTCGCCATCGCGTTTCTGTCCACCAAGCGGGCCGAGCGGCGCGTGCATCAACTCGAAACTCGGCTAGAAGACTCGGTCGAGCGGCTATCGACGAGCTATGACGAGCTGTCGCTGCTCCATCGCCTCACCAATCAGCTTCGGCTCTCCAGTTCCGATGAGGAACTCGGGGGAGAGTCGTTGGAGTGGATCCTCGAACACATGCCGGCGGTGGGAGCCGCATTGCACTTGCTTCCGGCTCAAGACGCGGCGAAGGCGACCTACCAGACACGTTCGCAGTCGGTCCTACTCAAGCGAGGCGGCATCGAGTTCTCGCTGGCTCATGCCGAACAGTACATCGACTCGATCGACTTTTCGTTTTCCATGCGGCCCCATTTGGCCAACGTCAGTCCCAGCGCGCCTCGCACGCCCCTCCCCGGCACGCGAGAATTGATCATCGCGCAGATTCGCGATCGCGAAACGGTGTTTGGCCACTTGATCATCGCCAACCATCGCGAGTCTCGCCCCTTTGGCATCACGGACGCCACGCTCATTAGCAGCGTCGCCGCCATCCTCGGTGTCCATTGCGGCAACTATGAACTCTACCGGCAACATGCCGAATTCGTCGCCAGCGTCGTCCAGGCCCTGACCAGCGCGATCGACGCGAAGGATGCCTACACGTGCGGTCATAGCGATCGCGTGGCCCGCATAGCCGTCCGCTTGGCCCAGGAGCTAGGCTGCACGAGCGACCAATTGCACACGCTTTACATGGCGGGATTGCTACACGACATCGGCAAGATCGGCATCACCGACTCGGTTTTGCAAAAGCCGGGATCGTTGACCACGGATGAATTCCAACACATCCAGCAACATCCCCGGCTCGGCTTCAATATCCTGGCCGATATTCGTCAGTTGAGCGACGTGCTTCCGATCGTCCTGCATCATCACGAACAATGGAATGGCAAGGGTTATCCAGCGCAGCTGCAAGGCGATGAGATCCCCTTGTTGGCTCGCATCACCGCGGTCGCCGACGCGTTCGACGCGATGACCAGCAATCGGCCCTACCGCGATGGCATGCCGCTCGAGAAGGTCGAGGAGATCCTGCGCAATGGATCAGGCAGCCAATGGGATCCCACCGTGATCGACGCCTATTTCT
>JAGQPS010000169.1 GCA_020426595.1 Planctomycetales bacterium
CGACTTTTTGCGCGTCCATCCGAGATTCGCGCGAGCGTTTGCCCGCGAGCCAAGCGGTTTCTTTCGTTCCTAATGGGACTCTGTCTGTCGAGCGCACTCGCCTTGAGATAAATCTCGGGGCCATTCTTTCGCGTGCCTATCGGGACGTTGGACCAACCCGCCGCCAAACCGGCAAACCACCTTCCTATCCGCATGTGATCGGCGCATGGCTGACCGAGTGCCGTTCCCTGTTTGCTTTCCGCGTATGCCATCAGCTCGCGGCTTTGGTGTCCCGTCAGGGACGGTCCGAAAATAGCCCACCGATTTATCGGTGGGTTATAGAGCCACCCTCATCTCAATCCCTTGTCTTTGGGAAGTCCCGCCAGGGACGAAAGACGGATTCAGCTGCCCAACACAAGTCAAGCGAACCGAGACGTCCAAGCCATGGCGATGGCCTGACCGGTTGCTGATTAGCTAATTCAAAGGCTGAGCGCTTCGATGGCTAAGCGCGAGCGAAGAACAAGCAATTCAATCTGGGCAGAAGTCGACCCACTCAATTCCCGGATGGACCAAATCCGGTCGGGAATCGTCATGGTTCGCCTACTCTTCGTCTTGTTCCGAGAAATAGTGGCTCGTCGAATTCATGTAGCGGCTCTTACGAGTCTCTCGATCGGGAGCCGCGGCCTCGGCGGATTGCTCCTCGAGGTCTCGGAGTTTCGCGATGGTGAACGGGCACTTGAGCACCTCGACACGAAAGCGAATGTAGTCCGCTTGAGTCTCGTCCAAGATCCCCAGCAGATAAGAACCGAGCGTCTCGCGGCTGGGAACGCCCAACTGATGTCGACGCCAGATCTCGCCGAGCGAATGGACACCCGAATCCCGTCGCGCGTTGATCTCGGCCAACTTCTTGAGCAGCGCCGGATCCTCGCGTACCGCTTGCTCCACCTCGCGCGAACGCTCGGCATCCAAGCTTTCATCCAAGTACGCTTCGAGTTCAGCCGGCGTAAAGTCACGAGCCATGGGTGGGGTACACACGATGAGATGGTTCAAGCGAAAAGACGACGACCAGCCTCGATGGGCCTTGCCCTCGGGGATGTGATTACCTGGTCGCCACCGATTCAGTCTAAACTGACCGCTGAAATGAAACAAATGGCGCTCGACCGCGTGGTCTGTTTCCTAGGCGTGAACCGTTTGCCAGGGTTTGTGGATCGCGTGGTTCGTTTCGATTTTCGCTCCCCGAGGAGGCTCTCGTGATTCAACGACTCCCGACCATGGTTCCGTTCTCGCGACTGATCGACGTCCTCCGCCGCGGCCCAAAGTCGACGGCCACCTTGATCGCGTGCGTTGTCGCGCTCGTCGTTTGGTCTGGAGCCTCGAACGACTTGGCGAAGGCCGACGAAACGGCCGCTCCGAATCAGCGACCGAATGTCGTCGTGATCTTGGTCGACGATCTCGGCTGGAACGATGTCGGCTTTCAAGGGAGCACGTTTTATCAAACGCCCGAGCTCGATCGGTTGGCGGAACGAGGACTCCGCTTCACCCGTGGTTACGCGGCTTGCCAAGTCTGTAGTCCATCGCGAGCCAGCTTGATGACCGGTCGCTTTCCGCCTCGGCACGGCATCACCGATTACATCGGAGCGCCTTGGGGTACGAACTGGAAGCGGAACACTCCGATGCTGCCGGCCCAGTACGCGATGAGACTCGCGGCCGACGAGCGGACCTTGGCCGAGCGATTCCGCGATGCTGGCTATCGCACTTTCTACGCCGGCAAATGGCACTTGGGCGACGAAGGCTCGTTCCCAACCGATCACGGCTTCGAGTTCAACGCGGGAGGCAACGCGACCGGGACTCCGCGAGGTGGCTTCTTTGCTCCGTTCGAGAATCCGCAATTGGCTGATCGCGAGCCGGGCGAGTCGCTCACGCTGCGACTGGGTGAGGAGACCGCGTCGTTCATCAACGAGCATCACGACGAGCCATTTCTCGCCTACCTCGCGTTCTACGCGGTCCACGCACCGGTGCAAACGACTCAAGAACGTTGGGAGAAGTATCGCGAGCTCGCGGCGGAACAAGGCTCGCCCGAGCATCGATTCGTCGTCGATCGCACCTTGCCCGTGCGGCAAGTCCAAGATCATCCGGTCTATGCCGGAATGATCGAAACGATGGACCAAGCGATTGGCAAGGTCGTGGCTGAACTCGAGCGGCATGACTTGCTCGACAACACCATCATCGTGTTCACCTCGGACAACGGCGGCGTTTCGTCGGGCGATGCCTTCGCCACTTCGAATCTGCCTCTGCGCGGTGGCAAAGGGAGGCAATGGGAAGGCGGTTTCCGCGTGCCTCTGCTCTACGTTGTTCCCGGACTGACGAACGACGGGGGCCAGTGCGGTGTTCCGGCCAGCGGCATTGATCTTTTGCCGACGCTCTGTGAATTGTGCTCCGTACCGACCGAGAACGAACCCGCGGTCGATGGCATCAGTCTGGTCCCGGCCCTGCACGGCCAGGACTTGCCGAGTCGGTCACTGTTTTGGCACTACCCGCACTACGGCAACCAAGGCGGCGAACCGAGCGCCGTGATCCAGCGCGATGATTGGAAGCTGATTCGCTATTACGAGGATGGTCGCGAGGAGCTCTATCACCTGTCGGACGACATGGCGGAGACTCGCGATGTCAGTGAGGAACAGCCGACCTTGGTAGCCGAGCTCAGCGCGGAACTCAGCGTGTGGCTCGAGGCGACCGAGGCCAAGTTGCCGATCGCTAACCCCAACTTCAATACCGATGCCGCCGCGGCCGAGCGTCAACGGATCGAGAATCAACTCCTCCCCAACCTCGAGCGACAACACGCTCGCCTGCTCGACGCGGATTGGCAACCCAATGCGAACTGGTGGGGAAGCACGCGCGACTGATCGCGCGCACGTCACCTGCGGGTTTCGCTTCTGGAACCAAGCCAAGCGCGGGTCAAGAAACGACGCGACCGAGCGGCTCCTGGGGAATCGCTCGGTCGGCGCGTGTTGGATCAAACTCGAAGTGCGCTAGCGCACTTCATTCGCGTCGGGCTGAGTCGCGACCTCGGCCTCGCCGGCGGTCAGGGCCTTGCGCTCGAACACGATCATCGCCTCGCACTCTTGCAAGTCGGGCGAAACGTTCGGCCGCCAGACGAAGCGGTTCGCGTCGAGGAACATGTATTCCTTGCTCTCGCTTTCCAGCGAGCCATCTTGCTTGACCTCTTCCCAGCCGACGACCAATACGTCGCCCGAGCGAGTCTCGATCGTCCAGCGACCGGCCGACGCTTGCACGATGGTTTCACCACCGGCGGGAGTCACCTCGGCTTCGATCGAGAACGTGCCGTCGGCCGCGAAATCGGCTCCGACGTACATCGACTCAAAGGTCGCCACCAGCGCGTTGAACCGGAGCAACGTCTCTTCGTCCTCGATCAGCGCGCGCTTCTTGTTGAGCAGTTCGTCATCGAGGTACGCGACACCCAACCACGTGCCCGAGAGTTCGCGCGGCGCGGTCGAGCTGGTTTGGGTTTCAGTCGTGCCGCCGCCTTCCGACGAACCGGAACCAGAACCCGAATCGCCTCCACCGCAACCGGTCAATGCGACACTCAATACGGCCACCGCGCAAGAACCCAACATCGCGCGACGCGCGGACATCCATGCCTTCATGAAAATCGACTCCGTTCGGACTAAGGTTTCACTCGTCGGAATTTGAATTTGCGATTCAAGACCGCGATGTTCGGCGGGACCATTTCCATCGTGTCCGCGTCGATCATCGTGACTTCGATTTCGGTGGGATCCTCATCGCCGATTTGACACCACAGTTGGTAGGTGTCTCCCGTGGCACTGATGAGCTTCCAGCTGCCCGATTTTTCCGTTTTCGTTCCGGCCATGGTAAAGCGCGATTCGAGCGTTCCATTGGACAGGAATTCGATTTCCAATCCGGTCTCGCCCATCGCGTTGATGGCCGTTTCAAGCAACGCGCCCGCCATTCCACCGGGTCGTCGCGCGCCGCCCATTAACTCCTGCAACTTGTCGGCGCCATCGAGCCGCCACGTGCCCAACAACTTGGTCGAACTCGGCCCGCAACCAGCTTGAGTCAGCAACAAGCCCAGCAGCATCGCCAACGTGAATCGACCCAACATGAGCACGACCTACCACAAGAGCCTCGTTCCCGAGTCTCGCCCGAGACTCGCACCACTCCCCGAACTCTAAAGAAACGCGCCTCACGCGACAACGTCAATCTGGGTGCACTGGGAGGAATTGGATTGCTGGGCAGGAATGGATTGAGCCACATAGTAGGCACAGATGCACTGAAAGGGTGGCTTCCTTGGGGCTGGCTCGATCCGAGGCGGTTCTCGACTGCAGCCCAGCGGCGATGGAGGTCGATCACTACCCCAGGCCACCCGCATCCAGCCAGGGCCGGAAACAACTCCGTCCGCGACCCGCTCCCTCGGAGACCACGCACCATGGGCATGGGAAATCTCAGCAGCCTGAAATCGAGTTCGTCCCGAGGTGGGGAACCGACGTTTCGCAAGGGTCGGTGGGTTCCGTTTAGTCGACCGGGAGTCCGTAAGCTGACGGCGATCGATTTTCGCGGCTGGCGAATCGAGGTCTCGGAACGGAGTTTCGGCATCACGCTGCGTCGCACGACCTACAGCGCGACGCTCACCAGCGACTACCCACCGTTCCGCCAGTACTTTCCCAACCTGCGCAGCCGTGAGGCGGCGACGCAAATCGCGACTCGTTGGGTCGAAACGTGGCACGAGACCAATGGGCATCTCCTGCAAGAGGAGAAGCTTCAAAAGATGCGTCGCCAGCGCTGGGGCAAGAAGCTGTTCAAGATTCGAAGTATTCGACGGCGTTCTCAAAAATGACCATGCCATCGCCCTGCTCGCAATGGCCACGCCGCCGAGTCCAAGCGGGATGATGAGTCACATCGATATGCCGCTCGGGGTGAGGCATCAAACCAAAGACTCGCCCCGTTTCGTCGCACACGCCCGCCACGTTCATCATCGAGCCGTTGGGATTGACTGGAAACGGCAAGACCTCGTCGGTCAAGCGATCATCCACGTAACGCAAGGCCAATTGACCGTTGGCCTTGAGCGTGTTGAGCGTTTCCTGATTGACCGCCGCGAACTTGCCTTCGGCATGCGCGATCGGTAGCTCCATCCGTTCGACTCCGCGTAGAAAGACGCAGTGGGTCCGGTCGGCGGCCGTCTTCACCCAGCGATCTTCATAACGCCCATGATCGTTCCAATCGAGCGTCGCGACCGGTCGGCCTTCCTCGTCGTTCTTGAGCAGTAGTCCGCTCTTGATCAGGATCTGAAACCCATTGCAGATCCCGAGCACCAATCGATCCTGATCGACGAATGAACGGAGGGCGTCTTGCAGCAATCGCTGCATGCGGGCGGCGACCATGCGGCCCGCGGCGACGTCATCTCCGAAGCTAAAGCCGCCCGGGAAACAGATGATCTGAAAGTCATCCGCCCGGTGTGGCGACTCGAGCCATCGGTTCAAGTGAAAGACTTCGGGAGCCGCTCCGGCTTTTTCAAACGCGTAAGCGGTTTCCATATCGCAGTTCGTACCCGGAGCACGAACGATGAAGACGCGTGGTCGGCCCATGGAGGCAAGTATCCGAGCGAAAGTCTGTTGAGTCGTCCTAGTGCGGCAAGCGACGAGGCTCGCGTTACTCCAGCTGACGAACCGCACCGCCCCGTCACCCATCGAGCAATCGGAGCATTCCGCGGTTCGCGTGTTGAATCAGTTCCAATCCAGTGGTGCGAGCCACCGTTGTTTGGCGGTAACCAAATCGATCTCCGCCAACGTCTCGCTCGAACCACCCGCCGGCGCTTCATTGATCCGGAGATGGCTGGAATTGGCGACCTTGCCGAGCCTTCCCCACGGAACATCCGACATGAGCTGCTCAAAGGCGTTGGCATGTTCCGGTCGAACCTCGACGAGGAATCGCGAATTCGACTCGGCGAACAAGTTGGCCAATCGCCGCGCGGTCGGCTCCAACTGAGTCACGGTCTCGCACATGGGAATCTGACCCAAGTCGATTTCCGCGCCCAAGCCGCCGGCGAAGGCCATTTCAGTCATCGCGATCGCCAATCCACCCTCGCTCATGTCGTGACAACTGCTCACGAATCCTTGCGTGATCGCGTGGTGGATGCGCTGGAAGATGCGCCGAGCCATCGCGGCCTGTAGCGTCGGTGGCGAGCCACCCTGGCGTCCGGTGACGAGCCCGAAGTGCGAGCCGCCCATCTCCAATCGAGTGGCTCCAATCTGATAGATCCACGAGCCGACTTCCTTCAGATCCATCGTCACGCAAGAGTCGACGGAATCGACTTGGCCGATCGCGCTGATCAATAACGTCGACGGGATCGAAATCGTCTTTCGTTCCCCATCGGCGACATAACTGAACTCGTTGTTCAAGCTGTCCTTGCCACTGATGAACGGCGTCTTGAGCGCGATCGCTGTCTGTTGGCAGCCGAGCGCGGCTCGCACCAACGAACCCAAGGTCTCGGGCCGATCGGTGTAACCCCAACAAAAATTGTCGAGGATCGCGATCCGATCGGGATCGGCTCCAACCGCCACGCAGTTACGCACCGCTTCGTCGATCGCCGCGGCGGCCATCGCTTCGGGATCGAGATCGCCATAGTGCGGGTTCATGCCGCACGAGACCGCCAGACCGCGGCGCGAATCGAGTACCGGACGAATCACGGCGGCGTCGCTCGGGCCGTCTTGTTGCAATCCCACGAGCGGCTTGATCACGCTGCCGCCGAGCACTTCGTGATCGTACTGACGAATCACCCAGTGCTTACTGGCGACATTCAGCGATCCAAGAATCTCATACACGGTATTGGGGACGTCGACCGACTCGCTCAAGTCCATGGCGACCTGGGCTTGCGGTTCGTAGCTCGCTTCGCGAACGACCGGTGGGCGACCATCGTGGAGGAAGTGCATGTCGAGATCACCGACTACCTCGTCGCGATACTTCAGCGTGAGCCGTCCGGTTGGCTCGAAGCGACCGATCGCCGTCGCCTCGACGTCCTCCGAGCGACAGAGCGCCTCGAATTCTTCCCAGTGCTTTTCCGGCACCGCGAAGACCATCCGTTCCTGGGCCTCCGAGATCCAAATCTCGGTGTAGGTCAGCCCCTCGTATTTGAGAGGCGCTCGCTCGAGCCAGACTTCAGCGCCGATGTTCTCGCCCATCTCGCCAACCGCGCTCGAGAAGCCACCCGCGCCACAATCGGTGACGGCGTTGTACAGGCCGCGATCGCGCGCGGCGAGCAGTACATCCATCGCCATCTTCTCGGTGATCGCGTTCCCGATCTGAACCGCTCCACCCGATAGCCGTTCGCTTTCGCTCGTCAGTTCGGCGCTGCTGAAGGTCGCTCCGTGAATGCCGTCACGTCCGGTGCGACCACCGATCGACACGATCAGGTCACCTGGCTGAACTTCCTTGGAGGCCTTGTCGACCGGGATCAAACCGACGTTGCCGCAGAACACCAACGGGTTGCCGATGTAACGACGATCAAAGTAGACCGCTCCGTTGACCGTCGGAATGCCCATTCGGTTGCCGTAATCGCGGACTCCCGAAACGACACCCTTCATGATCCGCCGCGGGTGGAGCACGCCAGGCGGAAGTTGATCGGCGGTGAGGTCGGGAGGCGCGAAGCAAAACACGTCGGTATTGCAGATCGGCTTCGCGCCGAGGCCCGTTCCGAGCGTATCGCGGATGACGCCACCGATGCCGGTGTTCGCTCCACCATAAGGCTCGATCGCGCTGGGTCGGTTATGGGTTTCGACCTTGAAGCAAACGTGATTTTGCTCGTCGAACTTCACGATGCCGGCGTTGTCCTTGAAGACACTGACGCACCAGTCCTGATCACCCAATTCGCGCCGAATCTGCACGGTCGCCGCGAAGATCGTTTCGCGCAGCATGTTGTCGAAGTGACGTTCGCCTCGCTCGTCTCGGTAGGCGATTCGGCCCGCCAGAGTCTTGTGGCTGCAATGCTCGCTCCAGGTTTGCGCGATCGTCTCGAGTTCGATATCGGTCGGGTCGCGATCGAGGCCCTGGAACCGCGCTTGGATCGTTCGCATCTCGACCAGCGTGAGGCTCAATTGCCAGGACTTGCTGATCTCCATCAATTCGGCTTCGCTCGCCTCGCGAATCGGTACCGTTCGTTTCACGAAGGCCGAGGGAGTACCGAGGCTGATGTGATCCTGAGCCACCGGGCCGAGGATCCACTGCTCGATCGACTCGTTGGCCAGCAGCTTGGTGGCGACTTGCCGCAGCGCCTCGTCATCGCCGAGGCCCGCGATCCAGTACTTTCGCAGCGTGCAAACCGCCTCGGCCGGAGTCCCAAAACGGCTCAGCGTATCGAGCACGCTCAGAGCCACCGGGTCGGTCACGCCGGGCTTGGGCATGACGGTGATGAGGCGAAACTCGGGACCCGGAGACTCGGCCAACGAGTCGTCACCGACCTGGGCCGCCGTCCACGACTCGACCACCGCATCAGCCAGGATCGAGTCGGCCAACTCGCGAATGCCAGCCTGGTCAAAATCGCCTTGGACCAAGAAGCCGCGCGCGGTGCGCACTTGGATCGGTTGTTGACCACCCAAGTCATGAAACTCCGCTTCGACTCGCAAGCCCGCCCGATCAACGGCGCCGACCCGCGGCTTGATATCAACTTCCCAGAGCGTCACGGCGTTGTTTTCCTTCCTGCAGGAGGCGCGTCACACGATCCCAATCGCACTGACGTAGCGCCTCGATCATGTCTTGAAGCTGTGTGCGGACGGCATCAAGCCCCTCCGCGATCGGTACCGAGTTTTGTTTGAGTATCTCGGTCCAAAGCCCAACATCGCCGGCGGCGACGCGAGTCGTATCTCGCCATCCCGTGGCGGCGAAGTCGAGGAGTTCGGCGGGCGTCGCCGCGGCCAGGGCGGAGGCGACACAATGTGGGACGTGACTGGTTTGAGCCAGAATGCGATCGTGCTCCTCGGCGGACATTTCCACCGGATTGGCTCCGAGCTCCCGCCAGAAACTCGTGAGCCGAGCAAGAGCATTGGCTGGCGTGGTGGGCGTGGGCGTTAGGACGACGAGACGCTTCTCGAAGAGGTCGGGCGAGGCCGCGTCGACTCCACTCCGCTCGCCACCCGCCAAGGGATGACCACCGATGAACGTGGCTCGATCCGTCCTATCCTCCCCACAGCCCCGCACGATGTCGGACTTCGTGCTCCCCGCGTCGGTGATCAGGGCTCCCGGTTCGACCATTTGTTGAACCGCACGGACCTGTTCGATGATTCGGTTGACGGGAGTCGCAATAATGACGAGGTCGGCTCCGGTGACCGCATGGGACAGATCGGTCGTCCCTTCGTCGATCGCTCCCAAGGATCGAGCGATTTCCAGCTGTCGCGGGGAACGACCGAGTCCCACGACTCGCTTCGCGAGCGAGCGGTGACGTACGGCTTGTCCGATCGAGCCTCCGATCAGGCCGACTCCCAGGATCGCAATGTGTTCCCAAGAAGCTGACACTGTGTTTCCGCAAAGAGATCGAGTTCTCAAACTGGCATCGTCCGCCACACGGACCGGGTGGGCTTCGTAGCCCCAACGGCTTGCCACGGCGACCGGATTTTAACACTCCCTTGCCGCACCGAGCAGGGTGGGCCCCGAGGGTGCCAACCGCTTTTCCCACCGCTCCGTTCGTCGACCGACCTCCCCAGCATGGACCGCCGCACGAAAGATCCGCCCATGAAACGCTGCTTTGCTCACCTCGACCCCTTCGTCCCGATCACTCGTGGAGGACGAAAAACAACTTCGCGAGTTCGAGGGATTTTCGGTCGTCTGACCTATCCCGTCGTCTTGGCCTTGGTGGCGAGTTCGCCCGCGTTGGCTCCCCTGCCCGCCCAAGGTCAAGTTTCCGCGGCCAACGCCCCCGCGGGAGCCGCCGAGTCGGAATCGGAGCGGAACCAAGATTCGCGCTGGCTCGAATCGGACTCCATAGCGGTTTGGATCGACGATCAGCCCGTCGTACGTTGGGGTGAAGTCGAACAACTGGTGCGGGCCCAAGTCGACCCCGAGCGGCTCACGCCCGACTTGCGGCGCCTCATGCTCGAACAAGCCCAGCACTCGCTCGCCGGCCGGAGGTTGATCCTTCTCCGCCTCGAACGAGTCGATCGTTTGCCCACCGACGCGGATGTGGAAACGGCCATCGATGACCTGCGAACTCGTATCGAGGCCCAGGGGGTCGATTGGGACGGGCATCTCGCCGAGCTAGGCGTGACCCCCGAGGAGTTCGCGACGAGCATTCGCTTTCGTCTCGGCTGGGGCCGAGTCTTGGAGAGCGGGCTGACCGAGGCCAATTTGCAAAAGTTCTTCGACGATCATCGTCGCGACTACGACGGCACCGAGCTCGAGCTATCGCAAATCGTCCGAGTCCTGCGACCCGAGACGACCGAAGCGGAACGGGACCATGCGATCGAGGAGCTCACGGAGATCAAGCAGCGGATCGAGCAGGGAGAACTGACGTTCGCCGCGGCGGCGGAGCAGTTCTCGGACGGAGCGACGGCTTCGGATGGCGGCTCGCTCGGGAGGATGACTCGAGAGAACGCGATGCCCGATGCGTTCTCAAACGCGGCTTTCGATCTCGAAGTAGGTGAGCTCTCCGCAGTCGTCGTCTCGCCGGTTGGCGTCCACCTGATTCGTTGCGACGCCGAACATCCGGGACAAGGAACCCTGGAGGAGTCGATCGACCGAGTGCGAGCCGACATGATTCGGTATCTCTTCGAATGGTCGGTCGCCGAGGAGACCAAGGAGCACACCGTCCGATACG
>JAGQPS010000016.1:0-35966 GCA_020426595.1 Planctomycetales bacterium
ATCCGGTGGGCTTATATCAACAGGCCGTCACGCTTCGGGTTGGCTTTGGTTTTCCAGGCTTTTGACTTCGTTGCTTGGGCGGGTTCGTGAACGGCGCGAAAGCGAGAGTGGCGTGGCGACGTCATCGTTCGTCGTGAGGAGGCGTCCCGTGGTCTGCGAGCATTTGAGCTGGCTGGAACGAGCCTTGATCCACGCGGGGTTCCAAGAGACTTATCGTGGACAGGCTTGGTCGCACAATTGTCGTGAGTGGGTTTATTACCCGGTTTGTCTCGACATCGATCGGCTGCGAGCCGAGCATGACTTCGCGCCGTCGCTCGAGACGCATGAGAACCTGGACCCCAAGTCCGGCACCGAACGTGGGCTGGTTTGCCGGGCGTGCCACGATGCGATCATGGGGCGAGTGGCGGACGCGCCTCGCTTCCCGATGACCGACTTGTCATCGGGCCAACCGGCGAAAAACTGAGACTCGTGACTCCATCCGCGCGACCGCCGCGGAGCGACACTCGTTGAAAACGTCACGGCAAGACCGCCCCGATCTTGCCGCCCACCGTCATTCGGTAGGCGGCGTCCTTACGGCCTCCGGGCTCTTGGCGACCGAGTCCATGCGAGACCCGGCCGATACTACTCGCTCGCCTTGGCGAGTTAGCGAACGCCCTTGCCGCTGAGCTGATGCTCGATGTTTTGCAGATCCGCGTCGACCATCATGTCGACGAGGCCTTCAAAGGCGATTTGCGGTTCCCAGCCCAGCTTGGCGCGAGCCTTCGCGGGATCGCCTAGCAACAAGTCGACTTCGGCGGGGCGGTAGTAACGCGGGTCGACCTTGATCAACGGTTGCCCTTGCGGTCCGCGTCCGACCTCGGCGTCTCCGCCGCCTTCCCAGGTGATGGGCAAGTTGACCCGCGAAAAGGCCCGCTCGCAGAATTCCCTCACGCTATGAGTCTCGTTCGTGGCGATCACGAAGTCATCGGGCTCCTCGACCTGCAGCATCCGCCACATCGCCTCGACGTAATCACCGGCGAAGCCCCAGTCCCGCTTCGCATCGAGATTACCCAGGAACAAAGTCTCCTGGAGACCATGGACGATGCGGGCCACGGCGCGCGTGATCTTGCGAGTCACGAACGTCTCGCCCCGACGAGGCGACTCGTGATTGAACAAGATTCCGTTGGTCGCGAACATGCCGTACGACTCGCGATAGTTCCGCGTCACGTAGAACGCATACGCCTTGGCACAAGCATAGGGACTGCGGGGGTAGAACGGAGTCTCCTCGGTCTGTGGCGTTTCAATCACCTTGCCGTACAGCTCACTGGACGAGGCTTGGTAGAAGCGGGCGTCGAGGCCGATTTCGCGCATCGCCTCCAAGATTCGCACACAGCCGATCGCGGTGACATCCGAGGTGTATTCCGGTACGTCAAAGCTGACTTTGACGTGGGACTGGGCACCGAGATTGTAAATCTCGTCGGGGCGTACCGTCTTGATGACGTTGTTGATGCTCGAGGCATCGGACAGGTCGCCATAGACCAACCGAAGACGAACATCGGGGTCGTGCGGGTCTTGGTAGATGTGGTTGATGCGGGCCGTGTTGAACGACGAGGAGCGGCGAATCACACCGTGGACCTCGTACCCCTTGGACAGGAGCAGTTCGGCCAAGTAGGAACCATCCTGGCCCGTGATTCCAGTGATCAAGGCCCGCTTTCCATTCCGCTCCGGGAATCCGTTCATAGCTGCGACATCCATACGATAAGGAAGACAGTCGAGGCGACTCGTCGTGTTGTCCAAGTTAACTGGCTAGGCCGACTAGGCTCCGATGATTCAGGCTTGGCCCAAGGTAGAGCCAAGTGGCTCGGCGTTCCCCAGGGGACGCCAGGTCGTCGATTTGGCGAGTTAGGTGTTCGCCGCGGCGGCGGGACCATGCTCCAAGAACCACGCGTACGTCGAGCGAATACCGTCGCGAAGCGAAACCTGATGGCGCCACCCGAGCCCATGCATTCGGTCGACGCTTAATAGTTTCCGAGGCGTTCCGTCGGGCATCGAGCTGTCCCAGACGATCTGGGCGGTGGGATACACCACTTCCGCGACCAGCTCGGCCAGTTCGCGAATCGTCAGATCCTCGCCCGTCCCGACGTTGATATGCCCCCCCTCGGTGAAATGCTTGAGGAGGTACAAACACCCGTCGGCCAAATCATCGACGTGGAGAAACTCTCGCCGCACCGCTCCCGAGCCCCAGACGACCACTTCGGCTCGCCCCTCGACCTTCGCCTCGTGAAACTTGCGCATCAGGGCGGGGAGAACGTGCGAGTGCTTCAAATCGAAGTTATCGTTCGGCCCGTAGAGATTCGTGGGCATCGCCGAGAAGAAGTCGCAGTCGTATTGGCGACGGTAGGCGTCGCACATCTTGATACCAGCGATCTTTGCCAAGGCATACGGCTCGTTGGTCGCCTCAAGAGGCCCCGTCAGCAACGACGATTCCTCGATCGGCTGCGGGCAATCGCGGGGATAGATGCAGGAGCTACCGAGATACAACAGCCGGCGCACACCTGTTTGCCAAGCCGCGTGAATCGTATGTGCGTGAATCAATAGGTTCTGGTGCAGGAACTCGGCCGGCAACGTCGCATTGGCGTGGATCCCACCGACCTTGCCAGCCGCTAGGACCACCACGTCGGGGCGCTCGCGATCGAACCAACGCTCCACCTGATCCTGCCGACACAAGTCGCACTCGTCGCGAGTCGCCATGACCAAATTGGTGTAACCGGCCGCCCGAAAGCGACGAAGCAAAGCGGACCCGACGAGGCCACGATGCCCAGCAATGAAGATCTTGTCGCTCGGTTGGATCAGCTCGTTCTGGTTCATGATTTGACGTTGGGGCAAGCCGGAGAATCTGGAAACATGCGTACGATAATCAAATTGGGCGGATCGTCCAACGCGAGTTCCCAGAGCTCAATTCCCCGCCACCATCCCAAAGCGGGGCCCCCATTCCGTGAATGCCAAGCGACGCTCAGCTTTGGGTGGAGAGCCCATCGACCAGTTGGCCCACGAAAGCCTCGACATCGGCGACTTGGCATTCACGCGGCTTGATCGAACCATCGGCGGCCGGGGCCAACCGCCGGACGATGGCCGAGCCGACAATGACTCCCGCGGCGACGCGGCTGAGCGCCGTGACTTGCTCCGGCTGAGAGACTCCGAAGCCCACGCACACCGGCACATCGGTTTGTTGCTGGAGCCACTGAATGCGCTCGGTGATCTCCTTGGGCAATTCGACTCGTTCTCCCGTGATACCGGTGACCGAGACGTAGTAGACGAAGCCGGTCGACTCCCGCGCGATTTTCACCGCTCGATCCTCGGGGGTGGTGGGCGTGACCAGACGGATCAACGAAAAATCGCGACTTCGGCAGACGGCGTCCATCTCGGCCGAGTCGTCGACGAGTAGGTCGGGGATGATCGCTCCGCTAACCCCCGCCGCCTGGGCTCGCTCGACGAAGGACTCGAGTCCCATGCGATAGACGATGGCGTAGGACACCATCACGACGACCGGCATTTCGATTTGGGGGGCGATCCGAGAAAGCCGTTCAAACACGGCCTCGACCTTGAGCCCACGATCCAGGGCACGCGTGTAGGAGGCCTGGATCACGGGACCATCAGCGATGGGGTCGGAGTAGGGAATGCCGATTTCACAGACGCCACAGCCGAGACGGTCAAAGGCTCGAATCAAGTCGCACATCGTATCGAGATCGGGATCACCGGCGGTGATGAACGGCACGAGCGCCTTGCGGCCTTGTTGGCGAAAAGCTTCCAGGCGGCGATCAACCTTGGACATCGAGCGATCCTTTTGCAACGAGCCCCGGAACGAATCCGTGTCGCATGGGGCGTCCGACACGTTGGTGTTGTTGTCTCGGGAGGAGCGACATCAAGCCGTCCGCCCCCAATCGGCAAAGGTCACTCGACACTTCACGTCGATTCAATTCGCGCCGATTCAATCCGCCGCCCGCGCTGCTTGTCCGCGGGAAACCCTTGTCCTATTCCTCGCCGCGCAGACGCGAGATCTCGGCCGCGTCCTTTTCGCCTCGCCCCGACAGGCAGACGACCACGTGTTGATCGGCAGGCAACGTGGCGGCGACTTTCAGGGCATGGGCGATCGCGTGAGCCGATTCGAGGGCCGGCAGGATCCCTTCGCAGCGAGCCAAGGTTTCAACCGCCTTCAACGCGTCGGCGTCCTCGCAGCAGGTGTATTCGACGCGGCCTGTTTCCTTCCAGAAACTATGTTCGGGACCCACGCCTGGATAATCGAGTCCGGCCGAGGCGGAGTGCACATCGCAGGTTTGGCCATTGTCGTCTTGCATGACGTAGCTGAAGCTGCCGTGCAGCACGCCGGGGCTGCCGTAGGTGAGCGGAGATGCGTGATCTCCCGGCTTGCCACCTCGCCCACCCGCCTCGACGCCGATCAAGCGGACTCCCTCCAACGGTACGAACGGATGGAACATTCCCGCCGCGTTGCTGCCTCCACCCACGCAAGCGATGACGACATCCGGCAGCCGTCCCAATCGCTCCTGGGACTGCGCGACCGCTTCTTGGCCGATCACCGATTGAAAATCGCGCACGATCATCGGAAAGGGGTGAGGGCCCACGACCGAGCCGATGATGTAGTGGGTGTCCTCGACGGTCGACATCCAGTCGCGCATCGCTTCGTTGATCGCGTCGCGCAGGGTGCGCGACCCGGTGGTGACCGGCCTCACCTCGGCTCCGAGCAACTTCATCGTGCGGACGTTGGGCGATTGCCGCCGGACATCCTCCTCGCCCATGTAGACCACGCACGGCAGGCCGAAACGGGCACAAGCGGTGGCGGTGGCGACGCCATGCTGACCAGCGCCAGTCTCGGCGATGACGCGCCGCTTTTTCATGCGCAGCGTCAGAAGGGTCTGACCCACCGTGTTGTTGATCTTGTGGGCCCCGGTGTGGTTCGTGTCCTCGCGTTTGAGCCAGATCTTGGCTCCGCCAGCCAAAGCGGTGAGCCGCTCGGCGAAATAAAACGGACTGGGCCGACCAACGAAATCCCGGAGCAGCTCCTGGAATTGCCGTTGGAAAGCCTCATCCTCGCGAGCCTCGAGGTACGCCTGCTCCAACTCCACCAGGGCTCGAGTCAACGTTTCCGGAACGAACTTCCCGCCAAAGCGACCGAATCTCCCTTGGGCATCGGGGACGGCGCGAAAGTCGATGTCGGACGGAGAAGAGGCCATGATCGATTTTTCTCGTCATACAAATGGCGGATTCCCACCGGCATGCCGCGATTGCGGGAGTGTGGTCGCGACAGGGTGGGAATGGTCGGCGAAATCCAAGTTGTCGATTGTGCTTTGACCAGTGTCCCATCGTCAACGCCCTAAGGCCGGTGAACGACGGGACGATTAAACTTGGCTCGGACGCGCGGTGTGCGAGGTCGCCCCACGACCACGAGACAAAAGGCCTGAGTTGGTCGCTCAATGGGCTCGCCAACCTCGCCGGGCCAAACTGGCGGTCAGCCGTTTTGCGGAGGGTGCCCTCCAGCAAAGCGCCGAGGACCACAAAACGCCGCAGGCCAAGGGAGAACCCACATGCCCGAACTTCCCGAAGTCGAGACGATGTGCCGGGGCATTCGCTCGATCGTGGGTAACGTGATTTTCTCGGTGAAGGATCCTGGGTGTGACTGCCGCCCCATGGCGATCAGCCCCAGCATCTCGAGTCTCCATCGGCGGCTGCGTGGGCGACGCATCGAACAGGTTTCGCGTCTGGGAAAGCGAGTCGTCCTGACCTTCGACGCGGGCTACTACTTGGTGTTCGAGCCCCGCATGACCGGTCTCGTGAGCCTCGTTGATCCGCCCGACTGGAGCCACGTGCGAGTGCGGATGGAAGTGGAAACGAACCGAGGGATCCAAGAGGTTTGGTTTTGGGATCGCCGCGGATTGGGAACGCTGACTGGCTACGACGCCGACGAGCTCGAGGCGCGAGTACGCTCGAAGCTCGGTCCCGATGCGCTCGAGGTTGGCTCGGAGGAGTTGACCGAGCGGTTCTCCACGACTCGGCAAGCGATCAAGGTCGCGTTGCTCGATCAACGACGACTCGCGGGCATCGGCAACCTCTACGCGGCCGAGATCCTGCATGTCGCGGCGATTCATCCCGAACGAACCAGCGACTCGCTGAAAACCGCGGACTGGCGGAGACTTCATGCCGCGATGCGTCGGGTACTGGAGGAAGCGATTCGTTACGAAGGCTCAACGCTCTCCGATGGCACCTACCGCAACGCGCTCAATCAGGCCGGCGGATACCAGAATCATCATCGCGTGTATGCCCGTGCCGGAGAACCGTGTGGCACGTGTCGCAAGCGGATCGTCGAGCGAATCGTTCAAGCCCAACGCAGCACGTTCTTCTGTCCCGGCTGCCAACCTCGGCGACGACGGTCGTAATTCCCGAATCGAAGCTCGACCGATCACCACGTTGGCAAGCTCCGACGACTCGAGCCGTCCGACCCCAATTCGTCGTAAATGGCCACTCTTACGGACCCGGTGATCCTTCATCGCTCGTCGCGCGCCGTGGCGACTTCGTCACCTTGGTTGGCGATCACATGGACACGCATGTCTCGTGAGCCTTTGGAGCGCGGCGGTAGCCACTTACAAGTTTGACAGAATGCGTCATTTCAAAACCGATCGAACCCTTCGACGGCGATTGGGCACCGCGGGTGCAAAGGGAAAGCGGACACGTGCCGCGAGCGAAGACCGTTTTCGCGGCTCGACATCAACTCACGTTTGCTTTCCTGGAAGGGCAATTCGCATGCTTGTCGTCACGCATTCCGAAACTCGACGCCGTCGCTTGGGACTCACACTCATCGAACTGGTGGTGGTGTTGTCGGTTCTAGCCGCGGTGGCCGCCATCCTCGTGCCACTCATTCCCAACTTGCTACGCCGCTCCCACAAGGTCACCGACGCCACGCAAACGGCGGAAGTCTCGAAGGCGGTGCTGACCTATCAGGGGCTGTATCAGTCCTATCCCGACGAGTGGGATCTGATGACCGATGGCACGAGCACAACCGCTCCCAGCTTTATTCCGGCCGACGGCGGAACGCCTTTTGGAGGAGCCGCCTACATCGGAAATCTAACGACCGATGAGGTGGCGGCGTTGCGGCGAGTCGGCATTTCCAACGTGCATGCCTTCTCGACCACGCCGGCTCACCCGACTCTCAATCCCTATGCGGCATTGGTAACGGCGCCCACGGCTCTAAGCAATTCGCTTCCGGTCTTCATCATCGACAGCTCGATCACCGGTGGTGTGCCGGTGGAGATCCAAAACATCCTCGCCCGCGACAACACCGCTCGGTTTGTCGTGTTTGGACTCGGGTCTCGTTGCACCGCCGTGAGCCGCGTGATGCAGAATGCCCCGACTTCCGTTCCCCAGAACGCGGAGTTCACGCCGTCGACTCTGTACTCTCGTGTCGGGACGATCTTTCAAGTAGCGGGCACGGGCATCAACACGACGGAGCGGGCTCGATTCATCGGTGCGGTCGCGCTGGAGGATGATGAGCTCGAGAGCGCCGAGAAGGACCTGGTGAACTACTACGACATTTCGGCCAGCGGAGAGTAGCGGTTGGTCCGCGAGTTGCTCGCCTCGTGGTGCGGTTAACTCTGGGCGGCGCTGGTGCGGGCCACCGGCGTCGCTTTTTTTCGTGCGTTGCTTGGGGCGAATCGCATTCGCTCCCTTCGCCAGGCACCGAGGATCCGTCGCCGAGTTGGGGCCTTTGTTCCGAGGGAGGTCCGACCTAAACCTTCTCCGGGTGGCCCTGGCCGGTGGCGGATCCCTTTTCGTGATGACTCGGGTGTCTTGAGCGGTGTGGCCGCGCTCTGACGGCCCTACCGCGCGACACCGAGATTCGAGTTGCTCCGCGTACTCGTGTGAGCTTGGCCTTCAGCCAAGGATGCGTGATTCACGGCTCGGCAACCTAGGGCGTTGCCCTGGGCTACGGTGAGTCCAGGCCGTTGGCCTGGGCGGACGCATCGCTTGGAGAATGCGCTCGGCCTACGATCGATGAAACGACCACGATGGGCGTCTCCCGCCGACACGATGCGGCTCGCACGCGAATCGACGGCCTGACGCGGTGGGCTTCCATTGGCTTTCCGAACTGCCTGCTTAGGCGTCCTGTGCTTCGCCGCTGGTCGAAGGCAAGAGCGGCGGCTCGTGTCTGATCGAGCCAAGAAACACCACAGCCCCGCGGTGCGACGCACGGCGGGGCTGAAGATGTTCGAGGACGTTTCGGGGGCAAGCTGTTAGTTGGCTCGCAACTGAATCGTCGCTTGGTTGGTCTTCCAGTATGGGTAGTCACCGAATTGGCTGAGGGCCATGTAGAGGCAAACCGAGCCAAAGATCAGGAAGATACCCGAGGCGATCAGCATCACGGTGTAAACGTTCAGCTTTTGCTTTTGAGTCGCACCAGTTGCATTCATGTATTAACCTCGGCTTTGGTTTTCGAGCTGCGTGGTGACCAAGTCGTTCTCGCGGATCGGAGCTTCATTCAACTCAGGAATGATCTCCGCGGTCGAACGATTGTCCGACACGCTCTTCACGATCACGGCACCGAGATAGCGACCATCGCGGAGCACATCCAAGCGGTGGCCCACGCGAATTCCATCATCCAGACCAAGGCTGATCTCGACCAACCCCTTCACCTCACCGCTGATGCCGGTGATCACACCGTCGACTCGCGGCGGGATGTGAGCGGTCAACGAACCACGGTCCAATCCGTAGGCGGTCATGACTCGCTCGATTTGAGCCACGTCATTGGCCAGTTGGCCGCTGCGTTCGGTCAGACGCACGATTTCACCTTCGAGCTTGTAGTTCTCGTCGGTCAGGTTCGTGACTCGAGTCAACGCCGAGTGCAAGGTCGTGGTGGCTTCGTTGAGGTTGTCACGCAGCGTGCGATTCTCGCCCGTGAGCTCCTCGAGCCGACGACCGTTTTGCTCCAACGACGCTTGTTGTTGCGTGTTGGTCCGCTCGAGGTCGGCGAGCTTGGTCTCTTGAGCCCCATAGCGAGCTTGCTCGACGAGCAGCTGAACTTGCAGCCGCTGGAGAGCCAAACGCGAGGTGACTCGCTCTCGTTGCAAACTGTCCTCTAGCTCCTCGATCACGCCCTGAGACGCGACCAACTGGAGATTGAGATTCTCCGCGGTGGCTTTGTTCTCAAGCGCTTGTTGCTGCCAGTTTTGCTGACTGGCAGCCAACATGACGGCAACGGCCGTCAGAAAAATGCTGCAGATCAGGATCAGGACCGTGAACAGCTTTCCCAGAAAAGTCATGGACTGCGACCTCTTGCGAGTGATTAACGCCGACAAGACCGTCCGGCCCCAATTGCTGGCCTCGGGCGGCTTGAAGAACTCGCCGCGGCGACCATCAATGCCTGGGCTCCATTAGCCGGAAGCGGTGGTGCCTCGGCCCTCCTGGCGTGACGAGAACTTCAGTATAGTTACGGCCGTTTTCGAGTGTCAAACAAAAGCAAGCAGGGGACGGGGGAAGGTTTGGCAAGCCAATCGACTTCGACCTGTTGCCCGGTTTCTGCTTGTTATGCCATCGAATTCATCGTGTAAGGGCTGGTTTTCGACCTTGAAGCTCGCCCCGCGTTCCAACGGAAGCGTGGCTTGCGAGTCTTTACCTTTCCCCGCCACGAGTCTACGCCGCACTTTCGTGCCTTCTTCCTCCAGAGTGCTTAGGAATTCGCACTTCGTCTAGATCGTAGTCGCCGGGAAAGTCGGAGAACGGTGGCAAGTTTCCAAACCACTCGGCTCGAGCCTCGATTTCCCTGGCCCACGGCGGATTCGAAGCCGTTCTTCCACGGTCCCGATCCCTGTCGCGGCGACGTGAGTTGGAGGCGTATTGCTCGCCGCGACGCTCGGCCGGTGCTGGGGCGAGTCGTTCCGCTTTCTTCGATCCCTCCAGGGATCCGCTTCGCCGTTGGCATTCCGTCCGTTTTCCGAGTCGTGCGTCGGGAGCTCGGGGACATTGGCCGAGGATGGATCATCGATTTGAGCCTGGATTTTGCTCGCCTCATGGTCTTGGCGTTCGAGCGCCGTGAGTCGCCATCCCCTCGACAGAACGGCTCCCATCAACCGTGTTAGCGGTGTGGCCTCGCGGACAACAACTCCTCGCCGGGACCACCGAGCCTGTCTTGTGTCATTTCCGACACGCCCCTAGACTCCCCGCGCGAAAGTCTACCGGGAATCTCTCCGCGGAATTGCCATCGCGGTCGGCGAGGGCGAAGTAGGCTAGGAACGGGGGTCGGCGGTGGCGTTGACGGGCGGGACGTTTGGTCGTCGCAACCGGCAAAGCTGTCGAGGCTGGCTCACTTCCGGGTTAAGTTAGGTGACGGAGTCAAAATGAAACTCTTGAATCGCTTGATCCCGCTTTTTAGTATGAGCTGAGTGGTCGCAGAACTTGATTCGCATGGAGGCGAGCCTGGGATGCCCAAAACCGTGAGTTTCGTGGTCGTTGCGTTGTTGCTGGTCATTGCCTTCGTCGGAACTTGGCGAAGCGAGGCGAGCGCCCAGATTGGCGAGACCGTTGATCATTTGCCGACCGAAGGCATGATCGCTCTCGATCTGGAAGGAAACGAGGCATTCGACTTGGTCGCGTTGGTCGACCCCGTGGCTCGCGTGATGAGCGTGTACCAGATCGACCGCAATTCCGGTGAGATCACGTTGCGAAGCGTTCGGAATGTGACTTGGGATCTCGAGCTCGACGAGTTCAATGGAACTCGCCCGACTCCTCGAGAAGTCCGGTCACAAGTTCAAGCTCGTTGAGAGACGAGCGACGTTTCAGTAATTAGGATGGATCTCGCGGACGCACGGATGCTGAACCTCACTTTTCTTCCGTGTCATGTCCTTCGGGAGCCGTCTGATGTCGAACTTGATTCCCCTGGAAGATGCCGCCCAATATTTGGGTATCCCGGTTGATCAGCTCACCGAGCTGATCTCCAAAGGGGAAATTCGCGGACTCAAGTCCGGCAGCACTTTCAAGTTCAAGCAAGAGGATCTGGATACCTTCAAGGCGAATCTCGCCGGGGGTGACTCCTCTTCCGCGGACGACTTGTCGGCCGAATTCAATTTGCTTGAAGATGATGACTTGGGCCTCGCCATCGATGGCGGCTCGGACATTCTCGCCTCGGGCGAGGAAGCTTCGAGCAAAAGCCCTTCCGATACCGGCAAGATGGTCGACGGCAGTGACTTGTTGCTGGCCGATGACGATCTGTTCGATGATGACCTGAGCCTGGCCGATAGTGGCGACGTCGTCGATTCGGATTCGAACCTCGATGACAGCGACCTCGTGCTCGACGAGGATTCGAGCTCCGAGCTCGGTTTGGCCTCGGGCGATAGTGGCATCAATCTCAGTCCGTCCGACAGCGGCCTTTCCCTTGAGGAAGAGCCGGCGGAAGTCGCTTCCTCGGACCTTGATTCGCTGTCGCTTCCCGAGGACGACAGCCTGATGCCGCTCGATGACCTGGGCGACGATCTGAAGGAAGAAGACGACTTCATGCTGAGTCCCGTCGAGGATCTTTCCGACGACGAGACCAGTGGATCGCAAGTCATCGCGCTCGATGATTCCGAGATCTACCCGGACGATTCGGTTTCCGGTTTGCTCGCCGATAGCGGCGGCATGGATGACGCGGCTCCGGTCCTCGTCGCCGAGGACGCCGATCTGTTTGAAGGCTTCAGCGGTGGCGACAATCAAGCGGCTCCCATCGCGGCCCCCGTGGCGGCCGAGCCGGCGGAGGCGGGTTACACCATCTTCCAAGTCCTGTCGCTGCTCATGATCTTCACGCTGCTCGCGTTGCCGATGCTGCTCGTGTTCGACAATGCCCGTAGCCTCTGGAATCGCGATTCAGCCAAGCCCATCGCGGGGCCTGTCTCGGATGTCTTGATCCAAATGGTGGGACTCGAAAGCAAGTAACGCGGTGTGACCCACGAACCGCTCGCTCGCTTCGACGGCTCCCTGACAACAACCCTCCAGCCGTGGTCGGCCCAACGACCACGGCTGTTTTGTTTCTTGCCCCACCCCGAGACTTCGACTTCCCACAAACGCACGGACCTCGCTTTGCGGCTTCGTGGTCTTGAGCGAGATCGAAGGTGACGAGACGATAACGCGTATCGTTACCGCTAGGAGTCGCCATGGGTTGGTTACAGAACACGCGCCGCCGCCTCATCGCCAAACTGTACAAGCCCTTGATTCGGCGGCACGATCGATTCATCGCTCCCTTTAAGGAAGACCTATTTCGCGGAGTCGCGGGAGCCGTCTTGGAGATCGGGCCAGGGCCGGGCAGCAACCTGACGTACTTGCCCAACGTGGAGCATTGGGTGGGCGTCGAGCCGAACCGATTCATGCACGCGCAGATCGAAGCCGAGTTATCCCGCCTCAATTTGGATGGAACGATTCTGGAAGGAGTCGCCGAGCGGCTACCGTTCGAGGAC
Source organism: Planctomycetales bacterium (assembly GCA_020426595.1). Lineage (GTDB taxonomy): Bacteria > Planctomycetota > Planctomycetia > Pirellulales > Pirellulaceae > UBA11682. The sequence continues at coordinate 12,468 of JAGQPS010000016.1, forward strand.
CAGACCTTCGACTTCGTGATCGGTACGCTCGTGCTGTGCAGCGTGGCTTCTCCCGCGGACGCATTGGCCGAGATTCGCCGCGTGCTTCGCCCCTCTGGCCGCTACTGCTTCATCGAACATGTGGGGGCGCCGCGCGGCACGCCCTTGCGGCGTTGGCAGCGGCGAGTTCGACCGATCTGGCGTTGCTGCGGCGATGGCTGCTGGCCCGATCGAGATACCCAAGAGTCGATTGGCCAAGCTGGATTCGCTCGAGTCGACTACCAGGAATTCCGAGCTCCGCCCGGCACGCTGCCCGCCATTGTGTCGCCCCACATCTGCGGTTCGGCTTCCCAAGCGGATTGATCGGCGCGCATGCGGAAGACTTTCGACTTGCGGTCGTGGCGGCGACTCAACGCGAGCGGGCCTAGCCGTGGTGCTTCCCGTGCGCGGGGGCTCGCCTACAATCGAGCGAGTGATGAACCGGAGCCACTCGTCGTTCGGTCTGGCGCCCTCGATGCCAAGCCGGCCAATCGCGAAGTCGTTTCGGTTGGAGACGATCGAACAGCTGCGAAGCTCGATCGATCGTCTCGAGAGCAGTCCGCGGGTCCCATCGCGATGGAGCATTCATGAAGATCGCTTACTTGACGGCCGGTGCGGCAGGCATGTACTGCGGTTCGTGCATGCACGACAACACGCTGGCGGCCGCGCTTTGTCGTCAAGGAGCGGATGCGGTACTCGTTCCGACCTACACGCCGATTCGTACCGACGAGAACGACGTTAGCCTCGATCAGGTTTTCTTTGGCGGAATCAATATCTACCTGCAGCAGAAGATCCCGTTCTTTCGCTACCTGCCAAGATTCGTCGACTACTTTCTCGACTCGCCACGACTGATCCGCCGAGTGACTCGCCGCGCCGTCTCCATGTCTCCGAAGGAACTCGGAGCATTGACCGTCTCGATGCTCAAGGGGCGAGGCGGTTATCAACGCAAGGAAGTGGGGCGGTTGTGTGATTGGCTCGCTTCCGACCTCCGCCCCGATCTGGTCCTGCTCACCAACGCGTTGATTGGTGGAGCCATTCCGGAGATCAAGCGACGATTGGGGATTCCGATCGTGGTCACGCTGCAAGGCGACGACATCTTCCTCGAGAGTCTGCCGGAGCCTTACCGGCAACAGTCGCTCGACCTGATCCGCGGCCTTGCTCAAGACGTCGACCTGTTTCTGACTCACAGCCAGTTCTATGCCGATGCGATGTCCCAGTACTTGGGGATCGACCGAGCTCGCATGGAAGTGGTCCCGCTTGGGATCGACATGGGTGACTTCACCTCTCGGGATGACGAGCCGAGGCCAAGCGGCGCCGAACCGGTCGTTGGGTATCTCGCGCGACTCGCCCCCGAGAAGGGCTTCGGCTTGCTGGTCGACGGATTCATCGAAATGGCTCGTCGAGCCCCTGACTTGCCGGGCCGACTCGAAGTGGCGGGCTGGCTCGGTCCCACGCAAACGGAGTTCGCGGAAGCCCAGTTCGAGAAGATTCGCGCGGCGGGCCTGGAACACCGCTTCCGCTATGTCGGTTCGCCCGATCGTCATGCGAAGGTCGACTTTCTCCGTTCGCTCGATGTCCTCTGCGTGCCGACGACGTACGAGGAGCCCAAGGGTCTGTTCGCGCTCGAGGCTCTGGCGACCGGCGTGCCGGTCATCTTGCCTCGACATGGCGCCTTTCCCGAAATGTTGGCCGAGACGGGGGGAGGTTGGTTGATCGAACCGCACGCTCCAACCGCGGTCGCCGATGCGTTGGAACAGGCGTTGCGTGACCCGTCGAAGCTGTCCGAACTCGGGCGGGAGGGGCAACTTCAGACTCGTGTCAAACGAGACTCCGCCGCCATGGCCCAAGCCCACTTGGCGACCCTGCGAAGGCTCATGAGCGAATCCGCCAACAGCTAGCATTTCTCAGTGCATCGGTGTGGCGCATGGGGGCGGAGCATGGGGAGATCTGGGTTGCGTCGAGGGGGTGGTTCCTGTACCGTCCCCGCCGCTGGCTTCCGAAGCTCGGTGACCAAGGAAGTTCTCCGCAGCAGCCAGCACACTGCATGCTCGATCAGGATTCGCCATGTCACTCCCACTCACCGTGCTCATTCCGTGCAAGGATGAACGGCTCAACATTCGTCCGTGCATCGAGAGTGCAATGACGATCGCCGACGAAGTGCTGGTCGCCGATTCGGGTTCAACGGACGGCACCCTAGAGATCGTGCGGAGTCTCGGTTGCCGCGTGATCGAGCGCGAGTATCGCACGTCGGGCGACTTCAAGAATTGGGCGATTCCCCAAGCCTCGCACGAATGGGTCTTGCTCATCGACGCCGACGAGCGAGTCCCGGAGAAGTTGGCTGGCGAGATCAAGCAATTGCTCCGCACCGAGCCCAAGCACGATGGGTACTGGATCTACCGAGACAATCACTTCATGGGGCACCGCGTTTATCACTGCGGGTGGAACCATGACAAGGTGCTGAGACTCTTTCGACGAGACCAGGCCCAATACGAAGGGCCCAGCGATCATGGCGAGGTCCAGATCGCCTCGGGTAACGTCGGGTTTCTCAAGGAGCACTTCCTGCATTACACGTACTGGGATTACGACCAGCTCTTCCGCAAGTTCCATCGCTACACGACGCTTCAGGCTCGGCAATGGCACGACCAGGGCAAGCCGGCGAGTTCCGTGCGGATGTTCGTCAATCCGTTCTATCGATTCTTCAAGAGCTATGTGCTGCAGCTTGGTTTCCTCGATGGCCGGATCGGACTGCAAATTAGTCTGATGGCTGGCTTCTATTCGTTCACCAAGCAAGCGCGACTCTGGGCCCTCCATCACGCCCAGCAGCAGCCCGATCCCGAGGCCGCGCTCGCGGCGACAAGGGATGCCGATGCCGACGTCCGCCGAGCCGCCTAGTCGGTCTCGCGCGGTGCGATCCAGACGCCAAACTCTCTGTCCAAGAATTCGTCCGAAGTCCGCGGCGATTCGTTCTTGTCTACGCGATGGACCGTCACGGCGAGAGTTAGTGAACCAAGGTCCACAGCAGCGCGGCGCCAATGGCTAGTTCGACAACGAGCGATTCCCAAAGAGCGGGCGAACGACGACGAAATCGACGATGATTGACTCGAGTCATGACACACCTCCTTGGTGCATGAAGTTGGGTGTCGCCTGAGGGGGATCGTGACAACGATCCGCGATTGGCTCAGCCAAAAATCCTCAGCGGCGAGTCTGCATCGCGAGGGGCGTGGAGTCGCTTCCGACCCAGCCTCGTGCCCCGCCAATGCGGCGATCACACGACCGCCCGCCGAGCAACACCGGAAAAAGGAGGGGCGAGCGAGGCTTGGGTGGCCAACCTCACTCGCCCTTGTCCGTGGTCGTTGATGATTACGAGCCAAGCGTCGGGAGAGTTCGACAATTCTCGCTGCCCCGTTCGCCTCGCCGACCGGCGGCCGATTAGAGGTCCCAGCCGCGACGGTACTCCTTGTGCACCCACTGTTGGGCGGCTTCGGAGTTGGTGACCTTCAGATTCGCGGCGTCCCACTCGATCGCCACGCCACTTCGGTAGGCGACGGTTCCCAAAAGGACCGCCTCGGTTAGCGCGCCGGAGTAATCAAAGTTGCAGGTCGTTTCTCCCCCGGTGCGGATCGCCTCGAGCCACTCCTGATGGTGTCCGATCGAGGACGGGATCGTCGGCTCGGGGCGTTGGTAGTCGGTGAAGCGATCCTCGGGCAGCAGGACGTGTCGCCCGTAATCCGAGATGAGCATCCCCTTTTCGCCGACAAACAATTGGCCGCCGCCCCAATCAAACGCGTTGCCGTTGCGATCCTTGAGCTCGGCGAGTAGGGCGGGGCGACGTCCGCTGTCGTACCAGTGGAGCTTAACCGCCGCGCGGTCTCCCCGAGCTGGATAGTGGTAGTCGACCTCACACCATGCGGGCGTCGAGACGGGATCGACCTCGGGCCCGCGAGCCTCGATCGTGGTTGGGTCTCGCAGGTCGAGCGCCCAATGAGCCAGGTCCATGTAATGGCAACCAAAGTCGCCCAGGGTTCCGTTCCCGTAATCCCAGAATCGTCGCCAATTGAACGGATGGCACCCCGCGCTGTAGGGCCGCTCGGTCGCTGGTCCGAGCCACAAATCCCAATTGACGTTGGGAGGGCAGGGGACGTCCGTCGTGTACGAGCCTCCGGTGTAGACCGCGCCGGCCCACACGTGAACTTCGGATACTTGACCGATCGCTCCCGCCCGCACCAACTCGACGACACGACGATAGTTGTCCCCCGCGTGAATCTGAGTCCCCATCTGAGTCACGAGGGACTTTTCCTTGGCGAGCGTCGCGAGAACTCGAGCCTCCTTGACCGTGTGGGTCAACGGTTTTTCGCAGTAGACATGTTTACCGAGTCGCAGCGCTCGCGCGGCGGCCGGCGCGTGCGAGTGGTCGGGGGTCCCGACCAATACGGCGTCGATCCGATCCGCTTCCTTCTCCAGCATGTCGCGCCAATCGGCGTACCGCCTGGTGTCGCCGAGGTTCTCGACTCCCTTGGCTAACAAGTCCGAGTCGATATCGGCCGCGGCGACGATCTCTTCCGAGGCACAGCCGCGAACATTCTCGCCCGCCCGTCCGGTGACTCCGACCGCGGCTAGGCGGAGGCGTTCATTCGGTGAGCGGCTCGCGGCGACGGCACTGGCGCTCAGATGAAACGCGCCGAGGCTCATGCCGGCCAAGGCCGACGTTTTAAGGAAGCCGCGGCGTGAGGGGGAAGCGTGGTGGGAAGAGCTGGGCATCGGTGGGTCCTCGGAAGGTTGGTAGGCTCGGCAGTGAACAGCGGCACCGTCCGTGGCCATCGATTATCGGTGATCGCATGGGCGCTTAGCCACCCTGCCAAGCGACAAATCCATGGAGCGGCAACGAATCCGCTCGCCCCCAATTCGCGGCGGATTCGGTGCGATTTTTGGAGTTGTGCTCCCCTTCCTGAAAACGCTCCCATGACTCAAGCTGCAAGGAGGCAAGCCGTGTTTCTCAATCGCAGTGGACTGGTCTTATGGAAGTGGACGTCGCCGACTCTCACAAGGAACTGGCCCGTCGCCTCGAGAGTGGCGAACTCACCTCGGCTCTCGAATGGCTCCACGCGATACCGCGACATGATTGGTCGTTGGTTCTTTCTCGCTTGAGTCCAGACGAGCGGGGCGAGCTACTGACGGCGGTCGATCCGGAACTCGGCGCCGAATTGCTCGAGGAATTGCCCGACGTCCATCAGATCTCCGTGATCGAGGACCTAGCCGCGCCCACGGCGGCCGCGATTCTCGATCAGTTGCCTAGCGACCTGCAGGGCGATTTGATCGGTGAACTCGACGACGACGACGCGCAGCGCATTCTCGGTCACATGACTCCCGAGGATGCGTCGACCGCTCTCACGCTCAGTCGCTACGAGGACGACGAAGCGGGCGGTTTGATGATCACCGAGATGCTCCGGTACGCCGAGCGGCAAACGGTGGCATCGGTCATCGACGACCTTCGCGTGCATGCGGAAGAGTACCGGGACTTCGAGATCCAATACAGCTACGTCGTTGATCAGAAGGGAGCCCTGGTCGGAGTCTTGCGGATGCGGGACCTGCTCCTCGCGCCCCATGGCACGACCCTGGATCGACTGATGATTCGCGACCCGCTTTTCGTGCGGGCGGAGACCTCGATCGAGGAACTCGGAGAGATCTTCGACGAACACTCCTACCTTGGAGTCCCGGTGGTCGATGCCCAACAGCGCCCCCTGGGGGTCGTTCTTCGACGAGCGGTGGACGACGCTTGGGCCGAGCAGCAAGATGCGGCGTTGCTCAAGCTGCAAGGTATCGTCGGTGGCGAGGAGCTACGGTCGATGCCGTTGATGACTCGTTCATCGCGCCGACTCGCTTGGCTCAGCATCAACATCGTGCTCAATCTTCTGGCGGCCAGCATCATCGCGATGTTCCAAGAAACGCTATCGACCGTGATCGCGCTCGCGGTGTTTCTGCCGATCATCTCGGACATGAGCGGCTGTTCAGGGAACCAAGCGGTGGCGGTGTCGATGCGCGAGCTCTCTCTCGGGCTCGTGCGGCCCACCGAACTCCTGCGAGTCTGGCTCAAGGAGATCTCCGTCGGATTGCTCAACGGGATCGCGTTGGGCGCGATGATTGGAGCCGTCGCGTGGGCATGGCAAGGGATGCCGATGCTCGGTGTCGTCGTGGCGATCGCCCTGGCGCTCAACACGCTGGTCGCGGTTTCCATCGGCGGCTTGGTTCCGTTGCTCCTGCGCCGCTGGAACCTCGATCCCGCCGTTGCGTCGGGACCGATCCTGACGACGATCACCGACATGTGCGGCTTCTTTTGGGTGCTTGGACTGGCGACGCTCTTCTTGGACTACCTGAAGCCGGCCACCGGCTGAACGATCCGCCCGTTGTTGGTTAACCTCGGTCGGCGTAGCCACGAGGATGAGCCTGATGCCAGCGCCACGCGGTGGCGACGATCGCCTCGAGTTCGGTGTACCGAGCCTTCCATTGCAGCGTCTCCCACGCGGCGGACGCGTCGGCGACGAGTTCCGCCGGATCACCCGGCCGCCGCGGGGCGACCTCGACCGGGATCGGGTGCCCCGTCACCTTGCGGCAGGTCTCGATTACCTCCAAGACGCTTTGGCCCACGCCGGTCCCCAGGTTCAGCTTGATGCCAGTCCCGGGCTCGAGTCGCTCCAGCGCGGCAAGGTGAGCGGAGGCGAGATCGTTGACGTGGATGTAGTCGCGAATGCAGGTCCCGTCGGCGGTCGGGTAGTCGTCTCCAAATATCGAAACGTGGGACCGTTGTCCCAATGCGACTTGCAATACGATCGGAATCAGATGGGATTCGGGAGAGTGATCCTCGCCAATCGTGCCATCCTCGGCGGCGCCCGACGCGTTGAAGTAACGCAGTGCCGCGTAGGCGAGATCGTACGCGTGCGCGTAATCGGCCAACATGTGTTCGATCACCAGCTTGCTGAAGCCGTAGGGATTGACCGGCTCCTGCCGCTCGGATTCGCGGATCGGAACTTGCTCCGGCTGGCCGTAGGTCGCGCAGGTACTCGAGAAGACAATCCGTCCGACTCCCGCCCGCCTCATCGCTTCGAGCAACGAGAACGTCGCCACGACATTGTTCTCGTAATACTTGGCCGGGTTTTGCACGCTCTCGCCGACCAGGGCCGAGGCGGCGAAGTGAATGACCGAATCGATCGCGTGTCGTTGCATCACTTCGACCAGGAGCGTGCGATCATGCAGGTCTCCCTCGACGAACTCGCCGTGCGTCACGGCGGCGCGATGCCCTTCGCTCAAGTTGTCGAAGGTGACAACGGTATGTCCCTGGCCGCCCAGTAGCTTGACCATGTGCGAGCCGATGTAACCCGCACCACCCACCACAAGAACATTCATCGTCGGATTAACTCCCAAGGTGTATCGCGAGGAGACGGATCGGTCACGAGCGGTCGCCGAAGGGGTTTGCCGTCGCTCACTGGGCCAACAGCCGTCCCCGTGTGCCTCCCCACTCGATCCGAACCGTGGCCGAATCAGGGGCTCCCCGAGCCCTAACTCTAGGCGGCGATTCGCTGTCGCGCCTCGGGGATTCGCGTGACTTGCCGCACCGTTTGATCCGGATCATGGTCTCGGTGCCATTGAGGCGCGTAGCGCACGGCATTTTCACGGTAATGGGCTCGATGTCGCACGATCTGCTCGATCGCGGCGGGCACGGCCGCCAAGTCCGGCACGACCCACCCCACGGCCCCCCAGGGGCGAGCCCCCCCTTGGGTCTCGGGGCCAACTCGCCAAACGGTTGGCGACTCGATCAAGGAAACCGGATTGCTCGTATGTGCCCAAGTGAAACTCAGGTCGAGTGAATCACCGTCACGAAGCTTCGCGACGTGGCTTGCGGGGAGACAGGCCCAGAACTGGCCGTCGCGGACGCCAAACGTGCCCAGCGCAAGGGACGTCGAGGGGCCAGCCGATTCGGTCGGCCGACCCGCCCAATGGATCGACACATGGCGCGGTTGGAGCGCATCGAAGGGGGCGACTCGCCCTGAAAAGATCAACAGTGAGTCGTCGGTGGGAACGTCGATCGCGAACTCAGAGTGATTCGTTCGCGACGCGTCTCCTCGAGGATGTGTTGGGCAAGGCACACCGCTCTCCTGACAAAGCCGCCGCCAGTAGGCGCGATTCGGTGTCTCGACTTGATCGGCGAGCCAACATCCGGCCGGCACGATCGTGGGAACTCCGGCCGCCATGAATTCGCCGAGCACTCCAGCACGTCGTGAGTAATACGTGCGCGAATCATAGAGCAACAACCCGATACCCGCGTCACGAATGAGACCGACGTAGTCCTGTTCGGAGAGGGGATGATCGGCGTAGCGCACCCAATCTTGCTTGGGGCCCGAATGAGCTTCGGACACGCACAGCTGGGGCTGGCGCCACCAAGGTCGTCGCCGCCGCTGGGCCACGAGGACTCCCGCCCCCGGTTCGAGGACCGTGGGACCAATGGCCGAGCAGATCGGATCGAGACGTCGTTGCCCCTTCTCGCCGCGGACTCCACCGGCCAAGGTGATCCTGCACGGCTGGGACAAATCGTGAACGTCGGTCGGTTGGAACGCCGGATTGATCGGATAGGTCAGCGGCTCGACTTGGCCGACTCCAAGCGTGTTGTACTGCGCGGCCAGTGGCTCGCTCGTCGCGAACAACTGAATCTCATGACCGCGACTCAATTGAGCGGCCGCCTCGAACGACCTCCGCGCTCGCTGGGCTCGAGCCGTCGCGAATTGGGCCTCGTACTCGTGGGGGCGACCGAGGTAGAGATCGAAATGGAACTGCAGACTCCAGCGGGCGACGCGAGGCAATCGACCTTCATACAGCCCGATGGCGATCGCCAGGAAATCGAGCTCCGAGAGAGTCGTATGGAATACGGATAGATCGCGCCACAGTCGATCATCGTCGAGGAACGCGCGACTCGATTCTCCCGAATCATCGACCTCGTACCATTCGCGGAGATGCCCGGCATGGGAGGCCATGAGCGATTCAAGATCGTGCGACGTTTCCAGGATGACTTGTTGCTGGCAGGGGTCGAGATGACCGAGCGCCTCGCGACTCGGCGCCGAAAGTTGCCCCATCCATTCCTGGAGATTCCCCGTATGACTCGGCGGCAGTAGTGCCTTGCGCAGGCGAGCCAGATAGCCGGCGGGTGAACGACGCGGCTCTCCCACCAAGGCTCGCACCCCAATGAGGTCCGAGCAGGCATGGTAGGTCGTGTTTCGAAAATGGGGAAACACGGCGGGAACATGAGTTGTGTTGGCTTGGTGCGGTACGTCGGCGACCGATATGTCCGCGACCAACGCGTCGGTCGCCGAGAATTTTCGATGAGCGGCGACATCCGCGCGGACTCCGAGCCGGGCACAAGCCGTGATGACTTGCCGTGTGTAGTCGAAGTGGTGTCCGCCCGGGCCTTTGAGCGATGGATCCAAGACCAGCAATCGGGTCAAGGGGCTCTCCGCACAGGTTGAAAAGCTGAAGGTAACGCGTCCAAGTGGGGTGCTCGCAACCCAACACTGGCCACGAAGCACTCGTCGCGATGACCGCCGAAACCGGTAACAGGGCGGGTAAATAGCAGGACGGCTCGACTGGGTCAACGCCTTCCCGCGGCGAGCCCGCGTTGACGGCGAGAGTGACTTGGATGTTGAGGTTGAGGGCCGCCAGATCACCGCGACTGACATTGACTCACGCCGCGGGAATTCGGTACAAGCCGCTGGAGTAGGAGCGGAGTCTCCCTCGCGCTGGCTGGTGTTCCCGTTCCCGGGCCGCCGAGCCCGCTGGGAAGACGTTGATTCACGCGAGGCAGGATGCGTCGCGATCCCTCGTAATTCACGCCCGAAACGCGTGACGGCGATTCCACGGAAGGAACCTCATGAAGCACATCGTCATCGTGCCCTATTTCAGTGAACCTGAGATCGACCGGTACCTCCGCATCGCCGACCGCTTGCGTCAATTTGGGTCTCAAGGTGTCGACTACCAGTTCCTGCTCGCGGCAAGTCCCAAGATCGAACCGAACGATCGCCTCTACCAAGGCTTCAGCGACATCGCGCCGTGCCAGCATTTCCAATGCCCGACTCGCATTTTTGGCTACCCGCAAGGTCCGACGGCGATGTTCTGGGATTGCATGGACCATGTCGCCAACGAACACGATTTGCAGGGCGGCTTCAGCCTCTGGCTGGAATCCGACATGGTGCCGGTGAAACGAGATTGGTTGGCTCGGCTCGCCTCCGAATGGTCCGAGGCGAACTCGCCCCTGATCATGGGCTGCTACGTCCCGGATGTGCAAAAGAAGCGATTCTTCCGTCGAGCCCGGCTGTGGATCTCGGAGCATATCAACGGAGGCGCCTGCTACTCGAATGACTTCGCTCACGCGATGCCGCTCGATGCCCGCGAAGGCGTTTTCGATACGCAGGTCTACCAGTTCCTGAAGGAGACGGGTCGAGTCGTGAACACGCGACAGATCGCGTTCTCGACCACCCAACGACTGCAGCGCGACGCCGCTCGCGCCGACCGCGTGCTGCTACACGGTTTCTTGCAAGACAAGGAAGCGTTCGTCACGGCCTGTCTGGCGACCGATCCCGATGCCGCGGTCCCCGAGGAACAACCCGCTTGGAAGACCTCGCTAAGCGAAGCAGGTCAGAAGGCGCTGATCCGGTTTGTCATTCGAGGTCGTCGCGCGATGCTTGGCGCGTTGCTGATCGAGCAGGATCGACTCGAGCGACAAACGCCTTGGCGTTCGCCGCGTCCCCTCACCCCGCGCACCGCGCCGGCGCGGAAGGCCGCCTAGCTGATGACCGTACGCAGCGGCAATGGTTCGCCACGGAAACTCACGTTGACGGCTCGACCGTAAGGAGCAGCGATGGTTCGCGTGGGACACCTCTCGACGTATTCGATCGGAGGAGCCGCGATCGCGGCTCGGCGACTCCATGATGGATTGCTGCGCGCCGGAGCGGAGAGTCGTTTCTGGCACGGCGAGGATCCGGTCAACCACGTCGATGACCCGACGTTCGCTCCCTTGCCTCAAACCACGCCTTCGTCGAATGTGCTCATCAAGCCATTCCAACGCCACTGGGAAAGGCTGCGACGCCGGCGAGCAAGACGCAACTGGCGACAACATCTCGAGCATCGTCCCGCTGGCTTCGAGGTATTCTCGTCGCCGCAGCTGTTCAAGTCGGCCGTCCCTGATTGGTCGCGCGTCGATTGTGATGTCGTGCACTTGCACTGGGTCGCGTTCCTGATCGACTACCCAGGATTCTTCGCGTCGTTGCCACCGCGTAAGCCACTGGTATGGACGCTCCATGATCAGGCGCCGTTCACGGGTGGTTGTCATTACTCGTCGGGTTGCGAGCGGTTTCGTGGCCGATGCGGCGAGTGTCCCCAAGTCGCGATGAGCGGTCCCCAAGATGCGTCGCGACATGGATTCGACGTCAAACGCCGAGCCATGCGTGGTCGTTCGCCGCACGTTGTCACGCCCAGTCGTTGGCTAGGTCAACTCGCCCAACAAAGCAGCATCTGGCCGACGAACACCGAGTTTTCCGTCATCCCCTACGGACTCGATCTGGAAGTCCATCGTCCCGTGGATGGCCGAGCCGTACGGCGGGAATTTGGCATCGAGCCGCACGAGTTCACGTTCGTCTTCGGCGCGGAGGATATCGCGAATCGCCGCAAGGGGATGCCTCATCTCGGCAAGGCGCTTTGGAGCCTTCCGGCACAGGAAAATTGGCACGCGCTCGTCTTTGGCGATGGCGAACTCCCCGACCTCCCACCGTGGCTTCGCGTGCATCGACTTGGCTACGTGCGAGACGACGAACGCAAGGTGGCCTGTTTGTCCGCCGGCGATATCTTCGTCCTGCCGTCGCTCGAGGACAATCAACCTCAAACGGGACTTGAGGCCCTAGCGTGCGGAACGCCTGTCGTCGCTTTCGCGGCGGGAGGCATTCCGGAATACGTGCGGGAAGGCGAAACCGGTTGGCTGGCTCCGGTCGGAAACGTATCAGCCCTGGCCGGTGCGCTCCTTGGAGCCGCCGCGAACACCGAACACCGTCATCGCTTGAGTCAACAAGGTCGCCTCATGATGCAGCGCGAGTTCCCACTCGCGCTGCAAGCGAGCCGCATGCTCGACCTCTATGCGAGCTTGCTGGCGGGCACGACCTTGTCGGCCAGCACGACGCGGCGGAGGGCCGCCTAAATGATCCAACCGCGTCGGAACTTCCACGGAACGAACTCGTCGAGCCCCGCCCGCGCCAACGATGCCAAGAGGCCGCGACTCGATCGCCGCCATTGGCTCGGCCTCGCCGGCGGTGCCTTGCTAAGCTCGTTCGGTGGCTGCGGTTGGTTTCGCAACATGCGTCATCAAGACGTACTGTCGACCATTCCCACGGCTCTCGAGAATCCGATGTTCGTCGCGCAAACCGATTCCGAATTGATCTGGAATCAGCTCGTCGACGAACTGGATGATTACTTCAAGATTCGCCGGGAAGAACGCGTGCGAATCATCGAGAACGTCATCACCGAAGGCTGGATCGAGACATTCCCGACGTCAGGATCGACTTGGCTCGAGCCTTGGCGCAAGGATTCCAGTCCTGGATACGAACGTTGGCTGGCCACGTTTCAGTCGATCCGGCGCTGGGCGCGCGTGCGACTCATTCCGGCACCCGGCGGTTACCGAATCGAAGTCGCGGTCTACAAGGAACTCGAGGATCTCGAGCAGCCGATGAACGCCTCGGTCGGCGGAGCCACGCTAAGGCACGACAACTCGCGAGAGCGTGAAGACGACCCACTGCGAATCGGTCCCGATCAGATGGGCTGGATTCCCTTGGGCCGAGACGAGCAACTCGAGCAGCGAATCCTGGGCAATCTCTTGTCGCGTCTCTCCGCTTGTGCTCCGCCTTCTTGAGTCGAGGCGACCCTCATGGTGACGAGAGCCTCTTGATCGGACCTCCGACCCTCGGGCGGCGAGTTCGCACGCACGACGTTAGAACGATAACAACCGCCGCATCGCCTGCGCGGCGACTCGCTCGGTGAGCAAATCAACGAGCGCTTGCATCTCGACTCGATCCGCCTCGTCCGTCCATCGCAACCAATCGCCGGTCACGGCGAGTAGTTGTCGCGCCGCCTCCCACGCGCTCGGTGAGTCCGAGGATTCGGCGTTCGTCGCGAAGAGACGCAACAATCCCCAGCGCTGAACTTGCTCCATGCGTGAGTCAATGAAGGCGGCACGCTCATGGCGGCCAGAAATCCCGGCCAGCTCGTGGGCTTGCATCGCGGCCCAGCTCCCCAACAATCGCTCCGCGTTGTGTCGCAACGTCGCTTGTTGTTCGGGGGTCCAAGTCGACTCGGCCGGCAGCGACTCGAGAGGACGCGAGTCCAAACTCAAGACGATTTGGCTGGCCAACTCCCGCCTCTCGGATTCAGTCCACGTGGCGACATCGGTTCGCGTGAGCCAGATCACGACAGCGTCGGCGACGAGGTTTTCCGCCGTGGCGCGTTGGTTGTCTGGTACCGAGTCGATGAGTCGATTGATCTCGGCGGCGATGTCGACGCTTTCCTCGTCACTGGCGCTCAATCGCTGGGAGGCGTTTAGCCACCGCTGGGCCTGTTCGAAACTCGCTCCGACGGAAGACCACCGCAGTTCGGTGTCGCGTTTGTAACGCTCGACTTGCCAAGCGAACCAATCAAACTTGAGCATCTCGATGTTGTCGTTGACCTGCTCGACATAGGCCCGCGGCAAGGCGTCTCGTGAAACCTGGCCACCAAGATCCTCGTCGTCGAACTCCGCGATCAATCGCTCCAAGAGCGCGCGGCGTAGTTCGGGGGATTCTTGCGAAAGATCGCGAGTCGCGACCCAGTAGAGCAGTTGATTCCGCGAGGCCTGCTGGGGATGGGGGAGCCATCGGGCGTAGCTGACGAAAACCACCAGCGCCACGAGTGCGGTGAAAAGGGCGAAGGCGCCCCCGAGCAAATAGTAATTCGGACGCCGCGGGTTGGCTCCGTCGTTCTCTTGGTCAACCTGCTCGTCCATCGACGATCGTTCCCATCGACAAAAACTCGGGTCGCCGCTCGAACCGAAATCGATTCAAGCGACCGGGTCGGGCAAACGCACTCTATGTTCGACCTTCACGCGTCCGTCTTGGATAGGGACGCCGTGTACGGGCCTCTAAGAAGTGTCGGCAACACCCCGCTGGGTCCCCGTCACCTGAGTGTTGTCCGGGAGTACGGCGGGCTTGTGTTGTAAGCGGACGAGGGCCCGCGAAACAAGCCAAGTCCTGGCGTCTCAACCGCGACAAGAACTTTCGTCGGCCGCCACTCCTAGTCCATTCCCCGCGACGCACGGTCGACAACGGTGATCGCGGTGTGGGTGCAATGGAATGCCGCGGGCGGGTATGCTGATCAACCGATATCGGTAATCGAGGGTCGGGTTCGGAGCCTGATGATCCCGACGCTTCCGGCTTGGGCGAGTGAGCTCGGAACCGGGGTTTGCCCGAGCAACCACCGAGCCAACTCCGTCGCCCCGAACGATGATCGTCGGGAAAGTCCTGGGTCGAGGCGACGTGACCGAATGGCCCGTCCGCCGAAGGTTAATCGAGTTTGCTGGGTTCATCCGTTTGAGATTCGAATCGACGCACGCCGCGATCGATTCGAACCGACTTCAACAACACGAGTGCATTGTGGCTGGTTTCAAGGTCGAAGTCCCGCATGGCATGGAAGTCACGACCGTCGTGACGCGGCTTAAAGGCTTCTCCGAGCGAGTCCGAGCGGACTACCAAGGGGAAATCACCGACGTCGTGGAACAATGGGTATCGGAACGCAACCTGGAGTTCTCCTTTCGGGCCATGGGTTTCAAGATCGCTGGCTCGGCCTTGGTCGACGAATCCCACGTCCGGCTCAATGGAACGCTCCCGCTCGCGGCGGCCATGTTTCGTGGCACGATCGAACGGCAAATCCGCGAGAAGCTCGAGGAAGCCATCCGCGACGACTCATAAGGCCAAGCGAATGGCCACTTCGGTGAAAACTCGGCGACTCGCCGCCGAGCCAACTCACCGGTGCCTCGGGGCCTTGCAACCGCGTGGCGACCATGACCTCGGGTCGCGCCCGTGCTCCAGTTCGTGACAGGAATGCTGCTTTGCCCTGGGGAAGCTACCCGGAATCGATGCGGGCCGCCGGCTTTGATTTGCTCTTTGGCGATCATGAGCCCGACGAGAGAGCCGCGCTCGTCGAGCATTCACTCGCCACGCTGACGGCGAGTCTGACGACCGATCAGCCCCATCAACTGCTCGGCTTGTGGGACTCGCAAGCCCGAGCCTGTCTATTGGTCTCGCAAAGCGGGCCGACTGCCTTCCTTGTCGGCGATCCGGCGCTCGCCTTGCAAGAGGGTCCGCTCCGTGAGGAGCAAGCCGCCGAGTTGTTGTCGTGCTTGGAGCAATGGGTGCTGGACCGCGTCGCTTTGGCCACGCCGGATGGTTCCCAGGCGATCGAGCCTCCACGAGCCGACGAAAGTGCCGCCTTGAGGCCCACGGCGGGCGCCCCCAAAAGCGCTGGACCGGTCATGATCCAACTGATGCTCAGTGACCCGCGGTCCGAAGACTGGGAACCTCGACTGTTGCGAGCCGGTTGGGAAAAGGCGACTCGACTGTATTACCTCGAGGCTCGTTTGGCCGACCTACCGATTGATGACTCGCCGGGCGAATTATCGGCGGGATGGATACCGGCGAATCGACTTTCACGAGATTCACTCGAACAACTCGTGCGAGAAACCCATATCGATAGTCAAGACTGTCGGTTCCTCAAGGGACGCCGGTCGGTCGATGAGATGATCGCGGGATACGAGTCCTCGACTCAATCGGGTCGCGAGTGGTGGGAAGTACTCCAGGTCGATTCCACTCCCGCGGCATGCCTCTTGGCCGGATTACAAAATGAGGGCCGGCAAATCGAATGGGTGTACCTCGGCGTCGCGGCTCGATTTCGCCGCCAAGGGCTGGGGCGACAAGTCGTGGAGCATGGTCTGGCTCGAGCCCGGCAATTGCAGGTTGAGTCGATCGTGCTGGGACTCGATGAAGCCAACCTGCCGGCTCTCCGCCTTTACGCGGCGGCCAACTTTCGGGCATGGGATCGTCGCACCGTATTCCTAAAATGGTTGCCCGGCGACCGGACATCGCGAACTCCGAGCGACGCCATCCTCTAGGATAAAGCCGACTCCCGAGACGACTCCGCCCCCTGTATCGCCAAGCAGGTCGTTTCGGAGCCCCATGAGCACTGCCACGGAAAGATCCATGACAAGTTTCGCCGCATCGTTTCCATCGCCACTCGAGTCACGAATACCGTTAGGCGGCCTGCTGGCGTTCGCTTTGCTGGCTCTGTGGACCGTTGGTTGCGGGCCGCGAACCGAGGAAGTGAATAACGTGGACACGGGACCGAAGGAGCCCATCCAAGTCTTGTTCGTGGGATCGGCCGACACGGCCTCGGCGATCGAACGATTCTGGAATGCGGAAGCGGCGAGTCCGATGGAAGCCGCGAGCGTCTCGTTGGCTGAGTTCACGGCGACGCCCGCCGAGCGACTGAGCGGATTCGACGTCGTCGTTTATCCCTCCTCGCTCTTGCCAGAGTTGGCGGCGTCCGAACTATTGCTGGCGATCGAGAAACGCCAATTCGAGGACGATGACTGGAACCAAGCCGACGTCTTGCCTCGTGAAAAAGGTTTCGTTACTCACTGGGACGGTGATGCCTACGGGATTTCACTGGGCCATCGTCCCTGGGTGCTGGCGTATCGCGCCGATGTTCTGGAAGCGGTGGGAGCCGAGCCACCTCGGACTTGGCAAGAGTACCGAGAGTTGGCCGATCGGCTCGCGTCGCCGCCGCCAGGTTCCGCGACTCGCATGGACGGTGTCTGGCAAGCCTGCCAGGAGCCGATGGCAGGAAACTGGGCGGCTCACGTGCTGCTCGCCCGAACCGGGAGTGGCATTCGCCATCGCGGGGCTTACAGCGGACTATTTGAACTGGGGCGGTCCGAACCGCTGCTGACGTCGCCGCCATATGCCGAGGCATTGACGAGGCTTGTGGCTGCTCGTCCGCTCGTCGACTCGACTCCCGCCAGTTGCTTCCAAGCTCTCGTGAATGGCTCCTCGGCGCTCGCGCTCATCCCGCTCCCCACTCAATCGCAAGTTGGCTTGAGGGACGACGAAGGCGAAGCTGGCCCTCAGGGAGACACACCCAGCGCGGGAGCGAATGAGGTGGGTCCAGCGATGGGGCTCGTACGCTTCGCCGTGCTGCCTGGTTCCGAGGAGGTTTTTGTAAGCAGTCGCGAGGAATGGCGTCGGCGGGACGAGGAAGAATCGACAAGCGTGCCCTATCTGGGGCGACCCGGCATCGTCGCCTCGATTGTCGCCAACTCAAGGCGAGCGGGCACGAGCTGGGGTTTTCTCCAGTGGCTGGGTGGGCGGAAGATGCAGAGCCGACTCGCGGAGGTCGTTCCCGGATCGTTCCCGATGCGATACTCCTCCCTCGGCTCGCTCGACCGCTGGCTTCCTGAAGGGCTCTCGCAAGCCGCGGTGGACGACGTGTTTGAAATCGTGCGGGCCGACAACGCCGCCTTGGTGGCGATGCAACCGCCTCGGTATCCGGGGAGCGACGAAACCTTGCGAATCCTCGCGGCTTGCGTCGAGCGATCCCTTGGGGGCGAGAGCCCGGCGGTCTCCTTGGAGCAGGGCCGCGCCGCGTGGCTCGAGCAGATCGATTCGATCGGCCCCGAGCGATTCATTGAATGGCACGAAGCCGGGCTTGGCTTGTGACTCTCGAGTCACCGGTGAGTGGCGGCGAAGAGTGTGGACCGAGGCCCCCCATCGCAAGGACGAGTCCGTCGACCTGGCATGTCGGGCGGGTGCCATTCGGGTGGGGCTCGGGTCGAATTCTGAAACCGGATTTCGCTAATCCTTTCCGAGACCCGAGGCATTCGCTCCTTTGCCCAGTGTCTGCCTGGATTGGCACTTGTTCGGAGTAGGGGATGTCGTTAGATTACGCGTTTCCCCAGGGAAGAAAGTCGTGACCAGTGAGCTGCCGAGGCGAGTTCTTGAGCAGTCTCGTGGTGCCGAGGACCGGTTCGTTCGTGACCGGCGATTGGGGCCATTGAACTGGCAGGTTGCGGTGCCGGTAGAGCGCTGAGTCGCAAAAGTATATTGAGGAGTACGGTCGGTGGCTGGAACGAAGACGTACATGGCGAAGCCGGGCGAGCTTAAGCAAGCGTGGTTCCTCGTCGATGCGGATGACAAGGTTGTGGGTCGATTGGCCCGCGATATCGCGATGATTCTGATGGGCAAGCACCGTCCGACTTACACGCCTCACGTTGATACGGGCGACTTTGTTGTCGTGATCAATTGTGAGAAGGTGAAGTTCTCGGGTCGCAAGCTCGATCAAAAGCGTTACACGTGGTACACCGGCTACACCGGACTCCGCAGTGAAACCGCTGGCGAGCGTCTCGAGCGCCGCCCGGAGCTCATTCTGCAGGAAGCGGTTCGCCGCATGCTGCCGAAGAACAAGCTGGGTCGCAAGATGCTCAGCAAGCTCAAGATTTACTCGGGCACCGATCACCCGCATCAGGCTCAAGAGCCGAAGGTTCTCGACCTGGGCAAGCGAGGCGCGAGCCTCCTGGGTGCGTAAGCCAGAGCGGCACGGTGCCTTTGGCGCTGTGCCTGCGGTGCCCATGGTGAGGCGCCCACGGTGATGTCTCCCTTGATCATCGAGGTGGGATCCACCAAAAGCGGCGGTGACGGAAATCGCAATCGCCGCGAATTGTGAGTGAGTTGTTTAAAGGATGCCGCGGCAGTGCGGCAGTCGTTCTCGAATACGGTGTTAGCCGATGGTTGCCGCTAAGACGGATAAGATCACGGGTCATTCGATGGGTACGGGCCGGCGGAAGTCGGCTGTGGCTCGCGTGCGAGTGAAGTCTGGTTCGGGCGTGGTTACGGTCAATGGCCGCCCGCTGAACGAGTACTTCGTCAACTTGGGTGATCAGCGACAGATCCTCGATTGCCTCGAGGCTTGCGGAAAGCAAGAGTCGGTCGATGTGCAAGTCATCTGCACCGGCGGTGGCCCTTCGGGTCAAGCTGGTGCGGCGAAGATGGGCTTGTCCCGCGCCTTGGTTGGCATGAGCGAGGAGAACTTCGCTCCTCTGCGTGACGGCCACTTCCTGACTCGTGATTCGCGCATGAAGGAACGTAAGAAGTACGGTCTTCGTGGTGCTCGTCGCGGTGTCCAGTTCTCGAAGCGTTAATTCGTTTCGAGATCGCGGAGCGAATCCGAGGCGAACTCGCGCGTTGGCTATGTGCGGGTTCCCCACGGACCCAACCGCTTTCTCGACTCGAGATGCTTGGCCAAGGGTGACTTGGCCAGGAGCCCGCGTCGCGGTCTAGAATCAGTCGCGACTTCCAATCAGTCGTGGTCTAGAATCAACAGTCAACGCCGAGCCTCGCCGCTCGGCGTTTTCTGTTTCTTGCTCTCATTCCCCGTGCCTCACGACGAAGCTTCATCGTCGCGGACGGCATTGTCACGAGACACGGATCACGATCGCCCTGACCGCGGCAAGCGTCGCGGCGCGCCTACCGCGAACTTCCCGGCCACTGCTACCATCGAGAGGTTGGTTGGATTACCGTAAGGCCGTTTCGTTACTCCCACCACGAGCACGGCACGATGAGTAAAGAGCCCGAGTCGAAAGCAGCCGAAAGCGAAAGCTCCATTCAGGCGCCTCCCACCGGGGTTCTCTCGACGCTCGTACGGATCGGACCTGGACTCATCATCGCCGGATCGATCGTCGGGTCGGGCGAGTTGATCGGCACGACAATAACCGGCGCGAAAGCCGGTTTCTGGCTGCTGTGGCTGATGATCATCGGCTGTGTCATCAAGGTCTTTGTTCAAGTCGAGCTGGGCCGTTATGCCGTGTCGAGCGGGGAGAGCTCGTTGGTGGCGATGGATCGCGTACCCGGCCCGCGACTCGGCAAACGCGGGAACTGGGTGATCTGGTATTGGTTCATCATGTTCATCGCGAGTGTCGCCCAGCTCGGTGGCATCGTGGGTGGAGTCGGCCAAGCACTCTCCATTTCACTGCCTCTTACGGAACAGGGCAGGGAATACGATGAATTCGCCCGCCGCGACACCCGCATCCAAGTCAACCTTGCCGAGCTGGCTCCGCTTCTCAAGGACGAACTGCTGGGCCAAGTCGCGTTGAACGATGAGCGAATCGAGAAGACTCGCGTAATTCTGGAGAGCTATGCGGACTTGGCCCGCATGATGGGCGAGCGATTGGAGGACGAACACTCGCGGGAAGCGAACCTCTCCTCGGTCGCGGATGAAGCCTATCTAGCGAGCCGCGTGTCTTATTCTCAAATGGAACGTGGCTGCACCGAACTGCTGCTTCAGTTGCCGGCGGGGGACGGAGCTGGCCCGACCGGTGCGGCGACGGTCTCCGAGAAGGATCTGCGGGCGATCCAACAACAGCTTGTCGCGTGGGGCGAGTGGAAACGACTACGAGACGACCGCTTGGGGCAGGAAGCGCGGATCAAACGGGCTCCCGAGAGGCGCCTGCCGGAGTTGCAGGAACGGCTCGCCAAGGCCCAGGCGGCCGAGTCGGCCGCGAGCGAAGCGGCCAAGGAATTCGATTCCGCGTGGGAGATGACGTTTGCTCAGCCCACCGAGGCCCATGAACGCCTGCGCGCCGACCTCGACCGGATTCCACGATCCCACGACGACAAGATCTGGGCGGGAATCATCGCCTTGATTACCTCGCTCATCCTGATGAAGGGGCGTTTTGGCCTCATCCTCTCCTTCTCGACGGCGATGGTCGCCTGCTTCACCGCGGTGACCATCATCAACCTCGTGGTGCTCCAGCGCCATGAAGGCTGGGCCGTTTCGATGAATGATGTGATCGATGGGCTCAAGTTCCGGCTACCTCCCAGCGCGCCCGAGGACCGCTGGGCGGCGGTTTCCACGGCTCTCAAGACGTTCGGCATCATTGGCGTGGGGGCGACGGAATTGGTCGCCTATCCGTACTGGTGCCTGGAAAAGGGCTATGCCCGATTCACTGGCCCCAGGGACGATTCAGCGGGCTGGGCCGAGCGGGCCAAGGGTTGGATCCGAGTCATGTGGGTCGATGCCTGGGGCTCGATGCTGGTCTACACCTTCGCCACGATCGCGTTTTATCTCTTGGGAGCGAGCGTGCTGGGCCGGTCGGGTATCGTGCCGAGTGAACACAGCTTGATTCGATATCTCACGGTCATGTTCGCGCCGGTCTTTGGTCCTGGAGCTCGGTTGATGTTCCTCTTCGGGGTCTTCGCCGTGCTCTACTCGACGCTGTTCGTCGCGTCGGCCGGGCACGCGCGCGTGTTCGCCGACGCACTCCGCGTGGTGCGGCTCATACCAGCCTCGAGCCGAGCGTACAAGATCGCGGTGGTCGCGCTCAGCGGTCTGTTTCCGCTGATCTGTTTGGCCATCTACGTCGCGATCCCCATGCCGACTTTTCTGGTACTGCTCAGTGGCTTGATGCAGTTGATCATGCTCCCCATGCTGGCCGCTACGGCACTCTACTTGCGCTACACTCACCTCGATGGTCGATTGCGTCCCAGTTGGTTTTCGGACGCGGGACTGTGGCTCTCGACGATCGGCATGTTGATCGCTGGGGTCGCGGGAGCCTGGTTGGCGGGCTCGGAACTACTCAAGCTGTGGTAGCTCCGGGGGACCGGTCCTCTAGATTGGGCAGGGTTTAACGATTGTCCGGTTTCGTATCGCGCGGATCGGGCAAAAGGTAACGGGCGGCGCCCCACGCCTTGGGCGAATCGGGATAGGTTTCGTTAAAGACACCACCCTTCGCCCTTCTTCGTTAGACGTTGTAAATGGACCGTCGTCGTCTTGTCATGCTGCTGGCCCCCGGACTCTTCGTCCTGGCCAGCTTCCAGCTCACACATTGGCTCCGCCATCCGGTTCCGCCGGCATGGTCGCCTAATGTCGTGGACGCGACGAGTGTCTCGGGGATCCGTTGGCAAGAGCTGACGCCAACCCTTGAAGTACCCGGGCTAAACGCCGCCTGCGAGCTTCGCGAGCAAGAGGTGCGAGTCGCGTTGGGCGACGGGTTCTCGACTTGGACCGCGAGCCCCTTCGTGTTGGCCGGAGACATCGAGGCCGACGCGCTTCAGCGGATCTATCGGCGGACCATTCTGCCGGCCAGCCAAGCGATGAACAGCGAGTACTTCTCGCGGACTCCGACCGAGCCCATCACGTTGCTCCTGTTCTCGCGAGCGGAAACCTACGAAGCGACGGCCGAACGCTTGTTTGGCGACCGCCACGTGAGCGTCTATGGCTACTATCGGCCGCGTGAGCGAATGGTTCTCGTGAACCTAGCGACAGGAAGTGGGACGCTCGTCCACGAACTGACCCATGCCCTGATGCATTTCGATTACCCCAATGCTCCGGCCTGGCTGCAAGAGGGACTCGCGAGCCTGCACGAACATGGCGAGTACGTTACCGAAGCCGGGCAATGGGTTTTGCGAGGCCGAGTGAACTGGCGTCTGCACGACCTACCCGACTCGAATCTCGATCAATGGAGACTCGGGGAGTTACTCGCTCGAGGCGACCTGCGAGGCGATGACGAAGCGAGCTGGTATGCCTTGGCCCGGTATCTCTGTCTCTTCCTGCAAGACCGCCATGCGCTGGCCAATGTCTATCGAGACATGCGGGAGCGGGATCGCGGCATTCCCAATGACTTCGTCGAGGACGACTGGATCGCCTTGCCGCATCGACCGGACGACGTCATGTCGGATCATCAGGGCGAGGAAACACTCGACTCGGATGAGATCGAACCGTTGCTCCAAGCTTTTGGCGCCAACGACATCGACACGATTGAACTCCGTTTCCGCAACTGGGTCGACCAGCTTTCGGTGCGACGGCAAACCCGCCCCACCGTCTCGGCTCGAATGGCTCATTGGTTTTGACTCGTGCGGGTAACACGAGCCGTGCCTAGCCCGCTCTGACCTGATTAAGTCGTCGCGAATTCGCCTACCACGTAGATCGACCACGCCTTGTTGCTCGCTCGCCCTAACACCGGGAGTCCCATCCGATGACGCTCACTTCAACTGGCTCCGATGGGTTGGGAACTCCGAGCATCGCCTTGCCGCTCGTGGCTCTGTCCGATCAGGCCGAGCCTTCGCTGGAAACGGCCACGCGGGCGACGACCTCACGGGTCATGCACGTCATCAACGGTGAACATTTCTCGGGAGCCGAACGCGTCCAGGATCACTTGGCCCGTGAATTACCGCCGCTTGGCGTGGCCGTCGAGTTCGCCTGCGTGAAACCCGATCGCTTTCCAGCGATGCGCACGAGCACGGTCCCGTTGCATGACGTTGGCATGAGGCACAAGTTCGACCTGAAGGCGGTCCGAAATCTCGTCCAGATCGCGCGTGAACGTGA